>DFPL01000162.1 GCA_002377245.1 Enterobacteriaceae bacterium UBA3516
CCCGCAACCGCCTCACCGCAGGCTATATGACCAGTTACTTTATTGGTGGCGCGGCGGGATCGTTAATTTCTGCTTCAGCATGGCAGCACGCAGGCTGGACAGGGGTAAGCATAGCAGGCGGGAGTTTCGCTGCCCTTAACCTGTTGGTCTGGTGGCGAGGCTACCACCGACAGCCAAACGCAGAATAAAATCGCGCTCAGGATGACGGCGATCACCAAAAAACCGGGGTGTTAAGGCGCCCCTTAGTCTGTTAAGGTTAATACACTATTTATCCCGGTGATTTTAACGTGGGTGATATTTAACACAGACTATGGATAGTTCAGACATAACCACGGAGTCCGTTCCCGCCTCACGTGCCACCTTTATTGAAGGGTTCAAAGATAGCCTCCCCATCGTATTAAGTTACGTTCCCGTGGCTTTTGCGTTCGGACTGAACGCCACCCGACTCGGCTTCACGCCTCTTGAGAGCGTCTTCTTCTCCTGCATCATCTACGCCGGTGCCAGTCAGTTTGTTATTACGGCCATGCTCGCCGCAGGCAGTTCGCTGTGGATTGCCGCACTGACCGTGATGGCCATGGACGTGCGCCACGTCCTGTACGGCCCGTCGCTGCGTAGCCGCATCCTGCAACCGTTAAAAAAATCCAAAACGGCGCTGTGGGCCTTTGGCCTCACCGATGAAGTTTTTGCCGCCGCCACCGCTAAACTGGTGCGCGACAATCGCCGCTGGAGTGAAAACTGGATGGCGGGCATTGCGCTTTGTGCGTGGCTCTCGTGGGTCTTCGGTACCGTTCTCGGCGCTTTTTCGGGTAATGGCCTGCTTGACGGTTACCCGGCTGTGGAATCCGCATTAGGTTTCATGCTCCCGGCGCTGTTTTTAAGTTTCCTGCTGGCCTCTTTTCAGCGTAATCAGAGCCTCAGCGTCACCGCCTCGCTGCTCGGTGCGCTGGCAGGCGTCACGTTATTTTCCATTCCTGTTGCCATCATGGCCGGTATTGTGTGCGGCTGCCTGACGGCGCTGGTGCAGGCGTTTTATCAGGGGGCACCCGATGCGTGAGGATGTCCTGCTGCTTGGGCTGTTGGTCGGCGGCGTCAATTATCTCTTTCGCTACCTGCCATTAAGGCTACACGCCGGGCAGTCGCGCCCGGGCAAACGTGGCGTGGCCGGCGTGTTACTGGACACCATTGGTATCGCGTCTATCTGCGCCTTACTGGTGGTATCAACGGCACCGGAGGTGATCCATGACAGCCGTAGACTGCTCCCGACAATCATTGGCTTCGCCGTTCTCGGACTGAGTTTCTGGAAAACGCGTAGCATCATCATTCCGACGTTACTCAGTGCCCTCGCTTACGGAATCGCCTGGAAACTGCTGACAGTTCCATAGCTAAAGCAAATGTATTCCACAAAATAATACATTTACTTTATTTGTCACTGTCGTTACTATATCGACTGCAATTAATGAGGTTATGCCCAAATGGATAGTTCGTTTACACCCATTGAACAAATGCTAAAATTCCGCGCCAGCCGTTACGAGGATTTCCCATTCCAGGAAATTCTGCTGACTCGCCTGTGTATGCATATGCAGGGAAAACTGCTGGAAAATCGCAATAAAATGCTGAAAGCTCAAGGGATTAACGAAACACTGTTTATGGCGTTAATCACCCTGGAGTCGCAGGAAAATCACAGTATTCAGCCTTCTGAGCTGAGCAGTGCGCTGGGGTCCTCACGCACCAACGCGACCCGTATTGCCGACGAGCTGGAAAAACGCGGCTGGATTGAACGCCGTGAAAGCAACAACGACCGCCGCTGTCTGCATCTGCAACTGACCGACAAAGGCCATGAATTCTTACGCCAGGTACTGCCTCCGCAGCATCATTGCCTGCATCAACTCTGGTCGTCTTTGAGCAATGACGAGAAGGGTCAGCTCGAGAACATCACCCGCAAGCTTCTTACACGCCTTGATCAAATGGACGAAGACGGTGCCATTTTAGAGGCGCTGCGCTAAGGCTGACGCTGCCCGACCATCCAGATTAATAAAAAGAATGCTGACAGGCCGGCACGTAAAACTGCTGGCCTTTCTGACAAAACCGGTCGGCTATGGCCGATAAGAAAAAAATAAGATCGTGGAGAAAAACATGAGCGCAAATGCGGAGAGTACAACCCCGCAGCAACCGGTCAAAAAGAAAGGCAAACGCAAAGGCGCCCTTCTTCTGCTGACCTTGCTCTTTATTGTTATTGCCGTGGCATATGGGATTTATTGGTTTTTAGTGGTGCGTCATTTCGAAGAGACGGATGACGCCTACGTGGCAGGGAACCAGGTTCAGATCATGGCGCAGGTTTCGGGCAGCGTGACGAAAGTCTGGGCTGACAACACCGATTATGTCAAACAGGGTGATGTACTGGTGACACTGGATGCCACCGATGCTCAGCAGGCTTTTGAAAAAGCCCAGACCGCCCTGGCCTCCAGCGTGCGTCAAACCCGCCAGTTGATGATCAACAGCAAGCAGTTGCAGGCGAGTATTGAGCTGCAAAAAACCGCACTTGCTCAGGCCCAGACTGACTTTAACCGTCGTGTTCCGCTCGGTAGCGCCAATTTGATTGGTCGCGAAGAGCTGCAACACGCCCGTGATGCCGTCACCAGTGCGCAAGCGCAACTGGACGTCGCTATCCAACAGTACAACGCCAATCAGGCGATGATCATGGATACCCGTCTGGAAGATCAGCCGACCGTAAAACAGGCCGCCGCTGAGGTACGTAACGCCTGGCTTGCCCTGCAACGAACCAAAATTGTTAGCCCGATAACCGGCTATGTCTCCCGCCGTGCGGTTCAGCCTGGCGCGCAAATTAGCCCGACGACAGCGCTGATGGCCGTGGTTCCCGCCACCGGTCTGTGGGTCGATGCCAACTTCAAAGAAACCCAGCTGGCACATATGCGTATTGGTCAGACGGCAACCGTCATCAGTGACATTTACGGCGATGAGGTGAAGTACACCGGTAAAGTGGTGGGCCTGGATATGGGCACCGGCAGCGCCTTCTCGCTGCTGCCCGCACAGAACGCCACCGGTAACTGGATTAAGGTTGTGCAGCGACTGCCGGTACGTATCGAGCTGGATGAAAAACAGCTGAGCGAACATCCGCTGCGTATCGGTCTCTCCTCACTGGTGTCTGTCGACACCACCCAGCGTGACGGTCAGGTGCTGGCAAGCCAGGTACGCACCAGCCCGGCCTACGAAAGTAACGCTCGTGAGCTGAACCTTGAACCGGTTAACACCTTGATCGAAGAGATCGTCAAAGCCAACGCGGGTTAATCTGAGGTGCAAATGCAACAGAGAAAACCGCTCGAAGGCGCGCAACTGGTCATTATGACCATCGCGCTTTCACTGGCGACCTTCATGCAGGTGCTGGATTCCACCATTGCCAACGTGGCGATCCCGACCATAGCGGGTAACCTTGGCTCGTCGTTGAGCCAGGGCACCTGGGTCATCACCTCGTTCGGGGTAGCCAACGCCATTTCCATCCCCATCACCGGCTGGCTGGCGAAACGGGTGGGTGAGGTCAAACTGTTCCTCTGGTCAACGGTCGCCTTTGCCATTGCTTCATGGGCATGCGGCGTGTCGAACAGCCTGAATATGCTGATCTTCTTCCGTGTCATTCAGGGGATTGTGGCCGGGCCGCTGATCCCTCTGTCACAAAGCCTGTTGCTGAGTAACTACCCTCCCGCCAAGCGCTCTATCGCGCTGGCGCTCTGGTCGATGACCGTTATCGTGGCACCCATCTGTGGCCCGATTCTGGGTGGCTACATCAGCGATAACTACCACTGGGGCTGGATCTTCTTCATCAACGTCCCCATTGGTATCCTGGTGGTGGCGCTGACGCTGCAATCCCTGCGCGGACGTGAAACGCGAACCGAGCAACGTCGCATCGATGGTGTAGGCCTCGCACTGTTAGTGCTCGGCATCGGCAGTCTGCAGGTGATGCTTGACCAGGGCAAGGAGCTGGACTGGTTCAACTCGAAAGAGATAATCATCCTCACCATTGTGGCGGTGGTGTCTCTGTGCTTCCTCATCGTCTGGGAGCTGACTGACGACAACCCGATCGTGGATTTGTCCCTGTTTAAGTCGCGAAACTTCACTATCGGGTGTCTGTGCATCAGCCTCGCCTATATGCTTTACTTCGGCGCGATTGTGCTGTTACCGCAGCTGTTGCAGGAGGTATACGGTTACACCGCGACCTGGGCAGGGCTGGCGTCAGCGCCGGTCGGGATCATCCCGGTACTGCTGTCACCGATCATTGGCCGCTTCGCACATAAGCTGGATATGCGCCGTCTGGTGACCTTCAGCTTCATCATGTATGCCGTCTGCTTCTACTGGCGTGCATACACGTTCGAGCCAGGGATGGATTTTGGTGCCTCGGCGTGGCCGCAGTTTATTCAGGGCTTTGCGGTGGCCTGCTTCTTTATGCCACTGACCACCATTACCCTCTCAGGCTTGCCACCGGAGCGACTGGCGGCGGCATCAAGTCTGTCGAATTTTGCCCGTACGCTGGCCGGTTCGATTGGGACCTCCATCACCACCACGCTCTGGACAAATCGTGAATCGATGCACCATGCACAGCTTACGGAATCGGTGAATCCCTATAATCCTAACGCGCAGGAGATGTATAACCAGCTGCAGGGAATGGGGATGTCACAGCAGCAGGCGTCAGGCTGGATTGCCCAACAGATTACCAATCAGGGGCTGATTATTTCTGCCAATGAGATTTTCTGGGTGTCAGCAGGCGTGTTTCTGCTGCTGTTGGGACTGGTGTGGTTTGCCCGGCCACCGTTTGGTACCGGCGGCGGCGGAGGCGGTGCGCACTAAGCTTTATTATTGTTACATGAAGGGATCTACGGATCCCTTTTTTATACCCCTTTTCGCAGGTGGTTGTTTTATCATCATAACGGGTGTATCTTTACGCCCGCCCCGAAATCTTCCATTCACCCTAACCCGGTTCTGAGCCACGCGCTCAGGTTGTTATCCCTCTGACGTCGTCCACCCTCTTTGCGGGTGAATTTCATCCTCACATCATTCAACCCACTTAACCCGGTATTCGCACGCCGCGCGGGCGAACAATAAACAAACAAAAATAATGGATTATCATGAATTCGCAACGAAAATATGGGAGAACCTGGCACTATCCCTTCTCCCCAGGCACCACCAGCGACGACCGCATCAACGCCCATTACTGGCGCGATTTGCAGGCGATCTCCTCGCTGGTACATACGGAAAAGCTGGACGGTGAGAATAACTGCCTGAACCGTTACGGCGTTTTTGCGCGCTCTCATGCCGCGCCTACCCAGTCCGCATGGACACACAAAATTCGCCAGCGCTGGCAATTGCTGAAAAACGATCTCGGCGAGCTCGAACTCTTTGGTGAGAATCTTTACGCGGTTCACTCCATCGAGTATCACGCTCTGGAACAGGATTTCTTCCTGTTCGCCGTCCGCTGTAAGGATATGTGGTTAAGCTGGGAAGAGGTGAAGTTTTACGCCGCCCTGTTTGATTTCCCTTGCGTACCGGAACTGGCAGGCCCGCAGCCTGGCAGCGATGAGAAGCGCTGGCAACGTGAATTTCTGGCCCTGACGACTGGCAAGGGGGCGTTTGATCCCTGGGATACCCAGACCGGTACCCCCTGCACCCTGGAAGGGGTGGTCAGTCGCAACAGCGAAGAATTTCCAGTGGAGGATTTTGCTCATAATGTCTTTAAGTTTGTGCGCAAAAACCACGTGAAAACCACTGAACACTGGAAACGTAACTGGCATCGAGCCCGCATGGCCTATGAGTTTACACAAGGAGGCCCGCGATGATCTGGCAGATGAGTGAAGACAAACGCTGGCCTGCACTCCGCCTGCGATTTAACTGGGTGGATGAGATGCATCGGGTGCCACAGGATCCGTTCCATCACGCAGAAGGTGACGTGGGGGTCCATACCGGAATGGTGCTTGATGCCTTAACGGCGATGGATGCGTACCAGCAACTCCCACTCCAGCAGCAGGAGATGATGTGGGCGGCGGCACTCCTCCATGATGTCGAAAAGCGCAGCACCACCCACCAGGACGAAGAGGGACGCATTCACTCCCCAGGGCATGCACGCAAAGGTGAACTCACCGCAAGGCAGATTTTATGGCGTGATATCCCCACTCCCTTTGCCCTGCGTGAGCAAATCGCGGCGCTGGTTCGCCTGCACGGCCTCCCGTTGTGGCTGCTCGAACGCCCTGCCCCGGAGCGCTTACTGCTGAGTGCCGCCATGCGCGTTGATACCCGACTGTTGGCATTGCTCGCGCGTGCCGACATGGAAGGACGTCATTGCCAGGATAAGCAGGAGATGCTCGACCGTATTGCTTTGTTCGAGCTGTTTTGTCAGGAGCAGCAATGTTGGGGACAAGCACGTCCTTTTGCTTCTGACACGGCGCGATGGCACTACCTGACCCACGAGAATAGCCCGGCAGATTTCGTTCCCTGGGAGAGTGAGCAATTTGAGGTGACGTTGCTCAGCGCCTTACCTGGAATGGGCAAAGACCGCTATATCAGTGAACATTGTCAGGGCATGGCCGTTATCAGTCTGGATGATATTCGCAGGCGGCTGGGGGTAAACCCTGGCGATCGCACCGCAACCGGGCGCGTTGTTCAGGCAGCAAAAGAGGATGCGCGTGTTTTGCTTCGGCAAAAAACGCCCTTCGTCTGGAATGCCACTAACATCACCCGGCAGCTGCGAACTCAGCTTATCAGCCTGTTTACGGCCTACGGTGCGAGAGTAAAAATCGTCTATCTGGAAGTGCCCTGGCCGCAATGGAAAATGCAGAATGCCAATCGCCAGCATGCGGTGCCGGAAGAGGTTATTCTGCGCATGTCGGGTAAGCTTGAGGTTCCTCAGCCTGATGAAGCACACTGCGTTGAGTATCGGGTAACAGACGCATAACCCATGAGCGCCTCCAGACCGGAGGCGCTTTTTAATGCGAACTATTTATTGATTCCTGTGACCTCAATGGTCAGTTCCGAAGCCACTCCCGGTGGTACGGTTCCGGGGATACCCTGTTCGCCATACGCCAGTTGCCATGGCACGGTGATTTTTATCTTCCCACCGACGCCCAAACGTCGCACACCCTGCTGCATTAAATCGGGAAGCCTACCGACCTGCCCGGCACGGATTTCACCTTTCGAAATCATTTTTCCAGTACTGATTCTCTCGTCCAGCCTAAAACGAATCACATCGTTCGGAGTGAGTAAGGGGAGAGTGCCTTTCTTCACGACCTGATAGACAACGCCATTTATGGCTTTTTCCGCCCCCTTTCTTTTCGCAGCCTGAGCGACAAACTGTTCACTTTTTTGCCGGTTACTTTCGCTCTCGCGGCCATGCACTTCTGCTACCTTGCGGTCGATATTGGCCAGTATTTTACCGATCTCTTCTTCACTAAGCTGCAATGTGCCATTCAGCTTGTCTTTAATCCCTTGCTGTAGGGCTTTGGCAGAAAACGTAAACCCTGCCTGTTCAATTGCTTTCATTTCGTAGCGTGCCCTGGCCGCGTAGTAGACGCCGGAGGCATAATTGACGCGCATTTCCTCCGAGGGATTTTTCTTGAGAGAGAATGCAGGTTCTTTTGCTTTTTCCAGTGCCTCTGCGGCGGTTTTAAGATCCGCTTCGAGCGTTGCCAGTCGCTTAGCTGATTGCGAATGCTCCGTGTTGATTTGCGCAAGCGTTTCGTCCCGTTCACTGCCCTGTTTCTTAGCTGCGGATAAGGTCGCGGTTAATTGAGCAATCTCGGCATCCCTGGCGGCAAGCGCTGCCCTCAGCTCTTGAAAGGCAGATTTATCCCCAGCCGCTTGCGCGGCAACCGGTGCGTGGCTGGCTACGTTAGCTTTTAACGTTTCTATTTGCGTTACGTACTGTTTTTCCTGCTTCTCATAGCGCCGGGTAATTTCAGTAATCTGCTTTTCTGCCGCCATCAATTGCTGCTGCAACTGTTTATTTTCTTCACGGAAAGAGGCCGCCAGTTCCGTTGCAGGGCGAGGCTGCGCTGCCGCCAGCGCACGGTACTGATATGTTATCGTCTGTAATTCCTTGCGCACCTTGCTGAGTTGTCGTTTGAGTTTTATTACCTCTTTATTTGATGACGGCTCAACGTCTGAATGTGGCGCTGGCGTAACGTTTTGCCCCGCCGGCGCGGAGGCAGACGGTGCTCCAGAGAAAATGAGGGGAGAAGGTGGTGAGGTATTTTCTGACGCGTCACTTGTACTATTAAAGATCGCACCGGACTCAGGAATCAACATTCCCTCTTGTTTAAGGTGATCTATTAATAACAGTGCTTCAGCATGAATACTGACAGGAAAGACTGACCACAATAATATTACGAGAATAGACAATGTTTTTTTCATAATTTATTCAGTTCATTGGCACGCTTCGCCATACTCGTGAAGAAGGCACTACGGTCACGAGCACACTCAACATTGATTTTGTTATTCAGTTCGAGCTTGATAATTTCAGCTGAGTTACCTTCAATAAGAGATTGATTCTTTTTATAGATTTCGTAGTTATTATTAATAATACTGAATTGTTGCTGATAGTTCTTAAAGGTTGGATTATCGAGGGAGTGTGGTGCAGTAACTATCTGAACCCATTGCAACTCTTTGTGTTTCTTCTGAGGAACCTGAGGCGTACCTGCCTGCTTATTACGGGCACATCCAGTTAATTCACAAGAAAACAGAATCAAACACAATCCATAGTGAAATGACCGCATAATTACCTCACATTATTACATTACATTTTTAAATGTTTATTAAAAAAATAAATGCATAACGCCCTGAAAATTTTCAAATGAAAAGACGTAAAATCGAAAAGTATCACGCCATTTTAAAAATAACAACCCAAGCTGATTAAATGCATTAAAAATGGAAAGTGTCTCGCAATTGTTTTTATTCAATTTAAATATTGATAACTTGCACTTATTCTTCAAGCCAATAAGTTTTTTTAAATTATCCAGACTTAATAAAAGTTTATGTCATTACCTTTTATATTAACAGGAAACATTTACTCGCTTTTAGGGCATCATTGTCTAAATCGCGACAGCTTCTGTCAGTTTCGCTAAAGCAGCACACTGAAATTCCCCGCACGATAGAAAAAAACAACAGGAGCACGTCATGCTGCAAAATCCCGCGCAAAAATATCAACCTCATCAGCCGATTGCCTTACCCGATCGCCGCTGGCCTGACAAACAATTAACACAGGCTCCCCGCTGGCTTTCTACTGACCTTCGCGACGGTAATCAGGCGCTGGCCGAGCCAATGGACAGTGCGCGAAAGCTACAATTCTGGGATTTACTGCTCAGCTGCGGCTTTAAAGAGATCGAAGTGGCTTTTCCCTCTGCCTCACAAACTGATTTCAATTTTGTTCGCCAGTTGATTGAAGAAAAACGTATCCCTGAGAGTGTTACTATTCAGGTGCTCACCCAGGCGAGGGAAGACTTGATCCGCAGAACCTTTGAATCACTGAAAGGGGCCCACAGCGCTACCGTCCACCTTTACAACGCCACCGCACCGCTGTTCCGTAAGTTGGTATTCGGGATGGAAAAAGCCGATATCATTGCGCTTGCCGTCCGTTCAACCAGGCTTATTCGGCAACTCTGTGAAGCGAATCCCCAGACCCACTGGCAATACGAATACTCGCCGGAAACCTTCTGTTTTACCGAGCCCGAGTTTGCGCTGGAGATTTGTGAGGCGGTGGCCGATGTCTGGCAGCCTGGCGTTTCACGCCCAATGGTCATTAACCTGCCTGCCACCGTGGAAGTGAATACGCCGAATGTCTATGCCGATCAGATTGAATACTTTTGTCGCCACTTTACCCGACGTGAAGCGGTCTGTATTAGCGTACATCCGCATAACGACCGCGGCACCGGCGTTGCCTGCGCGGAACTTGCGCTGCTGGCGGGGGCGGATCGTGTCGAAGGCTGTCTTTTTGGTAACGGCGAGCGCACCGGGAACGTCTGCCTGGTTACGCTGGCCATGAATCTCTACAGCCAGGGCGTCTCACCAGAGCTGGACTTCAGTAACATGCAACAGGTGGTTGAGGTGGTGGAAAGCTGTAACCAGTTACCCGTACATCCACGTCATCCATGGGCAGGAAGACTGGCCTATACGGCGTTTTCCGGCTCGCATCAGGACGCTATCAAAAAAGGCTTTGATGCCCGCAAAGCTGGCGACCGCTGGGAGATGCCTTATCTGCCGGTCGATCCGCAAGATATTGGCTGTAGCTATGAAGCCGTGATCCGCGTAAATAGCCAGTCAGGTAAAAGCGGCAGCGCCTGGCTGATTGAACAAAACCATGGGTTAAAATTGCCCCGTGCCTTGCAGCAGGATTTTAGCCAGCACGTCCAGCGTGAAACCGACACGCACGGTCAGGAGATGACGCAAAATGCGTTGTGGCAACTCTTTCGGGAACGCTACGGGCTGATGGCGCAGCCGCCGATGGCGCTGGTTAATTACAAAAGCGAAAGTCATAAGGACGGTCAGTTACGGTTACAGGCAACGCTTACCCACGAGGGCATCGAACGCCAACTGGAAGGGCAGGGGAACGGGCTACTTTCGGCCGCAGCCAGCGCACTGAGCCATTTACTGAATAAACCGTTCAGCATTAAGGATTATCACGAACATACGCTTGGCGAGCGCAGCGACAGTCGCTCTGTCGCTTACATTCACTGTCTTTTCCCGGATGGATCCGGTCACTGGGGCGTAGGAGTCGATAATGACGTGGCTCGCGCATCGTTACAGGCACTGTTGAATGCATTAAACAACGGGCGTTAATCCTCAGGTTCACGGTAATATTCGCTGGGTGATATCCCCATTACCCGGCGAAACATCGCGGTAAACGCGCTGTGACTGCCGTAACCAAGATCGAGGGCCACACGCAGCACGGAATGCCCCTGCGCCAGTCGCACCAGTGACTCCATCAATTTTGCCCGACGAACCCACTCACTAAAGGTTAAGGCCGTCTGCCGTTGGAAATGGCGATTCAGGGTTTTTTCGCTCATACCCATCAGCCTGGCCGCCTGCGCACTGCTCCAGGGCTGCACAATCTCTTCCCGAATCTGCTGACAAAGCTTTTTCAGGCCATCGTTCTCCGGCTCTGGCAGGTAGAAAGGCAACACCTGCATACCACGAATTTCATCCAGCACCAGTTCATAAATGCGTTCGTCACGACTGCCAGGGCGATAAATTTCCGGCAAAGAAAAGGAGGCGATAATCAGTTCACGTAGTAGCGGGGTGATCTGCACTATCTGACATGACGCCGGGAGATCCGCTCGCGCCAGAGGGTCAATAAACAGGGTACGTGCCGCCACCGCGCCGGTAACACGAATAGCATGCTGCGTGCCAGACGGTAACCAAACGCCACGCCCCGGTGGAACCACCCAACAGCCAGAACGGGTCTCAACACGCACCACACCGCTGAGGATATGTAACAACTGCGCACAGTCATGCTGATGCCACGGCTCGCTCTCCCCGTGCGCATAATCACGGGCATAGGGAACGAAGGGACGGTGCTGGAAGGAAAAGGATACGGTTGTTGTCATCGGTTTGAATAAACCTGACCTACCCTCTCCCGCAGGAGAGGGAAAAGGTGCACTAGATGTGCAGTTCCTGCAGTTTTTCTTTTGGCAGCGCCAGCTCGTCATTGCTGTTTACGCGTACGTCGCGGTCGAGGATATGACGGGCGATGTCCTGCGCTTCAGCCAGAGAGTGCATGTGGTATGTGCCACACTGATAGACGTTCAGCTCCGGGATCTGGTTCTGTTCCTTCACCTTCAACACGTCGGCCATGGCCGCTTTCCAGGCGTCAGCGACGCGCGCTTCGTCCGGCGTGCCAATCAGGCTCATATAGAAACCGGTGCGGCAGCCCATCGGCGAGATATCGATGATTTCGACACCGTTACCGTTGAGATGATCGCGCATAAAGCCAGCAAACAGGTGCTCCAGCGTGTGAATACCTTTTTCAGGCATCACTTCTTTGTTAGGCACACAAAAACGCAGGTCGAATACGGTGATGGCGTCGCCATGCGGCGTGTTCATAGTCTTAGCAACACGGACTGCAGGCGCTTCCATACGGGTATGATCGACAGTGAAGCTATCCAACAATGGCATTTAGTCACCTCCACAGTGATTTTTTTAAAAATAAAATGAACTCTTCGAACGCAGGCGAGTCTGAGTATATGAAAGACGCGCATTTGTTATCATCATCCCTGATTTAGAGATGAATATTTTGGCCACAGTAATGTGGCCTTTTTCTTTTCTGTCAGGCGTGTCTTGCCAGTAACGCCTCGAATGTTTCTGTATCCGACGCCTCGACCTCTTTCTGTCGTGCCCAGGATGCATCGCACTCTTTTCTGAAATCTTCTTCGCGCAAGATTTCCAACGGCTCTTCGCGCAGCATGGTACGGTAGCTATCTGCCAGTGACTTACCTGTCCCACCGATACCTTGATCAAGCATAGATCGCAGTATGCGTGCCGAGAAAGTTAGCTCCGGGTCATCAAAACTTGCCACCAGCTCTGCACAGACCTTTTCGTAATGATTATCGCCATAAAGGCCATCAAGGATCTGCGCAACACGTTTCAGATCGCTGAACAGATCTTTACCGACCTGCTGAAGCGGGAACTGTTCGGCTTCACATCCCATGCCCAGGGTCAGGCCTGGTTTGCGTCCTTCCAGAATCACACGGTTCCAGTTTGTTCGCGTGCACAACAGTTCATCGCTGCTCATTTCCGGCGCATCTGCCAGTACACACCAGACCATAAACAGATCCAGGAAGCGTACCTGCTGCTCATCCACGCCAATGGGGGTGAACGGATTAATGTCCAGGGAGCGCACTTCGATATACTCAATACCACCACGCTGCAGAGCCTCTGAAGGCGTTTCACCGCTGCGGGTCACGCGTTTCGGGCGAATCGGTGCGTACAGTTCGTTTTCGATCTGCAGGATATTGGTATTAATCTGCAAATACTTACCGTCTTTCTCAAGGCCGACCTTCGCGTACTCTTCAGAAGGGGTTTTGATAGCACGTTTAAGGGCCGTGACGTAATCGTCGAGGTTATTAAACGTGATCCCCAGATTGCTTTGCGATTTATTGGTGTAGCCTAAGTCGCTCAAGCGCAGTGAGGTCGCATACGGCAGATAGTACATACCACCCGGCGTCTTCTCGAACGGCAACGTGGTAGGTTTACCCTGCAGGAATGAGGGACAGATAGCCGGTGAGGCGCCAAACAGATACGGGATCACCCAGCCAAAGCGGTAATAGTTACGGATCAGGCGGAAATAGCCTACGGAGACCGACTCTTTATCGGTATCACCGCACTTCGCCTGCCAGAACGCCATGGGCAGCGAGAAGTTATAATGCACACCGGAAATCGTCTGCATCAGCGCGCCATAGCGGTTTTTCAACCCTTCGCGGTACAGCGTCTTCAGTCGGCCAATGTTAGAGCTGCCATATTGCGCCAGCTCAATATCCTGACCATTTTCGATATAGCACGGCATACTCAGCGGCCACATGCGTTCGTCGCCGATTTCACGTGCCGTAAAGCGGTGAACATCACGCATGATGGTCAGCATATGCTGAATATCACCATCAACAGGCGTAATAAATTCCAACAATGCTTCGGCAAAGTCGGTTGTTATCCATTTGTGGGTCAACGCTGAGCCCAGTGACTGTGGATGGCCTGTTGTCGCCAAGGTGCCATCCGCATTAACGCGCAGTGTCTCGCGTTCAAGACCACGTTGAATCCCCTCAAGAGCCTGAGGATTTTTTTCCAGCCAGGACAATGCCTGCGATACGTCCGGGATCAAATTGACCTCCCGCCTGTAATAATCATTTTATTAAGCATAATTGTAATGGTTGACGATTAAAGGTCACTCACTCAGTCCAATTAGTGCCACCACGTCATACCCTGCAGCGTTACGATGGCCAAAAGCACATAGCGTATCGCTTTTCCAAGGCACAAAAAAAATACCACCGGCCCCCAGGAGATGCGCATCCATCCCGCCAGCAGGCACAGCAAATCGCCTATAACAGGCATCCAGCTTAATAACAGTGTGGCTGCGCCATAGCGTCTTAGCCAACCTGTCGCTTTTTCTTGCCAGCGTGACGTTTCACGTAATGGAAAGAAACGCCCAAGAATAACGTTTGTCAGCCCTCCAAGGCTATTACCCATTGTTGCTATTAATACCAGCAGCCAGGGCTGACTCGCGCCAGACAGCAGCAGCGCGACCAGCACCACCTCAGAATTGCCCGGTAGCAAGGTGGCGCTGAGGAAGCTGCTGGCGAATAAAGAGGAAAGTGACAGCAGGTCACTCACAATACGCGCACATCCACCGCATCCATACCTGCCGCACGCGCTGCCTGCAGACCAAAGTCCGCATCTTCGAACACAACGCAACGGGTTGGATCCACCCCCATACGCTCAGCGCATAATAAAAAGGTATCCGGGGCAGGCTTATGGTTTTTCACATCATCTGCAGCGACAACCGCGTCAAAGTAGTGACGCAGGCCAAGCTGTGCCAGGAGCGCTTCGGCAATCGCGGTTTCGCTACCGGTGCCGACGGACATCGGACGACGGCCATACCACGCCTTGACCACCTCAATCAGCGGTAAAGGGCGCACGGTATCAAGCAGCATTGCTTTAACCGCATCGGTTTTTTCACGTGCCAGTGCGTAAGGGTCGAGACTGGCCTGGTTGAATTCAATAACAGACTGCGCAATGCGCCAGGTTGGCGAACCGTTTAATGCCACCATGGCGTCAAAATCGTAGCGCAGACCGTAATGCCCAAGCACCTCATGCCATGCTTTACGATGGGTGGGTTCGGTATCCAGGAGAGTGCCATCCATATCGAAAATCAGACCATCATAACGTTCGTACATCATGTTCTCACAAACCGGATAACGGAACGTTACTTTAACGTAAACAAGGATTTTTGTCGCTGTTAGCGAATTGAATGATTAAAGAGGAGGAATAAAACAGTGTGAATGGGAGATGAGGAATTTGCCGTTATCCAGGAGAAGATGGTGCATCCGG
>DFPL01000057.1 GCA_002377245.1 Enterobacteriaceae bacterium UBA3516
CTTAAGGAGTCACAATGGAACAGGTTGTCATTGTCGATGCGATTCGTACCCCGATGGGCCGTTCAAAGGGCGGGGCTTTTCGCAACGTGCGGGCAGAAGATCTCTCCGCACACTTAATGCGTAGCCTGCTGGCGCGAAACCCGGCGCTGGACGCTACTGCTCTGGACGATATCTACTGGGGCTGCGTACAGCAGACGCTGGAGCAGGGCTTCAACATCGCCCGTAACGCTGCGTTATTGGCAGAAATCCCCCATTCGGTGCCCGCCGTGACCGTCAACCGCTTGTGCGGTTCATCAATGCAGGCATTGCATGACGCGGCGCGCATGATTATGACAGGCGACGCGCAGGCATGTCTCGTCGGCGGCGTGGAGCATATGGGGCACGTGCCAATGAGCCACGGCGTGGATTTTCATCCTGGCATGAGTCGTAACGTCGCCAAAGCGGCGGGAATGATGGGGCTGACGGCAGAAATGCTGTCGCGCATGCACGGTATCAGCCGTGAGATGCAGGATGCGTTTGCCGCCCGCTCTCACGCTCGCGCCTGGGCCGCCACGCAATCCGGTGCGTTCAGAAATGAAATCATTCCCACCGGGGGTCATGACGCAGACGGCGTGCTCAAACAGTTTAACTACGACGAAGTTATCCGCCCGGAAACCACCGTTGAGGCGCTCTCGGCGCTGCGACCGGCGTTTGATCCGGTGAACGGCACGGTGACCGCAGGGACGTCTTCCGCTCTCTCAGATGGCGCTTCCGCCATGCTGGTAATGAGCGAAAGCCGCGCCCGTGAGTTAGGGTTGAAAGCGCGCGCCCGTGTACGTTCGATGGCGGTGGTCGGCTGCGATCCGTCGATCATGGGCTACGGTCCGGTGCCGGCATCACAACTGGCGCTGAAAAAAGCCGGACTCGCCGTGGGAGATATCGACCTGTTTGAAATGAATGAGGCCTTCGCCGCGCAGATCCTGCCGTGCATTAAAGATCTGGGGCTGATAGAGCAGATAGACGAGAAGATCAACCTCAACGGTGGCGCGATCGCACTCGGCCATCCACTGGGTTGTTCCGGTACACGTATCAGCACCACGCTGCTTAATCTGATGGAACGCAAAGATGCCCAGTTTGGTCTGGCAACGATGTGTATCGGGTTGGGTCAGGGTATCGCGACGGTATTCGAGCGGGTGTAATCGAAGAATATTCCCCTAAATCATTCGCGCTGCATCGCGGCGGCAACTGCGCGAATCCCCGGGAGCATAGTCAACTATGTGACCGGGGTGAGCAAAGGCAGCTAACAAAGAGGCAGCGTGAATGGTGACGGGGAAAAGTTTAGTTGCCGTTTTTCCCGCCCGTCAGGGGCGGGTTTTTTGTTTCTTAAATAAACGCGAATGCATCGCCGAACAGGCGGTCTTCACGTGCACCGCGTTCGTTACAGAACAGGTCACGGGCAATCTTCGCCATTTCAAAACGGCCGGCAATGTAGATGTCGTGCTCCGCCAGGGTACCAAAATCCTGTAATACTGCAGTCAGTACCGTACCGTTACGGCCACGCCAGTTTTCATCCGGCTGCTCGACCACGGCTTCAACACGCAGATTCGGGTGGTTGACAGAGAGGGCTTCCAGTTCAGCCAGATCGTAGAGATGTTTCTCTTCGCGACCGCCCCAGTAAATGGTGATATCACGGTCAGGATTCTGAGCCAGCGCCGTTAACAGAATAGAACGCGCGTAGGAGAAACCGGTCCCCCCGGCAATCAGCACTAACGGACGTTCTTCGTCATCACGCAGCCAGGCTTCGCCGTGTGGAATATCAACAACCACTTCACGATCCTTGAGAATGCGATCCATCACCGCCATGGCGTAGAGATTGATTTCCGACGCACCAATATGCAGCTCAATATACTCGTGCTGATCGGGGGTTGAAGCCATGGAGAAGGGGCGTTTGTCTCGTTCATCCATCACTACCATTAAGTACTGGCCAGCGCGAAAAGAAAAAGCCGCTTCCGGCACTAAACGTACGCGATATACGGTATCGGTGATGGCATCTACCGAGGTCACTTTACAGCTTAAGGTTGTCATGCGCTCCCTCTGTCGGGTTCATACTTGTTATCGTAGTGTCAGGCGAAAAACGGCGGTGCGTTATGCACCTTTACCGTCGCTAAAAATGGCCAGTTCATCCCAGATGGCGTCGATACGCGCCGTCACCTCAGGATCCTTTCTGATTGGGCGACCCCATTCACGCTGGGTTTCGCCGGGCCATTTGTTGGTGGCATCCAGTCCCATTTTTGAGCCAAGGCCGGAAACCGGCGAGGCAAAGTCCAGGTAATCAATCGGCGTGTTTTCAATTAACACCGTGTCGCGGGCCGGGTCCATACGCGTGGTAATGGCCCAAATCACGTCGTTCCAGTCGCGGGCGTTGACATCGTCATCGCACACAATCACAAACTTGGTGTACATAAACTGGCGCAAGAATGACCAGACACCCATCATGACGCGTTTTGCGTGGCCTGCGTACTGTTTCTTCATGGTGACCACCGCAAGGCGATAGGAACACCCTTCCGGCGGCAGATAAAAATCGACGATCTCCGGGAACTGCTTTTGCAAAATCGGAACGAACACTTCATTCAGCGCCACACCCAGCACCGCAGGCTCATCTGGCGGCCGACCGGTATAGGTTGAGTGATAGATCGCGTTTTCACGCTGCGTGATATGCGTAACGGTGAAAACCGGGAAGTTGTCGATTTCATTATAGTAACCCGTGTGGTCACCATAGGGCCCTTCCGGCGCCATCTCACCCGGCTCAATATAGCCCTCCAGGACGATTTCCGCACTGGCAGGGACTTCTAAGTCATTTGAGATACACTTAACGACTTCCGTCTTGTTGCCACGCAACAGACCGGCAAACGCATACTCAGACAGCGTATCAGGCACTGGCGTCACCGCCCCCAGTATTGTCGCTGGGTCTGCGCCTAACGCAACAGCAACGGGGAAACGCTCGCCCGGATGCGCTTTACACCACTCCTGAAAATCGAGTGCGCCGCCGCGGTGAGACAACCAGCGCATAATCAGCTTATTTTTGCCAATCAGCTGCTGACGATAAATGCCAAGGTTCTGCCGCTCTTTATGCGGCCCACGGGTCACAGTCAGTCCCCAGGTGATAAGCGGTGCCGCATCTTCAGGCCAGCACTGCATAATCGGGATTGTTGTCAGGTCGACATCGTCACCCTGCACCACTTTTTGCTGGCAAGGCGCACCGCGCAGTCGGCGGGTTGGCATGTTGAGGACTTGCTTGAACTGCGGCAGCTTGTCGAAAAGATCGCGAAAGCCTTTTGGCGGCTCCGGCTCTTTCAAAAAAGCCAGTAATTTCCCTACTTCGCGCAACGCGCTGACATCTTCCTGGCCCATCCCTAATGCAACGCGGCGTGGGGTACCGAACAGGTTGCATAAGACAGGCATGGTGTAGCCTTTCGGGTTTTCAAACAGCAACGCCGGGCCACCCGCACGTAGCGTACGGTCAGCAATCTCCGTTATCTCAAGGTGAGGATCAACCGGCAGCGTAATGCGTTTGAGTTCGCCCTGCTGCTCAAGCAGCGTCAGAAAATCGCGTAGATCGTGGTATTTCATGGGGTTTATGCTGGCCTCTTGATTAGCGCTTTATTATACGGTGTTCATCTTCACGTTGCTGTAATTTTGTTAAATTGAGGTGAAATACAACGGGTAATGCGAGCGAGACGTATAATCAACTTAGCCATCGCAGCGTGCATTTGATATTCTTGCATTCCGAACTTCCGGAAAAGAACATTATGCAATCCTGGTATCTACTTTACTGCAAACGAGGCCAGCTTCAGCGCGCCCAGGAACACCTCCAACGCCAGGCGGTAAACTGCCTGACGCCAATGATCGCACTGGAGAAAATGGTCCGCGGTAAACGTACGACAGTCAGCGAACCTCTGTTCCCCAACTATCTGTTTGTGGAATTCGATCCGGAAACCATTCATACCACCACGATTAACGCCACGCGCGGCGTCAGCCACTTCGTTCGCTTTGGCGCCCATCCGGCGCTCGTGCCCTCGACGGTCATTCACCAGCTCTCGCTTTATAAGCCTGACGGGGTGACCGATCCTGAAACACCTTATCCAGGCGACCAGGTCATCATCACCGAAGGGGCACTGGAAGGGCTGCAGGCCATTTTCAAAGAGCCAGACGGCGAAGCACGCTCCATGCTGCTGCTCAACCTACTGAACAAACAGGTTATGCAGAGCATCAAAAACACCGATTTTAAGAAAGCCTAATCCCAAAAAGCGTCTCGACGTTATTATCGAGAACCTTATCCAGCCACGCCACGTCGTCCCCACGCAGCCCGGCCACACTCTGCAGAATATGCTTAAGATACGCAGGTTCGTTGCGTCTGGATTTGGGCTTCGTCGCGAGATCTCGTGGCAGCAAATAAGGGGCATCCGTTTCCACAAACAGGCGCTCAGCGGGAATATGGGGCAGTACCTCGCGCAGTTCCAGCCCACGACGCTCATCGCAAATCCAGCCGGTTATTCCCAGATACATGCCTCGATCAAGGCAATCCTGCGCCTCACTCAGCGTGCCGGTAAAACAGTGCAAGACCGCGCCAGGCAGCTTGTCGAGCCACGGATCGAGCAGTGTCAAAAAGCGCGAATGGGCATCGCGGCAGTGCAGAAAGACCGGCATTGAAAGTTCCGAGGCCAGCGCCAACTGTGCGACAAACGCCCTCTCCTGCGCCTCAGGCGTCGAGAAATTACGGTTAAAATCGAGGCCGCACTCGCCGATGGCCACCACCTCAGGCAGCGCAGCGAGTTCGCGAATGTTGCTTTCTGTCTCTTGGGTCCAGCTGCTGCTGTCATGAGGATGCACGCCGGCGGTGGACCAGCAGTGCGGGTACAGACGCGCAAACTGCTGTGCCTGCTGACTTTCGTGCAGGTTGGTGCCAGTCAGTAACATGCCGCTCAGGTCTGCGGCCTGAGCACGGGCAACCACCTCGTCACGGTCGTGGGAAAACTGGGAACTGGTGAGGTTTACGCCAATATCAAACATGCTTCGCTCCATACAACAACCGCCCTGGCGGGCGGTTGAATTTACTCTTCGGTGGACTCTTCTTCATCCTGTTCACTACGGCGCCCCTTGCCCGTGTAGAAACGCGCAAAGAAGACACCAACCTCAAACAGGCAGTACATCGGGATGGCCAGCAGCGTCTGGGAGAAGACATCCGGCGGCGTGAGCAGCATGCCGACGACAAACGCCCCCACCAGCACATACGGACGTTTCTGGCGTAAGGATTCCGGCGTCGTTACGCCCATCCAGCACAGCAGCACAATGGCTACCGGCACCTCAAAGGAGACGCCAAAGGCCATAAACAGCGCCATGACGAAGCTGAGATAACTGGCAATATCGGTTGAGACCAGCACTCCTTCCGGCGCCGTGTTGGCTAAAAAACCAAACGCCAGAGGGAAGACCACAAAATAGGCGAATGCCATACCGATATAGAACAGCAGCGAGCTGGAGACCAACAGCGGCACCACCAGCCTGCGCTCATGGCGGTAGAGCGCCGGGGCGATAAACGCCCACACCTGGTACAAGACAACCGGCGCAGAGAGAATCAACGACACCATAAAGGTCAGTTTGATCGGCGTGAAAAAGGGCGATGCCACATCGGTCGCGATCATCGTCGCGCCCTGCGGCAGCTGCTTAATCAGCGGCGCGGAGACCAGATGGTAGATGTCGTTCGCGAAGTAAACCAGCGCCAGGAAAATCACCATCACCGCAATGATGCAATTTAGCAGGCGCTTACGCAGCTCAATCAGGTGCGCGATGAGCGGTTGGGTATCATCAACAGCCATGTTCAGGATTTATCACTTGGGGAAGAGGGAATGTTGGAAGCCGGTTTGGTTTCCGCTGTCGGCGTCTCGGTTTTATTCACGTCCACCGCATCAGGGGCTTGTTCCGGCGCGCTGGCCTGATTTTCCGCCGTGGAAGGCGTTACGCCCTCGTGCTGTTCTTCATTGCCTTTCACTATCGGGTTATGGATGGTGTGGGCCTCGTCACTCGATTTTTCCGGATCGTTGGCGGTATAAGAACGCTTCATTGACTCTGCCGCGTGACGCAACTCATCCATCGAGGCTTTGAGCTCCGGCGTCAGGTTTTCCAGACTCGCCTTTTCAACTTTCTTCAGGCTGTCCTGAAACTCTTGCATCTTAAGTTCTTGCGCCAGCTCATTTTGCACCGTGGTGGCAAGAGAGCGCAGGGCTCTGACCCAGCCTGCTACCGTGCGTACCGCAACGGGTAAACGTTGCGGGCCCAGCACCACAAGGCCGATCACGAAGACTAATAAAAGCTCACCGAAACCAATATCAAACACGGATTACACCTGCTCTTTGTCGTGACGCTTTTCGTCTTTTTTCACATCTTCTTGCTTGTCAGCAAGGGATTTAGCCGTGAAATCCGCATCCTCTGCAGACTTATCTTTATCCTGCTTGTCATCGTCACTCATGGCTTTTTTAAAGCCTTTGATTGAAGCACCTAAATCAGAACCGATAGAGCCCAGCTTTTTCGTTCCGAACAGCAGTACGACGATAACTGCGATGATCACTAACTGCCAAATACTGATACCACCCATACACAGTCCTCTGTAAGTGATGATGAAAAAAACAGGCCTCAGTATATACCCGTCATACTTCAAGTTGCATGTGCGTTGCTGCCTGCCTGCCACGTGAATGAGTCGGGGTATAGGCTACCGGGCCTTCCGGGAGCGAGGTGAAAATTAGCGCGTTTTGCGCCAGCCAATAAGCCAGGCCATCGCACCCGCTGCCATTAACCAACCGGGATTAAGCCCCCATTCCGGGCGATTAATCAGCAATAATGTGCCACTTAGCAACAATGTCGCGCCAATACCGAATAAATAACGCGATTGCCCCTGGCGCACCCGGTTTGTGTGTAATTCAGACGCGATTTTATCAACACTAATCTGTAGTTGCTTGCCATGGCGCAAACTGTTGTAAATCAGTTCAGGAAGTTCTGGCATTTTTTCGATCCAGAACGGCCCTTTTTCTTTCACCGCCCTGACCAGCGCCGGCAGCCCGACCTGATCTTTGATCCAGGTTTCGAGGAATGGTTTCGCGGTTTTCCACAAATCGAGCTGTGGATAAAGCTGCCGCCCTACCCCTTCAACATACAGCAAGGTCTTCTGTAACAGCACCAGCTGAGGTTGCACTTCCATATTGAAGCGGCGCGCGGTGTTAAACAGATTCAGCAAGACGTGACCAAAGGATATTTCTGCCAGCGGTTTTTCAAAAATCGGTTCGCAGACGGTACGAATAGCAAATTCAAACTCTTCGACGTTGGTGTCCGGCGGAACCCAGCCTGAATCGACGTGCAGTTCGGCAACCTTACGGTAGTCGCGATTGAAGAAAGCGATAAAGTTCTCAGCAAGATAGCGCTTATCTTCTTTGTTTAACGAGCCAACGATGCCGCAATCAATGCCGATATACTGCGGATCTTCCGGGTGCTCGAAGCTGACGAAGATATTGCCGGGGTGCATGTCAGCATGGAAGAAGCTGTCACGGAAGACTTGTGTAAAGAAGACCTGCACGCCACGCTCGGCCAGCAGCTTCATATTGGTCCCGTTTTTTTCCAGTGTCACCACGTCAGAAACCGGGATGCCGTAGATGCGCTCCATGACCATCATATTCTGGCTGCAATAGTCGGAATAGACTTCAGGAACATAGAGCATTGAGCTGTTATCGAAGTTGCGGCGCAGTTGAATCGCATTCGCCGCTTCGCGCAGCAGATCCAGCTCGTCAATCAGCGTTTTTTCATACTCGCGCACCACTTCCTGCGGACGCAGACGACGCCCATCCGGCAGCAGGCGCGGCACCCAGCCCGCCAGACGATAGATCAGTTTCAAATCGGCTTTAATGATAGGCATGATGTCCGGGCGGATCACCTTAATGACCACCTCTTTGCCATTCTCTTTCAGCCGTGCGGTGTGCACCTGCGCGATGGATGCCGAGGCCAGGGGCTGAATGTCGAAATCATCGAACCACGCTTCAACAGGCCGATCGCCCATGGCTTTTTCAATCTGCTTTTTGGCAAGATGGCCATCAAAGGGCGCAACCCTGTCCTGCAGCATCGCCAGTTGGTCGGCAATCAGTGGAGGGAAAAGGTCCCGACGCGTGGAGAGCATCTGACCAAATTTAATCCAGACCGGCCCCAGCTCTTGCAGGGCAAGACGCAGGCGCTCGCCCAGTTGTTTCTCTTTGTGCCGATTTGGCATCCAGAATAGCGTTCTTCGCCACAGGCGTAGCGGCAGCGTGATGCGCATTTTGGGGATGAGTTCATCAAGGCCGTAACTCAAAAAAGTCTGGATGATGAAATAGAGGCGCCGAATTTCTCCTGGCGTCATTTGCCCTCCAGTTTATCCATTCGTTTGATTAAGGCGTCGGTCGCACGTTCAACCGCAGCAGTCTCTTCCGCAAGCCAGGCCACTTCCAGCGCACCGGGTGCAAGACGCCACTCTTCGGTAACGACCTCTGCGACATAACGCTGCTGGCGTTTGAAGCCGTGCTGCACAAAAGAGGCCCCCGCCCGCAGCGTTTTCCCGATGCCTTCCGCAGCGATGTCCCCGGTATAGGGAGCCAGCAACTCAGCGACATCAAACTCCGCCAGATCCATCAGGGCGACCAGGTTCTGAACCACCTGGATATCACCCTGCACTTCCAGATCGCCGGAGCGAATCAGGGCCGTTAACTGCTGACGATCGCGAAGCGTTGGCAGGACACGCAGACGGGTCACCACCGTGCAGTCGGCCTCGCCTTCCCACTCACCCAGAACATCGACCTGACGCTCGCTGAACGCCAGTACAAGCGGTGAGGTGAACTCTTTGAGTTCGACGCGCAGGACTTTTCCCTGCAAACGCTGGCGAGCCGGCTTTAAGGCTTTTTCACGGTAGATAAAGGTGTTGAAAACCCCTTCAATTCCCGCATTCACCAATGGCTTAAAGGGCATATAAACTCCTGTCAGAACTTATAGCCACGATGCAGCGCAACCACACCCGCCGTCAGGTTGTAGTAATCCACGTTTTCAAAACCTGCGCCCTGCATCATCGCTTTCAGTGTTTCCTGATCGGGGTGCATGCGGATGGATTCAGCCAGATAGCGATAGCTTTCGGCATCGCTGGCAACCAACTGACCAATGCGCGGCAACACATGGAAAGAGTAGGCGTCGTAGACTTTACTCAGCGGCTCAATAACAGGCTTGGAGAATTCCAGCACCAGCAAGCGACCGCCCGGTTTCAGTACGCGGTACATCGACTTCAGCGCTTTCTCTTTTTCGGTGACGTTACGCAGGCCGAACGAGATGGTGATGCAATCAAAGGTGTTATCCGGGAATGGCAAGGCTTCGGCATTGGCCTGCACATATTCCACGTTGCCGATGATGCCAATGTTGCGCAGCTTTTCACGCCCCATCTTCAGCATGGAGTCGTTGATATCTGCCAGCACGACCTGACCCGTTTCACCAACCAGACGGGAAAATTTTGCCGTCAAATCACCGGTGCCGCCCGCCAGGTCGAGCACTTTCTGCCCACGGCGTACGCCACTACAGTCAATGGTGAAGCGTTTCCATAAACGATGGATGCCCATGGACATCAAATCATTCATCACATCATATTTCGAGGCGACCGAGTGGAACACGTGTGCCACCATATCGGCCTTCTGATCTTTGGCGACGGTCTGAAAACCAAAATGCGTCGTCTCGTTTGAATCTTCCGCCATCTTAGTGCCTGCTATTGAAGAAAATGTTCGTGAAGTGTAACAGATTGGGCGAGATTGCCCTACGTTTCAACCTTAGCGAGATATGTCGGTTTGCAGAGGAAATAAGAACAATAAGGAATGAATACCGTGCGTTAATGATGAACGGTAAAAGGCGTATCCTCACCTCGCGTACACCACTTCCAGATTTATCGCGCCCTAAAAAGACAAAAAGGCCGAACAGGTCGGCCTTAGGTGCGGGTTAGCAGAATTAGATTAAACGGCGCGCCGCTTCAACGACGATTTTCACCGCGTGGCTTTCGGTCTGCTTCATGGTTTCCGCGTTCGGAATTTCCTGCTGGGTACGGTTGACGATAACCCCGGCAACCATACCGGCGCGCAGGCCCTGGCTGGCGCACATGGTCAGCAGGGTGGCGGATTCCATTTCATAGTTCATCACGCCCATTGCCTGCCACTCTTCCATTGAGCCTTTAAAGCGGCTCACGACGCGGCCGGAGAAGGTATCGTAACGCTCCTGGCCCGGATAGAAGGTGTCGGAGGAGGCGGTAACACCGATATGGGTGGTCGCACCGATAGATTTCGCCGCTTCAACCAGCGCGGTAGTACATTCAAAATCCGCCACCGCTGGGTATTCCATTGGCGCAAAGTGCAGGCTGGCACCGTCGAGGCGGACAGAAGCGGTCGTCACCAGAACATCGCCGACATTAATGTGCGGCTGAATGGCGCCGGTGGTACCAATGCGCAGGAAGGTACGGATGCCCAACTGGGCCAGTTCTTCCACGGCGATAGAGGTGGATGGGCCGCCGATACCGGTAGAGCAGACGATAACCGCTTTACCGTCAAGCTCAGCGCGCCAGGTGGTAAATTCACGGTGAGATGCCAGTTTAACCGGCTTATCCATCAGCGCGGCGATCTTTTCCACACGCTCCGGATCGCCAGGGACGATAGCCAGGGTAGCCCCTTGTAAATCGTTTTTGGTGAGGCCGAGATGAAAAACATCAGACTTGGACATACAGACTCCTCTGTGGTCAGGTTTAGTCAGAAGAAGCAAAAAGATACTTTACAGAAGAGATGCAGAAAATTTCGTGACTGAGATCGCCATGAAGAAATTTGTTTGCATAACATTTCCATAAAATAGTGATGCGCATCACATTAACATATTCACTCTTGCAACCCTGCTCCAAAGATAGCCTTTTTCTCACAGGAAGGTTTGCGCCTGAGCGGACTATAGTTACCTAAGCGCTAATAGCTAAATAAAAGGTATGGAGAAAGCCATGACAACCAACACCCTGCCGGGCTACGCCCCCGCGGCTTCACCTCATGCGTCCACAACATTGCACACCCCGGAAGACGCTATCATCGCCGGCGAAACCACGATCCCAAGCCAGGGCGACAGTATGCCTGCGTACCATGCGCGGCCTAAAAATGCCTCAGGCGATCTGCCGGTAGTGCTGGTCATTCAGGAAATTTTTGGCGTACATGAACACATTCGCGACCTCTGCCGTCGCCTTGCCCAGGAAGGCTACCTGGCCGTCGCCCCGGAGCTCTATTTTCGCCAGGGCGATCCCAATGATTTTGCCGATATCCAGACGCTTTACGACGGGCTGGTAACGAAAGTGCCGGATGCACAGGTGTTGGCCGATCTCGATCATGTTGCCAATTGGGCGGCACGCAACGGCGGTGATGCTCAGCGTCTGCTGGCGACCGGTTTTTGCTGGGGAGGAAGAATTGCCTGGCTTTATGCCGCACACAATCCGCAGCTTAAAGCGGCGGTCGCCTGGTACGGCAAGCTGGTGGGGCAAAAATCCCTGAACTCACCCAAACACCCCGTGGATATCGCCGTCGACCTTAGCGCGCCGGTACTGGGCCTGTATGGCGCACTGGATAATTCTATTCCTCAGGACACCATCGAGACCATGCGCCAGGCATTGCGCGCCGCCAATGCCCATGCGGAAATCGTCGTCTACCCGGATGCCGGGCATGCGTTTAATGCCGATTACCGCCCCAGCTACCATGAGGAATCGGCCAAAGATGGCTGGCAGCGCATGCTGGACTGGTTTGCGAAATCAGGCGGCGTGCCTCGCGACAACTCAGCGGCGTAACCCGCAGCACGTCTTATGTTTTTTACCGCTGCCGCAAGGACAAACGTCGTTGCGGCAGCGGTGGCTCGCGTCATTGTCGCCAGGGTGCTAATGAAGCCTCGGAAAGCGGGACTATCTGCCACTCTTCTTCGGTTTTACCTGGTGATATCCACATCGGCACCACATTGCCCACGCGATCGCCATAGGGCGTACCGCTGGCGTAGTAGCGGATAACGCGAAAGACGCCAGAGTGCGCAACGATAAGCGGCATCTCGTATTTTTCGAGCAGGCTATTCAGGGCATCCGTGACGCGGGTCGTGAAGGCCTCCCAGCTTTCTCCCCACGGCGGCGTACTTTCATAAGGCGGCAGCTCGGCGATGGGGTGATTTTCCAGCAGGCCCCAGTCGCGTTCCCGCAGGCCGTCCAGGGTCTCATACTGCACACCCGGCAAGGCCAGTTCGAGGGTATGACGGGCACGTTGTAGCGAACTCACGCCCACCCCGCTCCAGGTCCGGGAGCGAAGTAACGGACCGGCGGCCAGCGCCTGTTTTTCTCCCTCTTCGGTTAACGGCACATCCGTGCGTCCACCAATTAATTTATCGCGATTCAACGGCGTTTCACCGTGACGAACAAAGACAAATGGCTTACATATCAGTGACATTAATCAATTCCAGAATAGCTTTGCATCATAATCTCGCACTGTAGCGTTTGCTGCCAGTGCCCGATATCGTCGATCGGTGTAAACAGCGGGAACAGCTTACGGCAATCCAGCATGGCGACCAGCGCCTGTAAACTTTGCCGGGTCGGATGCACATTCCAGCGGCAGAAATCCACGTCACCGTTACGCCACTGTTGGTGGGCTACGCGGTTGAGGTAGCCTGTAAACAGCGTCCGATGATGAAAATCGTCACGGGCGCGCAGCTCACCGGCCATCCCGCTTTGACCGTCGGGATCGGCGGCAAACAGAACCTTCACCTGGGGCGAGAACGGCGGGAGCGTCTGCAGTAACTGGTGCAATTCCCCCATGATATCTGGCCGTAAGCTGCCATCATTGTGTTCCACCATCTGCCGAAGCATCGCCAGGCAAGGGCCATCCAGCGCGATATCCTGGTGGCCAAACCTGGCCAACAGCAACGCCAGTTCTACGGCTCGCCCGGAAGGCGGTACCGGACAAAGTGTAGGAAGAGAGAATAGCGTATGCAATTTATCCCACTGTTCAGCCTGGGAGACCTCGTACAAACCGTAAGAGGCATCCAGCAGCGCGACCTGCGCAGGGGGCGGAGTGTCAAAGTGGAACAGCGCCGACTCCATGCTGACATCGCCGCTGTAAAAAATGCCGCCCGCGATGTTGAGATGAAACCACACACCACCGAGCGCATGCCCGCAGCTGCCTGTCGTCACGATGATGTCCCCAAGCTGGAACTGGCCGCGTACGGGAATAATGTGCACATTTGTGCCCGGCGGTAATGCCTGGGCAGTGATCGCCGTACAGTAAACGGGGATCGCTGACGGCAGACGCGCCAGCCCGGCAATATGATCCACATGATCGTGACTCAGCAACACGGCATCCATGTTATCTGGCACTGACCAAAGGGAGGCGTCAGGATCCAGCGCGCCACCGGCGTCGAGTAAAATACGCTGTTGTGCCGTGGTAATCAGGATCGCCGCCGGGGCTTTACTGTTCAGCCCGCTGATAACGTCAATATTTACCGTCACGCCGCCTCCAGCCGCCAGCCCTGCAACAGGCGAATACCCGTGCGTTGCTGCTCGCGCAGCGGCGAATGGTGGAAGGCGCTCAACGTTTGCCCGTCCTGCAGACGCAGCGCCAGCAAATAGCGCTCACCCTGGAAAATGCAGCTCTCCACCGTTGCAGCCAGGCCATTTTCGGTGACCTGAACATGCTCAGGGCGAATCAGCACCTGTTGGCGCGGCCCGTCGTTGCCGGACGCCAGGCCATTGTGCAACTGGATGCTGTCGAGATCCTGCACATCGCCATGACCGGCCAGCGAAACAATATTGCCCTTGCCGATAAAACCCGCCACCCAGGCGTTGTCCGGGTGCTGATAGAGCGTCTGCGGTGCGCCCCACTGCATCAGCTCCCCTTTGTTCATCACCGCAATATGGCTCGCCAGCGCCATCGCTTCGGCCTGATCGTGGGTGACATACACAAAGGTTGCCCCGGTGCGACGATGAAAATCGCGGAAAGTCTGTTCCATGGTGGCACGCAGATGTCTGTCGAGGTTGGCCAGCGGTTCATCC
>DFPL01000059.1:0-10238 GCA_002377245.1 Enterobacteriaceae bacterium UBA3516
CTGCTGGCGGACAGCCCGCGTGGCTATGAACTGCTCAACAGTGCGATGAACGACAGTGGTAAACGGGCGGCGATTTATGGATCGGTGTCGGTAATCCGTGAGTCGGGTGTGAACGGCCTGCGAGTCGGCGATATTTATTACGTGGGTCATCTGCCGTGGTTCGAACGTATCTGGTATGCCCTGGCGAACCACCCGGTGCTGCTGGCGATTCTGGCGGCAGTGAGCGTCGTGTTGCTGGCCTGGGTGCTGTGGCGTCTGCTGCGGATTATTAGCCGCCGTCGTCTCGACCCGGACCACGAGTAAGTTGTGATGAAAGCGCTACGCTTGATAGTGATGGCGGCGCTGATGCTGGCGGCGGTGCAGGTTCGCGCCGCCTGTAGCTGGCCGGCCTGGGAGAACTTCAAACAGCACTACATCAGTGATGGCGGGCGGGTCATCGATCCCAGCGATGCCCGCAAAATCACCACCTCTGAAGGGCAAAGTTACGCCCTGTTTTTTGCCCTCGCCGCCAACGATCGGCAGGCGTTTGACCTCCTCCTGAACTGGACGCAAAACAATCTGGCGCAGGGAGATTTGAGCGCCCACCTCCCGGCCTGGCTGTGGGGCAAGAAAAACGACAATGACTGGGCGGTGCTCGACGATAATTCCGCTGCGGATGGCGACGTCTGGATAGCCTGGTCGCTGCTGGAAGCCGGGCGATTATGGAACATGCCGGCGTACAGCCGAACAGGTAAAGCGCTGTTGTCGCGTATTGCCAAAGAAGAGGTTGTCACCGTGCCGGGTCTGGGTTCGATGCTATTACCCGGTCGTGTCGGTTTTGCAGATAAAGCGGTCTGGCGCTTTAACCCAAGCTATTTACCGCCGCAGTTGGCGCAATATTTTAGCCGCTATGGCGCGCCCTGGACCACGCTGCGTGAAACCAACCTGCGCCTGCTTCTTGAGACCGCGCCAAAAGGATTTTCACCGGACTGGGTGCGTTATCAAAAAAACAGCGGCTGGCAGCTTAAGTCCGAGAAAACCCTTGTCAGTAATTACGATGCCATTCGCGTTTATGGCTGGGTGGGCATGATGCATGACAAGGACCCGCAAAAGGCCCGTTTGCTGACGCGGCTTAAACCGATGGCAGCACTGGTTGCCAAAAACGGCCTGCCGCCAGAAGAGGTGGACGTGGCCACCGGCAAAGCGAAGGGCGACGGCCCGCCGGGGTTCTCCGCCATGCTGCTGCCGTTTTTACAAGACCGTGACGCCCAGGCAATACAGCGCCAGCGCGTGGCAGACCATTTTCCCGGCAACGATGCCTATTACAATTACGTCCTGGCGCTGTTTGGTCAGGGCTGGGACGAGCACCGTTTCCGCTTCACCCCTCGTGGTGAGTTACAACCTGACTGAGGCCAGGCATGCGCAACTTCTCATTGAGTCTTCTGAGTTTATCGCTGGGTATCGCTCTGATGCCCATTGCCCATGCGGCTCCGTCCGCACAGCAACAACTGCTGGAGCAGGTGCGCCTGGGGGAGACCAGTAAACGCGAAGATCTTGTGCGCCAGTCGCTCTATCGTCTGGAGCTCATGGCACCCGATGACCCGGACGTGATTGCCGCGCGCCTGCGCTATCTGTTACGCCAGGGCGACAGCGCGGGCGCCCAGAAACAGCTCGACCGGCTGGCCACGCTTGCCCCGACATCTTCCGCCTATAAAGCGTCGAAAACGCAGATGACGCTGTCGACCCCACAAGGACGTCAGGCGTTGCAGCAGGCCCGCCTGCAGGCGGCGACCGGGCATGCGCCAGAAGCCATTGCCGCCTATGAAAGTCTGTTTAATGGCGCGCCGCCTGACGGTGACCTGGCGACTGAATACTGGAGCCAGGTCGCTAAAATTCCGGCCCGCCATACTGAAGCGGTGAATCAATTAAAAGCCATTAATGCCAGCAGCCCCGGCAACGCCGATCTGCAAAGCGCGCTTGCGCGGATGCTGATTGCGGACGGGCGAAGCGAAGAGGGCTATGCCGTCCTTGAGCAGATGGCGAAAAATAATACCGGACGCGATGCCGCTGCGGTCATCTGGTATCAGCAAATTCAGGGCATGACGGTCAGTGACAACAGCGTCGCGGCGCTGAAGCGTTTTTTAAGCGTCTTTAGCGAAGGAGATACCGTTGTGGCGGCGCGCCAGCAGTTGGATGCGCAGCAGAAGCAGCTGGCCGATCCTGAATTCCGTGCACGGGCACGCGGCCTGGCCGCCGTGGAAGCCGGCAAGGGCGGCAGTGCGGTTGCGGAGTTGCAGCAGGCGGTCAGTAAAAATCATCAGGACAGCGAAGCCGTCGGCGCGCTGGGCCAGGCTTACTCCCAGCGCGGGGATCGCGCCAGCGCGGTGGCGCCGTTTGAAAAGGCCATTGCGCTCGATCCGAACAGTGATAACCGGGGCAAATGGGACAGCCTGCTCAAGGTCAACCGCTACTGGCTGCTGATTCAGCAGGGCGACGCGCAGCTGGCAGCGAAAAATCCCGACCAGGCAGAACGCTATTATCAACGGGCCAGAAGCATAGATAACACCGACAGCTACGCGGTGCTGGGGCTGGGCGATGCGGCGATGGCACGTAATGATTCGGCGTCCGCAGAACGTTTTTACCAGCAGGCACTGCGCATGGACAGAGGGAACACCAACGCCGTGCGTGGTCTTGCCAATATCTATCGTGCGCAGTCAGCGGAGAAAGCGACCGCCTTTATCCAGACGCTCTCCGCCAGCCAGCGACGCAGCATTGATGATATTGAACGCAGCATGACCAACGACACTCTCTCACAAGAGGCGGAGCGTCTGGAGAATCAGGGGAATTTTGCCCAGGCCGCAGAACTGCAACGTCGCCGTCTTGCGCTGGACCCTGGCAGCGTGTGGGTGAACTACCGTCTGGCAAGCGATCTGCGCGCCGCCGGGCAGCAAATTGCCGCCGATGCACAGATGCGTAATCTGGCCCGTGAAAAGCCAGGCGATGCCGAGCAGGTGTACGCGTATGGGCTCTATCTTTCCGGTAATAATCAGGAAAGCGCCGCCCTTGCCCACCTGAATACGCTGCCGAAAGCGAAGTGGAACAGTAACATTCAGGAGCTGGCAAACCGGCTGGAATCTAACCAGATGCTGGCGCGGGCCAATCAGCTTCGCGACGGCGGGCATGAAGCCGAGGCGGAAGCCTTCCTCAGGCAACAACCGGACTCGACCCGCATCGAACTGACGCTGGCGGACTGGGCGCAACAGCGGGGTGACAACAGCGAAGCAACGTCCCGCTATCAGTCTGTACTGGCACGTGAACCGGCCAATGACGATGCGCTGCTGGGGCTGGCGGAAATCTATGCGGCAGAGGGTAACCGCATGGCGGCGCGCGAGACGCTGGCGAAACTGCCAGCACCGGCACCGACGGTCATCCCCTCCATCAATACTGAGCGCCGTGTCGCGCTGGTACAGGCTCAACTGGGCGACACCCAACGTGCGCAGCAGACCTTCGAAAGCATCGTGCCGCGGGCAAAATCTCAGCCTCCCTCCATGGAGAGCGCGCTGGTGTTGCGTGATGCTGCCCGTTTCCAGGCGAGCACCGGCCAGCCAAAACAGGCGCTGGACACCTATAAAGAGGCGATGATCGCTGCCGGAATTACCCCCTCGCGTCCTGCCAGCAATGACGCCTTTACCCTGCTAACGCGTAACGACGCGCGAGATGACTGGTTGAAACGCGGTGTACGCAGCGATGCCGCTGACCTCTATCGTCAACAGGATGTTAATGTCACTCTGCAACATAACTACTGGGGCTCCAGCGGGACCGGCGGTTATTCCGATCTGAAAGCGCACACCACAATGCTGCAGGCTGATGCGCCGCTGGCGGACGGGCGGATGTTCTTCCGTACTGACAGGGTCACCATGAATGCCGGTACCTTTGCAAAAGATTCAGACGGTAGCTGGTCGCCCAACTGGGGGACCTGTAATTTATCGGATTGCGTCTCCGGGCACCGTACCCAGAAAGATACCGGTGCCAGCGTTGCCGTGGGGTGGCGCAACGACACCTGGGATATGGATATCGGCACCACGCCAATCGGTTTTAATGTGGTCGATGTGGTCGGCGGCCTTAGCTACAGCGATGATATCGGGCAGATTGGCTACACGCTGAACGTCCATCGTCGTCCGGTATCCAGTTCGCTGCTGGCCTTTGGCGGCCAGCAAGATAATGCCCATGATGATCACCCTGGCACCACCTGGGGCGGTGTTCGCGCAAACGGGGCGACGGCCAGCATGAGTTACGATCGCGGGGAGGCGAACGGCGTTTGGGCCTCGCTCGGGGCTGACCAACTGACGGGGAAAAACGTCGCCGATAACTGGCGCGTGCGCTGGATGGCGGGTTACTACTACAAACTGATTAACGAGAATAATCGCCGGGTGACCGTCGGTCTGAGCAATATGATCTGGCACTATGATAAGGATCTGAGCCACTACACTCTGGGCCAGGGCGGTTACTACAGCCCGCAAGAGTACCTGTCCTTTGCCGTGCCGGTGACCTGGCGGCAGCGCACCGAAAACTGGTCATGGGAAGTGGGAGGCTCGGTCTCCTGGTCACATTCACGCAGTGCGTCGCAGCCAAGCTACCCTCTGATGGGGCTGATTCCTGCCGCCTACAAAGCGGATGCCAGAGACGCCATTGAGAGCGGCGGTTCATCCCGCGGTGTGGGTTATACGGCGCAGGCGCTGGTTGAGCGGAGAATTACCTCCAACTGGTCGGTAGGGCTCGGCGTGAATATTCAACAGGCAAAAGACTACACCCCAAGCCAGGGCATGATGTTTGTCCGCTATTCCGCAGGCGGATGGCAGGGCGATATGGATATGCCGCCGCAAACGCTGACCCCGTATGCTGACTGGTAAAATAAGGAGTTTTCCTGGGTGTACAAACTGTTCACCGGTTTAGCTCAATAAGGGCGCGATAGAGTATACTCTGGCGGCAGTGTCCTGAGCCGAAGACCTGCTTTTTGTGTATCTCTGGAGAGTCAACTTGCGTGTCAGCCGTTCTTTAACCATTAAACAGATGGCTGCGGTATTTGCCGTGGCGATGGTGTTTATTTTGATTTTTTGCGTGACTTTGCTGTTTCACTTTGTTCAGCAAAACCGCTACAACACGGCTACGCAACTGGAAAGTATTGCCCGCTCGGTACGTGAACCCCTGTCGGAAGCTATTCTGAAAGCCGACATCCCCGAAGCGGAAGCCATTATCAGGCAAATTAAGCCCGCAGGGGTGGTCAGTCGCGCCGACGTGGTGCTGCCCAATCAATTCCAGGCATTACGGGTGCGCTTTATTCCAGAACGTCCGGTGCCGATGATGCTGGCGCGCGTCTTCGAACTGCCGATCCAGATTTCGCTCCCCATCTATTCCCTGCAACGCCCTGCGAACCCTCAGCCGCTGGCTTACCTGGTGCTGGAGGCGGACTCTTATCGGGTCTACAAATTTGTGATGAGTACGCTTTCTACGTTAGTAACTGCTTACTTACTTCTGACGCTGATTATGACGGTGTCTATCACCTGGTGTATTAACCGTTTGATTGTGCATCCGCTGCGTAAAATCGCCCGTGAGCTGCATGAACTTCCGCTACAGGATCAGTTCGGCCATCAGCTTCCGCTGCCGCGTCACCATCACGATGATGAAATCGGCAGCCTGGTGCGCAGCTATAACCGCAATCAGCAAAACCTGCTGCGCCAGCACGATGAACTGAATATCCAGTCCATGCAGTTCCCGGTTTCCGATCTGCCCAATAAAGCCTTTTTGATGGCGTTACTTGAGCAGGTGGTGACCCAACAGAAAACCACCGCGCTGATGTTTGTTGCCTGTGAAACATTGCAGGAGACGGCGGGTGTGCTGAAAGAGGCGCAGCGGGAAATACTGCTGCTGACGCTGGTCGAGAAACTTAAATCGGTACTGGCGCCGCGCATGGTGCTGACCCAGGTCAGCGCGTATGATTTTGCGATCGTCGCGCATGGGGTGAAAGAGCCCTGGCATGCCATTACGTTGGGCCAGCAAGTGCTCACGGTGATTAATGAGCGTCTGCCGATGCATGGCATCCAGTTGCGCCCAAGCGCCAGCATTGGGGTGGCGATGTTCTATGGCGACATGAATGCCGAGCAGTTCTATCGTCGCGCTGCATCAGCAGCCTTTACCGCACGGCGCAAAGGGAAAAATCAGATTCAGTTCTTTGACCCCGAGCAGATGGAAGAGGCGCAAAAGCGGCTGACCGAAGAGAGCGATATTCTCAACGCCCTCGACCAGCAGAAATTTGCCATCTGGCTACAGCCGCAGGTGGATCTCGCGACCGGTCAGGTGGTCAGCGCCGAAGCGCTGCTGCGTATGGAGCAGCCGGACGGAAGCTGGGATCTGCCGGAAGGATTAATTGAGCGCATCGAGTCCTGTGGCCTGATGGTGACGGTGGGCTACTGGGTGCTGGAAGAGTCCTGTCGTCTGCTGGCGGCGTGGCAGGAGAAAGGGCTCACGATGCCGCTGTCGGTCAACCTTTCCGCGTTACAACTGATGCATCACAACATGGTGCCGGACCTGCTTGAACTGCTCAATCGCTACCGTATTCAGCCGAATAAGCTGATTCTTGAAGTGACGGAGAGTCGCCGCATAGACGACCCCCATGCGGCGGTGGCGATTCTGCGTCCGTTGCGTAATGCCGGGGTGCAAATCGCACTGGACGACTTTGGTATGGGCTATGCCGGGTTACGCCAACTGCAGCATATGAAGTCGCTGCCGGTTGACCTGCTTAAAATCGACAAGATATTTGTCGAGGGGCTGCCGGAGGACAGCAGTATGGTGGCCTCCATCATTCATATGGCGCGCAGTCTGGATCTGCAGATTATTGCAGAAGGGGTGGAAACCGAGGCGCAACGTGACTGGTTAGCCGGGGCGGGAGTGGAAATGGCGCAGGGCTTTTTATTCGATAAAGCGGTGAGGCCTGAAGCGTTTGAATCACGTTACCTGACCCTTCCAGATAAGACTGAAAAGGGATGAATGCAGGCTGGCTTGTACGAGTCAGCTCTAATTTCTTAACATCATTGTTTCAAATTTGATGTAAGTTTATTTCTGTCATGTTTTACGGGTGTTATTTTTAATCCGCAGGCGCGAGAACTCCCTACAAAGCCTGTGGTTTAAACCTCAAGGACACCCTATGAAAACCACTCTGTTCAAAAGTCTCTACTTTCAGGTGCTGACGGCTATCGCTATCGGTATTTTGCTCGGCCATTTTTACCCGGATATTGGCACGCAAATGAAACCGCTGGGTGATGCGTTCGTTAAGCTCATCAAAATGATTATTGCCCCGGTCATTTTCTGTACGGTAGTGACGGGCATTGCAGGTATGGAAAGCATGAAGGCGGTAGGCCGCACGGGTGCGGTGGCGCTGCTCTATTTTGAAGTGGTCAGTACGCTGGCGCTGATTATAGGCCTGGTGATTGTGAACGTGGTTCAGCCGGGCGCCGGTATGAACGTTGATCCGGCGACGCTGGATGCCAAAGCGGTAGCGGTCTACGCCGAGCAGGCACAGCAGCAAGGCATTGTGGCTTTCTTGTTAGATGTTATTCCTTCCAGCGTGATCGGTGCGTTTGCCAGCGGTAATATTCTGCAGGTGTTGCTGTTCGCGGTGCTGTTCGGCTTTGCGCTGCACCGCCTGGGCAGCAAGGGGCAGCTCATTTTCAACGTCATTGAAAGCTTTTCGCAGGTCATCTTCGGCATTATCAACTTCATTATGCGTCTTGCGCCGATTGGCGCGTTTGGCGCAATGGCGTTCACCATCGGTAAATACGGCGTGGGTACGCTGGTGCAGCTGGGGCAGTTGATTATCTGCTTCTACATCACCTGTATTCTGTTTGTGGTGGTGGTGCTCGGCTCTATCGCCCGCGCGACCGGCTTTAACATTTTCAAATTTATCCGCTATATCCGTGAAGAGCTGCTGATCGTGCTCGGTACCTCCTCTTCGGAGTCGGCGCTGCCGCGTATGCTGGAAAAAATGGAGCGCCTCGGCTGCCGTAAGTCGGTCGTGGGGCTGGTCATTCCTACCGGCTATTCGTTCAACCTCGATGGCACTTCCATTTATCTAACGATGGCGGCGGTGTTTATTGCGCAGGCGACCAACAGCCACATGGATATTTTCCATCAGATCACGCTGCTGGTGGTGTTGTTGCTCTCTTCAAAAGGGGCGGCAGGCGTGACCGGCAGTGGGTTTATTGTGCTGGCAGCGACCATCTCAGCGGTGGGGCATTTACCGGTTGCCGGGCTGGCGTTGATTCTGGGGATTGACCGTTTCATGTCCGAAGCGCGCGCGCTGACTAACCTGGTCGGCAACGGTGTGGCCACCATCGTGGTGGCGAAATGGGTGAAAGAGCTGGATCAGAAAAAACTCGTCGATACGCTGGATAATCGTGCGACAAGCAGCAAAACAGGCGAAATATCCTCATAATTTCGCCACTTAAGCCCGTAGCCCTTGTCGGGCTGCGGGTGCCTGAGCATAATTGACCCCTGGACCGCTAACGTACGAAGCAAATTCGTCGGGATATTTCATATTGCGGTGTGACATTTTCGCTTTTGCGAGGTCTAACACCGGAGTGTTATGTATCTTCGGCTCCTACCTTAGCGGGGCTGACTTTTTAACCAGGAATGTTGATTAGGGGTTCCCATGCAGGGCACAAAAATTCGATTATTAACAGGCGGTTTGCTGATGCTGGCGGCTGTCGGTTATGTGCAGGCAGAAGCACTCCAGCCAGATCCGGCCTGGCAACAAGGGACATTATCAAACGGTTTACAGTGGCAGGTTCTCGCCACGCCGCAACGTCCCAGCGACCGTGTTGAGGTTCGCCTGTCTATTGATACCGGTTCGCTGACCGAGAGTACGCAGCAAACCGGTTTCAGCCATTTTATTCCCCGCATCGCGCTGACCCACAGCGGCAGCCTGCAACCGGCACAAGTGCGCTCACTCTGGCAGCAAGCCATTGACCCGAAGCGGCCGCTGCCGCCCGCGCTGGTGTCCTATGAATACACGATTTTTAGTCTGAGCTTGCCCAACAACCGCAACGATCTGCTGAAAGAGGCGCTTCAGTGGCTGTCAGACAGCACGGGCAGACTGGCAATCACCCCTGAAACGGTGAATCACGCGCTGGCAAGCGAAGACATGGTTGCGACCTGGCCTGGCAATACCAAAGACAGCTGGTGGCGTTATCGCCTTAAGGGCTCGTCCTTGTTAGGACACGATCCGGCGGAATCGCTCAAGCACCCCCTGGAGGCCAAACAGCTTCAGGCCTTTCATCACAAATGGTATACCCCGGATGCAATGACCCTGATTGTGGTCGGTAACGTCGATACCCGTAACGTGACCGAGCAAATCAACAAAGTCTTTGGTGACCTGAAAGGCAAACGTGAAACCCCGGCCCCCGTCCCGACATTATCACCGCTGCCACGTCAGCCGGTGAGTATCATGACCGAGACGGTGCAGCAGGACCGACTCGCGATTATGTGGGATACCGCATGGCAGCCGATCCGTGAATCGGCGGCGTTGCAGCGTTACTGGCGTGAAGATCTCGCCCGTGAAGCCCTGTTCTGGCACCTGCAGCAGTATCTGACCAAAGCAAATAACAAAGATATTGGCCTCGGTTTTGACTGCCGCGTGCTGTTCCAGCGTGCGCAATGCGCCATCAATCTGGATTCGCCGAACGAAAAACTGCAGAGCAATTTAGGCACGGTTGCCCGCGAGCTGGCAAAAGTCCGCGACAACGGCCTGCCAGAGGAAGAGTTTAATGCGCTGGTCGCGCAGAAGAATCTGGAGTTGCAGAAGCTGTTTGCTACCTATGCCCGTACTGATACCGATATTTTGATCAGCCAGCGGATGCGTTCGTTGCAAAACCAGGTCGTGGATATCGCACCGGAACAGTATCAAAAACTGCGGCAAAACTTCCTCGCCTCGTTGACCAAAGAGGAGCTGAATCAGGATCTGCGTTCGCAGCTTTCACAGGATATGGCTTTGATTCTGCTTCAGCCGAAGGGTGAGCCGGAATTCAACATGAAGGATTTGCAGGCAAACTGGGAGACGTTGATGTCAACCGGTGAAGCGGCGCCGGTTGCCACAACGGTGGGTAACGACGAGCCTCATTCTGATGTGTCGGATATTCCGCCGAAGCAGTAATCCTCCCTCAAAAAAAAGCGAGCACAATCGATTCCCTCTCCCTTGAGGGAGAGGG
>DFPL01000059.1:10372-14677 GCA_002377245.1 Enterobacteriaceae bacterium UBA3516
CAGCCGGACCCAGTCATCGCGGTGACTGTTGTGTTCTCATTCAGCTATGTTATCGCTTTAAAACGTAGTATGACTGGGAATCCTCTCCCGCTTTGGTGTGTGAGAAAAAAGCCATGCCACAGCCTGCTCGAGCAGTCCCTTCGCCCCTTATGGCGTGAGGGAAAAACCTCGTCTTAGTTCGGCATCGCGTCACGGGGGATGATCGCCCCGCGATACTGAATCACCGTACTGGCGGTTAAGTGACCACGTTTGGCTGCCGCTTCGGCATCACCGCCGGTCAGACGCACCGCCAGATAACCGGCGCTGAATGAATCGCCCGCTGCTGTCGTATCCACCACGCTCTCTTTCGGCAGTTTCACCGCTGGCACCTCTGTTAACGCTTCGCCTTCAATGGCCACCAGGCAAGAATCGGCACCGCGTTTAATCACAATTTCTTTTACGCCAGCCTGCTGGGTACGGGCAATCACCTCTTCAACCGGCAATGCGCCCCACAACAGGTCTTCATCATCTAGGGTCAGGAAAGCGATATCGGTGCAGGCAAGCATTTGCTGATAGACCTGACGGGTCTCTTCTTTGCTGGCCCACAGGCGCGGACGGTAGTTATTATCGAAAATCACCTTACCGCCGTTAGCGCGGCACTCCTGCAACAGGGAGAGTAGCTTCATGCGGCTGGTGGGGCTGAGGATCGCCAGGCTGATGCCGCTCAGGTAGAGGTAATCAAAGGTCGCCAGCTCTTCGCAGATAGCGGCAGACTGCTCGCTCTCCAGCCAGAACTTTGCCGCAGCTTCGTTACGCCAGTAATAGAAGGTGCGCTCGCCGGTTTCATCGGTTTCGATGTAATACAGGCCCGGAAGGCGGTTTTCCATGCGCTGTGTCAGACGGGTATCCACGTTTTCAGCCTGCCAGGAGTCCAGCATCTGTTGGCTGAAATTATCCGTACCGAGTGCAGTCACGTAGTGCACCGACAGCGCGGCCGCGTCGACCTGACGGGCGATGTACACCGACGTATTAAGGGTATCGCCACCAAAGCCACGATTAACGTCCGTGCCTTTTTGTGACAGTTCAATCATGCATTCGCCAATCACGGCAATTTTCTTTGACATAGTCCGGAACCTGAATCAGATGAATTAACGATAGTGTGCTGTGTGCGTGTTTCATGGTCAACTATATTAAAACGTCGTTCCATTATTTATTTGAGCTAACGCGTATTCTGTGTAGATAGCCACATTTTCCGCTCGGCGTTTTTATATTGCGGCTAACCTGGACATAAAGTTATCAGTCGCAACGCCGATAACCCAGTGACGAGTTCTTTCCGGTACTCATCTTCAACAGGACATGCGAAATGAAGTTAAAGCAGGTTATCCAGCGGCTAAACTATCCTGAGGCAAGCATTGAAAGCCTCCAGGAGCGTCGTTACTGGCTGCAGTGTGAGCGTGCTTATACTTATCAGCCCATCTACAAAACCGACGGTCGCCTGATGGCGATTGAAGTGTTGACCGTGGTGACCCATCCCAGTAAACCGGGTGAACGCATTGCACCGGATCGCTATTTCTCCGAGGTGGCGGTGCGCCAGCGTGTCGATGTAGTTCATGAGCAGATTGCCCTGTTAGCGAAGCAGAAAGACTTTTTCACTGAAAATAATATCCTGGCCTCAGTCAACGTGGATGGCCCGACGTTGCTGGCAATGCGTCAGAACATCGCTCTGAGAGCGCTGATAGAAACCGTTCCCTGGATCCGTTTTGAACTGGTCGAGCACATTCGTCTGCCGGAAGACACCACCATCGCGATGATCAGCGATATGGGGCCATTGTGGTTGGATGATTTTGGCACCGGGATGGCCAATTTCTCTGCTCTTGGCGAGATGCATTACGACTACATCAAAGTCGCTCGCGACCTGTTCATCATGCTGCGCAAAACTCCCGAGGGGCAAAACCTGTTTGCCCTGTTGCTGCAACTGATGAATCGGTACTGTCAGGGTGTCATTGTGGAAGGGGTGGAAACCCTGGAAGAGTGGCGCGACGTTCAGAATTCTCCGGCTTTTGCCGCTCAAGGTTACTTCCTTTCCCGCCCGGTCCCACTGGATACGCTCGACCGCGTTATTCTGAACCTGTAAGCATCGCCCCCTTTCTGCCAGCCTCAGCTATCTTTATGACAGGCAAGGCTTTAAAGAAAGGGTGCCCGCATGACAAAAACACGGAAAACGCTATTCGCAGTACTTGGAACACTGTTGCTATTGATTGTTGTGGCGATCATCATCATCGCGACCTTCGACTGGAACCGGCTCAAGCCCACGATAAACGAAAAAGTCTCTACTGAGCTTAACCGACCGTTTGCTATTCGCGGTGATTTGGGCGTGGTCTGGGAGCGGCAAAAAGAGGAGACCGGCTGGCGTAGCTGGATACCGTGGCCGCACGTTCACGCTGATGACATTATCCTCGGTAACCCACCGGACATCCCTGAAGTCACCATGGTTCACCTGCCGCGCGTAGAAGCCACTCTGGCTCCGCTGGCGCTGCTCTCCAAAACCGTCTATCTACCGTGGATCAAGCTGCAAAAGCCGGATGCGCGGCTGATTCGTTTGTCAGAGAAAAACAACAACTGGACCTTTAACTTCGCCAGCGATGAAAACAAGGACCCCAATGTTCAGCCTTCCAGTTGGTCTTTCCGGCTGGACAATATTCTCTTCGATCAGGGCAAGGTGACCGTCGACGATAAGGTCAGCAAAGCAGATATCGAAATCCTGATCGATCCCCTCGGTAAGCCGGTCCCCTTTAACGAAATCACGGGCGATAAAAAAGATAACGCGCAAGTGGCAGACTATGTCTTTGGCCTGAAGGCAAAGGGGCGTTACAACGGTCAACCGCTGACCGGCACTGGGAAAATCGGCGGTATGCTGGCGTTACGCAGCGAAGGAACACCATTCCCGGTGCAGGCCGATTTTCGTTCCGGTAATACCCGCGTTGCTTTTGTCGGCAAGGTCAACGACCCGATGAAGATGGGCGGGGTGGACTTGCAACTCAAGTTTGCCGGCGACTCGCTCGGCGAACTGTATGATCTGACCGGCGTACTGCTGCCGGACACCCCGCCGTTTGAAACGGACGGGCATCTGGTCGCCAAAATTGATACCGAGAAAAGCTCAGTCTTTGACTATCGCGGTTTCAACGGCCGTATCGGCGATAGCGATATTCACGGCTCGCTGACCTACACCACCGGTAAACCGCGGCCGAAACTGGAAGGAGACCTGGAATCCCGCCAGTTGCGTCTTGCCGACCTCGGTCCGTTGATTGGCGTTGACTCGGGTAAAGGCGCGGAAAAATCGAAGCAGTCCGAGCAGAAAAAAGGCGAAAAAACCGTTCAACCTGCTGGCAAAGTGCTGCCCTATGACCGCTTTGAAACCGACAAGTGGAACGTCATGGACGCCGATGTACGCTTTAAAGGTAAGCGTATCGAGCACGGCAGTTCGCTACCAATCAGCGATCTCTCTACCCATATCATTTTGCAGAACGCGGACTTGAAGCTGAGCCCGTTGAAATTTGGCCTCGCAGGCGGAACCATCTCCTCCAATATTCGTCTTGAAGGCGATAAAAAGCCGATGCAGGGAAGAGCAGAGATTCAGGCACGTCGACTGAAGCTTAAAGAGCTGATGCCGGATGTGGAGCTGATGCAGAAGACGCTGGGTGAAATGAACGGTGACGCAGATTTCCGTGGCACCGGGAATTCGGTGGCAGCACTGCTCGGTACCAGTAATGGCAACCTGAAATTGCTGATGAACGACGGGCTTATTAGCCGCAACCTGATGGAGATTGTGGGGTTGAACGTCGGTAACTACCTGGTCGGGCAGCTCTTTGGCGATGATGAGGTGCGGGTCAACTGCGCGGCGGCAAACCTGAACCTGGTGAATGGTGTGGCCCGTCCGCAAATTTTCGCGTTTGATACGGAAAACTCACTGATCAACGTGACCGGGAGCGCCAGCTTCGCCTCGGAGCAGCTTGATTTAACCATCGACCCGGAGAGTAAAGGCATCCGTATTGTGACGCTGCGTTCTCCGTTGTATGTGCGCGGGAGTTTTAAGAATCCGCAGGCCGGTGTGAAAGCCGGGCCGCTGATTGCGCGCGGTGCGGTGGCTGCGGCGCTGGCAACATTAGTGACGCCTGCGGCTGCGCTGCTGGCGTTGGTGTCGCCATCGGAAGGGGATGAGAATCAGTGCCGGACGATACTGTCGCAGATGAAGAAGTAAGCGTTGTGCGGTGATCGCCCCTCACCTCGGAGGCTGAGGGATCCTCAAAAAATAATACGAGCACGGAC
>DFPL01000273.1 GCA_002377245.1 Enterobacteriaceae bacterium UBA3516
GCTGGAGGCGCGGTCAGAAACAGAAACTAAACCAATGCGTAATGTGTCCATATTCATTCCGTATAAAAAAGTATGACTTACGGAAATGATACACGCTGAAGGGGGATGCAGACAGAGGGGAAGCGTGACCGGAGGCCCGGTCACGCAGAATGATTNNAACTTACGGATACCGTCCGCGAGTTTATCTACGGCCATAGGATCCTGGTTGTGCTGCCAGAAGAACTGCGCTTCGGTAATACGTTCCGGACGCGCTTTTACTTCGCCAGTGTAAGACAGTTTACGCTCGATAGCGCCTTCGCTCTCCGCCAGCTCTTTCAGCAGGCCTGGCGCGATGGTCAGACGGTCGCAGCCAGCCAGTTCAAGGATTTCGCCGAGGTTACGGAAGCTTGCGCCCATCACCACGGTTTCGTAACCGTGCTGTTTGTAGTACTGGTAGATTTCTGTCACGGAAACCACGCCTGGATCTTCAGCCGGCGCGTACTCTTTCTTATCCGTGTTAGATTTGTACCAGTCGAGGATACGGCCCACGAAAGGAGAGATCAGGTAAACGCCCGCTTCTGCACATGCGCGCGCCTGCGCGAAGGAGAACAGCAGCGTCAGGTTACAGTTGATGCCTTCTTTTTCCAGCTGTTCTGCAGCACGGATACCCTGCCAGGTTGAAGCCAGTTTGATCAGGATACGATCGTTGCTGATGCCTGCATCGTTGTACAGTTTGATCAGGTGTTTGGCTTTAGCGATAGAGGCTTCGGTGTCGTAGGACAGACGGGCATCCACTTCAGTAGAGATACGACCCGGGATCAGCTTCAGGATTTCCAGACCGATATTCACTGCCAATTTGTCTGATGCATCAATAACCTGCTGAGCGCGATCGCTGCTCTGGCTTTTTGCCCAGGCAATGGCGTCATCAATCAGTTTACGGTATTCAGGAATTTGGGCAGCGCCAAGAATCAGAGAAGGGTTGGTGGTAGCGTCCTGCGGCTGATACAGCTTCATTGCCGCGATATCTCCGGTGTCAGCCACGACTGTCGTGTATTGACGCAGAGAAGTCAATTTATCCGTCATGATAGTGTTTCTCTTTGAACTTGTTAGGGGGATGTAACCGGTCTTCCCTGATGATAACACGACGCACTGGCAGCGCAACCGCGCAGTGAAGTTGCGTAATTATGGTAAACTCGATTGATTAATTGCCTGCGAAGTAGTGTGCTATTGACCATAGCGCCGCTTTTTATCCTGCGACCCGGCATAGACAAGAGGGATGTTAATGCCTGAATTTTTTTCTTTTATCAGTGAAATACTGTGGGGTTCATTGATGCTTTATCTGCTGCTTGCGGTGGGCATCTGGTTCGCATTTCGCAGTAAATTTATTCCCTTCAGATTGCGAAGTGATTTTTTTCAAAATCTCAAAAGCCAGGGCGGCGCACACGCCGGTGGCTTAACATCTTATCAAGCTTTATTCCTGAGCCTCGCAGGCAGAATGGGCACGGGTAATTTAGCCGGTGTCGCGCTGGCTATCAGTGCTGGCGGCCCTGGCGCTATATTCTGGATGTGGGTGTCAGCGCTTATTAGTATGACAACCTGCTTTGCCGAATCGACGCTGGCGCAACTTTATAAAGAGCGCGGTGCGAATCAGGAGTTCAGGGGAGGCCCGGCCTGGTATATGTCTCGCGGTCTTGGCATGCGCTGGATGGGCGTGCTTTTCTCCATTATTCTGCTCCTCACTTATGGACTGTTGTTTAACACCATTCAGGCCAATTCGGTGGTGCGCGCGGTCCACTATGCCTGGCATATCCCTGAACTTTATACAGGCGGGTTCTTGGCCTGTATGCTTCTGATTTTGCTAACTAAGGGTCTGCGTGACATTGCCCGTTTTATGCAGTGGGTGGTGCCTATTATGGCTTTCGTTTGGGTGGTCATGAGTATCGGTATTGGTATCGATAACATCACCCGTCTGCCCGGCGTGATGGCCACCATTTTACAAAGTGCATTTGGCTGGCAGGAAGCGGCGGCAGGCGCAATGGGATATACCCTGAGCCAGGCGCTGACCAGCGGCTTTCAGCGAAGTATGTATTCCAATGAAGCGGGCATGGGGTCGACGCCCAATGCCGCCGCCGCCGCGTCTGCGTCACACCCCGCAGCACAGGGATTCGTTCAGATGATTGGGGTCGTGGTCGATACTTTTATGGTATGTACCGCCAGCGCATTCATTCTCATGCTGGCAGATATCAGCCCCACGGATAATGCCGTAAGTGGCGTACAACAAGTGCAAGAAGCGATGGTCGCGTTAACCGGCGAATGGGGAGCCAGTTTTGTCGCCGTTATTATTTTTATGTTCGCCTTTAATTCCATCGCGACAAACTACGTTTATGCAGAAAATAATCTTATCTTCCTGAAATTAAACAATGCGCGAAATCGCTGGCTTTTACGTTGTGGGATTGTATTGATGATTCTCGTCGGCTCACAACTTCGCGTTCCCCTGCTCTGGCATCTTGCCGATGTGCTGATGGCGTTTATGGCTATCACGAACCTGATCGCCATTTTGTTGCTGTCCCCCGTTGTTAGCATTATTGCGGGCGATTATTTACGCCAACGCAAACTGGGAATCTTGCCGGTTTTCGACGCCAGTCGTTACCCTGAAATTCAGCGCCAGTTAGCACCCGATACCTGGCATAGTAAGGTTGAGCTACGTCCGGACAATCGCAACTATTGATCAATACCCCCTGCTTTTTTGTTAAAATCAGCAACAAATTCCCTGCAAGGACTGAATATGCTGATTCTCATTTCACCCGCCAAAACGCTGGATTATCAGAGCGAGCTGGCCACGACGCGCTTCACTCAGCCTGAGCTGCTGGACCATTCTCAGCAGCTCATTGATGTTGCTCGCCAGCTGACTGCGCCGCAAATCAAATCTTTAATGGGGATTAGCGATAAGTTAGCCGATCTGAACGCCACCCGCTTCCACGACTGGCAACCGGACTTCACGTTGAAAAATGCCCGCCAGGCTATTCTGGCCTTCAAGGGCGACGTTTATACCGGCTTACAGGCAGAGACCTTCTCCGAGGCTGATTTCGACTTCGCTCAACAGCATTTGCGTATGCTGTCTGGTCTCTATGGCGTGTTACGTCCGCTGGATTTGATGCAACCTTATCGCCTGGAGATGGGGATTCGACTGGAAAACGCGAAAGGCAAAGATCTCTACCAGTTCTGGGGCGATACCATTACTCAGAAACTGAATGAGGCTATCAAGGCACAGGGCGACGACGTGGTGGTCAACCTGGCTTCAGATGAATACTTTAAATCAGTGAAGCCAAAGAGTCTGAATGCGCAAATCATCAAACCGGTCTTTCTGGATGAGAAAAACGGCAAGTTCAAAGTCATTAGCTTCTATGCCAAGAAAGCGCGTGGACTGATGAGCCGTTACATTATTGAAAAACGTCTGACGAAGCCTGAACAGTTAACCGGCTTTAACAGTGAAGGCTATTTCTTTGACGAAGAGCAGTCGGGGAAAGGTGAGCTGGTGTTTAAACGTCACGAGCAGTAATGACGTTTCCCCTCTCCGCCCGGAGAGGGGAATCAGTAGCATTAGCGACGCCAGCCCGGATCGCGATCGTCGTGTCGGTCATCATGGCGATCGTCATGGTGGTCACGAAACGCTTCACGATGTGGCCGCCAATGGTTGTCCCGCATCTCATAGTGACGGTTCCACCAGTCATGGTCACGCCAGCGCCCGCCATCCCAACGGTTTCCGTGATTGTCACTGTCGCCAATTTGCAGTTTGACTGCCGGCACGAGGGTAATTTCTGCAGCCTGTGCCGCCAGCGGAGCCACCATCACCAACGAAAGCGCTAAGAATACAGGTTTTAACATGGGTTACTCCTTGGTTCATCTTGCCCGTTATGGGCCGATGAAAGGAGCTTAAGCAAAGTGATGTCCGCTTGTTATTCTCTGCAATCCTAATCTTTAAGTGCCCGCATTTATTGGGAATTTCTACATTTTTCCTGCGCAATGCCTCCGCAATTTCTCCGTATTTGCGCGAAAAAAAAGCCGGGTTGCAATGATGCACACCCGGCTTGTAGAAAGGTCGTCTAATGCTTACGCTTTGCTCATCATCAGCTTACGTAATTGTGCAAAGTCGGCAGGCAGATGGTGAGACAAAAGCTCAAGGTCAGCACGCTCTGCCAGCTCTTTCGGCAGCACCAGCGGCTCGCCCAGAATCTCTTCCACGCTCTCTTTGAATTTTGCCGGATGCGCGGTGCCGAGGAACAAACCGTATTCACCAGGGTGCAGCTGATCGCGCAGTGCACGGTACGCGATGGCTGCATGGGGCTCGGAGAGATAGCCTTTACCCTTCAACTCACGCATGGTTTCTTTGGTGGTTTCGTCGCTAATGGCCGCATAGCCCAGTTCGTTCAGACGCCAGATTTTGCGGCGGAACAACTCTTCAACACGTGGCCAGTTGTTCGGCTGGCTGACGTCCATTGCGTTTGACAGCGTCGCCTGCGTTGCTTTCGGCTTCCACTCCCCTTCCTGCAGGAAGCGCGGCACGGTGTCATTGGCGTTGGTGGCAGCGATAAAGCGCTTGATTGGCAGCCCCAGAGATTTCGCCAGCAGACCGGCGGTCAGATCGCCGAAGTTGCCGCTTGGAACAGAGACGACCAGTTGGTTACGGGCTTCCTGCGGAAGCTGCGCCACCGCTTCAAAGTAGTAACAAATCTGCGCCAGCAGGCGGCTGATGTTAATGGAGTTGGCGGAGTTCAGTCCCAGCGCGACTTTCAGTTCTTCATCATCAAAAGCCTGTTTGACCAGCGCCTGGCAGGCATCAAAGTCAGCATCAATGGCGACCGTTTCGATGTTGCCACCCAGCGTACAGAACAGTTTTTCCTGCAGTGGGCTGATTTTGCCGTTCGGGTAGAGAATAACCACGCGCACGTTTTTCAGACCGTAAAACGCATGGGCAACCGCCGCACCGGTATCACCTGAGGTCGCGGTGAGAATGGTCACCGGCTTGTCGCCGCTGATGGTGGTCAGCATCTGCGCCATAAAGCGCCCGCCGAAGTCTTTGAAGGCCAGCGTTGGGCCGTGGAACAGCTCCAGGCAGCCAATGTCGCTTTCGACCGCCTTCACCGGAGCCGGGAAAGCGAAGGCGTCACGGACGCGCGCTTCCAGGATCTCCTGCGGCAGTTCATCGCCGATAAAGGCACCGAGGATCTTTGCACTGCGGGTGATGAAATCCTGATCCAGCATTTCATCAATTTCTGTCAGGCTAAATTCCGGCAGATCGTGCGGAAAAAAGAGCCCCTGATTCTTGCCCAGGCCTTGCGTGATGGCCTGTGCGAAGCTGACCTGTTCGTTGTGATCTTTTAAGTTATAGAGTTTCATTGGTTATCCCACTACTCGTGCACCCGTCGTATCCAGACGGCAAATATGAACAAAGCCTTCCTGATTTTGCAAATAGTGTTTGCTCAGCCAGTCTGCCACACGCTGCGCCGTTTCGGTTTTATCGCATAACGCAAACAGCGTCGGACCCGACCCGGAAATCCCGCAGGAGATGGCGCCGATATCCGCCACCGCCTGGCGCGCTTCATTAAAGCCCGGCAGCAGTTTGGTGCGGTACGGCTCTGCAATGACATCTTTCATCAACTTAGCGGCAAGCGCAGGCTGGCGTGAATAGCAGGCGTGAATAAAGCCGGCCAGATGCCGCCCGTGGGCGATACAGTCCTGACGACGATACTGCGCCGGCAGAATAGCGCGCGCTTCCGCCGTCGAGACTTTAATCCCTGGATAAGCAAGCACCCATAACCACTCATCAAAGCATGGCACCTGTTGGCTAATAATGTCGTTTTCCTCGATCATCAATTGCATGCCGCCGAGGAAGCAAGGCGCGACGTTGTCGTAATGAATGCTGCCAGAGATGCGTCCTTCCAGCTCGCCCATGATCGCCAGCATTTTGCTGTCGTTCAGCGGCTTACCGCAGTATTCATTCATGGCGACCAATGCGGCAACCACGGAACAGGCGCTGGAACCCAGGCCTGATCCAATCGGCATGTTTTTTTCAAGCGTCATCGCCACCGGAACGGTTTTACCGATTTCCTGACAGAAACGCTCCCAGCACTGATAAACGATATTCTCTTTCGGGTTAGTGGGCAGTTTATTGGCAAAACGCCCCAGATTCTGAAGGCTAAAACTGTCAGCCGCCTCAACAGAAACGTTGTCCCCCAGTAACGTGCCATCCACAGGCGTTACCGCAGCGCCCAGTACATCAAAACCTACGCTCATATTGGCACTGGAGGCCGGAGCATATACTTTCACCATCTTAAACTCCCAACTTCCAGGAAAGAGTGCGTAACAGATCGGCAAATACACCCGCCGCCGTTACGTCATTGCCTGCGCCATAGCCACGCAGCACCAGCGGAATCGGCTGGTAATAATGGCTGTAGAATGCGAGGGCATTTTCGCCATTTTTCACTTTATAAAGCGGATCGTTGCCATCAACTTCGGCGATTTTTACCCGACAGGTGCCATCTTCTTCAATGTTACCGACATAGCGCAACACTTTACCTTCATCCCGCGCTTTCGCCACGCGTGCGGCAAAGGCATCGTCCAGTTGCGGCAGGCGATCCATAAAGTCAGCGACATCGCCATTGGCCTCAAATGAGTCAGGTAAGACTGGCTCGATGACGATATCGGATAGCTCAAGCTCGCGGCCGGTTTCACGCGCCAGAATCAACAGCTTACGCGCAACGTCCATGCCGGAAAGGTCGTCTCGTGGATCCGGCTCGGTAAAGCCAATATCACGTGCCGCTTTCGTCGCTTCCGACAGGCTCATCCCTTCATCCAGCTTACCGAAGATGAACGAGAGTGAACCCGACAGCACACCGGAAAAACGCTGTAACTCATCGCCCGCGTTGAGCAGATTTTGCAGGTTCTCAATGACCGGCAAACCCGCACCGACGTTGGTATCGTAGAGGAATTTACGCCGTGATTTTGCCGCAGCATGGCGCAGTTGATGGTAGTAATCCATCGACGACGTATTGGCCTTTTTGTTCGGCGTGACCACATGGAAACCTTCACGCAGGAAATCGGCGTACTGATCCGCAACGGATTGATTAGAGGTACAGTCAACAATCACCGGATTCAGCAGATGATACTCTTTCACCAGACGGATCAGGCGCCCCAGGTTGAACGGCTCTTTCGCTTCCGCCAGCTCAGCCTGCCAGTTTTCCAGGTCCAGTCCATGCACGTTGGTCAGCAGCGCTTTGGAGTTCGCCACACCACACACGCGTAAATCGATATGTTTGTTCTTCAGCCACGCCTGCTGACGCTTAAGCTGCTCCAGCAACGCACCGCCTACACCGCCCACTCCGATAACAAAGACTTCGATAACCTGATCGGTGTTGAACAGCATCTGGTGGGTGACGCGCACGCCGGTCGTCGCGTCATCGTTACTCACCACTACGGAAATAGAGCGCTCAGACGAGCCCTGGGCGATAGCCACGATGTTGATATTCGCCCGGGCCAGCGCAGCAAAGAATTTCGCTGAGATGCCGCGCATCGTGCGCATGCCGTCACCCACCACGGAAATCACGGCCAGGCGTTCCATCACCGCAAGCGGTTCCAGCAGGCCTTCTTTCAGCTCAAGGTAGAATTCATCGTTCATTGCACGTTGGGCGCGGGCACAATCGGACTGCGGCACGCAGAAGCTGATGCTGTACTCCGAAGAAGATTGGGTAATCAACACCACGGAGATCCCCGCGCGTGACATAGCAGCAAACACGCGCGCCGCCATGCCCACCATGCCTTTCATGCCAGGACCTGACACGCTGAACATTGCCATGTTGTTCAGGTTCGAAATCCCTTTTACCGGCAGGCCATCTTCATCAGAAGTGGCACCAATCAACGTACCCGGAGCCTGGGGATTACCGGTGTTTTTGATTAAGCAGGGAATCTGGAACTGGGCGATAGGAGTGATAGTGCGCGGGTGAAGCACCTTCGCGCCAAAGTAGGAAAGCTCCATGGCTTCCTGATACGACATAGATTTTAGCAGGCGAGCATCCGGCACCTGGCGGGGATCACAGGTGTACACGCCATCGACGTCGGTCCAGATTTCACAACAATCCGCGCGCAGACAGGCGGCCAGAACGGCAGCAGAGTAATCGGAACCGTTGCGTCCGAGCACCACCAGTTCGCCCTTCTCATTACCGGCGGTAAAACCGGCCATCAGGATCATATGATCCGCAGGGATACGGCTGGCGGCGATACGGCGGGTAGATTCAGTAATATCGACAGTAGATTCGAGATAGTGACCAACAGCGAGCAGCTTTTCGACCGGATCAATGACCGAGACGTTATGACCACGTGCTTCCAGCAGCCCGGCCATAATGGCGATAGAGAGTTTTTCACCGCGGCAGATCAACGCCGCATTGATGCTGTCAGGGCATTGGCCAAGCAGGCTGATACCGTGCAAAACATGCTTAATTTGCGCAAATTCTTGTTCGACGAAAATTTTAAGTTGAGCCAGAGGAAAACCGGGTTGGGCGTCTGCGAGTCCAGAGAGAAGCTCAGCAAAAATCCGTTCTGCATCACTGATGTTCGGTACGGCGTCCTGACCACCAATGGTTTTTTCAATCATGGCGACCAGATGGTTGGTGATTTTCGCCGGGGCAGATAACACTGTCGCCACCTGCCCCTGCCTGGCATTACTCTCCAGGATATCGGCAACACGCAGAAACCGTTCCGCATTTGCCACTGATGTACCGCCAAACTTCAACACTCGCATGTTATACCCCTTGATCTTTGGTCGAAAAAAAAGCCCGCACTGTTCGGTGCGGGCTTTTTTCTGTTTTTCCTGTACGCGTCAGCCCGCACCATTACCTGTGGTAATTGTGGTGGTGGTAATAATGGTGGTGACGATGCTGATGCGTTTCATGGATGTTGTGTGCTCTGTAATTTTTATCTGTCTGTCGCGTTACCTATATTGGTTAAAGTATCCGCCGTCTTAAGTCAATGAATTTTTGGTTTTTGACTATTTTCTCGCTTGTTCGTCTACGCCAGTTTATGCCGCATTAACGATCCGTAAAGACCACAAGATAAGTCATATAGCGGGGCCTTCAACTATAAAATAAACTTATCACCAGATATTACTCGGTGAGTTTTTTTTCGATGTCGTGGAGCAATCTGTGCAACATTGCGGTGTCTCGCTGTCCTAAAACGCCAATACGCTGATCGAGCCAGTCAGCCATTTTAATGTCATCCGCCACTCCCAACTGGTCGAGTAAGGCGTGGGCGCGCATACGTAATGCATGAAGCGGATTATCATCACGCGCGGCGATAGGTTCAGCCCCGTTTTGTATTAAAGTTGCTAACTGATAACAGTAAACCATTACCGCCTGCCCAAGATTGAGGGAGGGATAATCCGCCACCATCGGCACGCCTGTTAAGATATCCGCCAGCGCCAGTTCATCGTTCGTTAGCCCGGAATCTTCTCGCCCAAAAACCAGTGCGCCGGTCTGTAGCCACTCACTTTTCTCTCGCAACAACGGAACCAGCTCTTCAGGTGTCGCGTAGTAGTGAAACTTCGCCCGGCTGCGTGCCGTGGTCGCAACCGTAAACTGCACATCCGCAAGCGCGTCAGCAAGAGTGGTATAAGTTGTAATATTATCAAGCACATCGCCAGCACCGTGGGCAACACGGCGCGCGCCCTCTTCAAGGTGAGCCACGCTGTCAACAATGCGCAAATCCGTAAACCCCATGGTTTTCATCGCGCGCGCAGCCGCACCGATATTTTCCGCTCTGGCGGGGGAAACAAGGACAACAGCCAGGTGCATTTTTTGCTCTCTTTTTGATCATTTAACGGATGAAGTGTCGTCGCCGCCCGCATATTACGCGGCGCGAATTTACAATTATGTAACAGGAATCACTGTATTTCACTCTGGCAACGGTTAAAAGAAGCTAAACTGTTGGATGATGAAACTGCAGGCCAGAATGTTAACAGAACATACTTATCCCTATGTTTATGCATGGTATTTTGATGAAGAATCTAAATCTACTATTGGATTCACTATGTTTATCAATTAATATTCGCAACTTGTTGGTTTATTGAAATATTGTGAAATTCGCTAACATTAAGATACGGATATTTCACCAAACTGTTAACGTGCTACAATTGAACTTGATATATGTCAACGAAGCGTAGTTTTATTGGGCGTCCCTTACGTCTTAGCCTGTTATGTTGCTGTTAAAATGGTTAGGATGACAGCCGTTTTTGACGCTGTCGGGTCCAGAGGGAAAGTACCCACGACCA
>DFPL01000274.1 GCA_002377245.1 Enterobacteriaceae bacterium UBA3516
AAATTGTTAAAGAGCAGTGCCGCTGTATTTTCGCTGCGGCGCGGGGTGTGCATATTACGCTTTCCCGCTTCAGAGTCAAGCATTAATTTTTGCTTTTCTCTGCGAGATTCTCAGTGGAACCCCGCTGACCCGGCGGCTTGCAAGCCGTTGTTCCGTGTCAGTGGAGGCGCATTATAGGGAGTTATTCCGGGCTGACAAGTATAAAATTCAAAAAAATTATCGTTCGCTCAAATTTCATTCGTAAAGTTTATTAAAGAGACGAATTGTGGTTTAACTGAGCGATTTTATGGGCAAACAGGCTCACTTGCTGCCAGTCGGTATAGACCACTTCTTTACGCGTATCGGTTTCCCCGCCCGTCATTTTCATAATGAGTTGAATCATCAGGCGATCAAACCAGCGGTAGCGCGGGTAACGTAACGCACCAGCAAAGACGGCGCAGGCATCAGGCTGCCATGGAGATCGCGCCAGGAACTTCTGCGTATAGCTGTTTGTCTCCGGCGTGTTCTTTTCCGGCTTACGCGCCACCAGGTTTACAGAGAAGAATGCCCCAGGCAGACGGCTCAAGGTTTCACCGTGCTGTTTCACAAAACTGTCCAGCACCGGGTTGAAATGACCATAGCGAATTGAGGCGCCTATCACGACCCGGTCATAAGCGTCCCAGAGAACGTTTTGTGCATCATTAAGATTAACCACATCACTCTCGATACCCAGCCCCCGGAGCTCGGCAGCAATCGTGTTTGCAATCTCATGCGTCTGTCCATCGCGGGTCGAAAACAGAATCAATGTTTTCACGTGTTACGTCCTTATTCGCGCCAGAAGGTGGGAGTGAAAAGTACTAATAAGGTAAAGACCTCAAGACGACCAAACAGCATGTTGGCAATCAAAATCCATTTTGCCACTGGATTCATACTGGCAAAGTTGTCTGCCACCACGCCGAGGCCAGGCCCCAGGTTATTAAGCGTCGCCACAACCGAAGCAAACGCTGAGAAGTCATCTACGCCGGTGGCAATGATAGCCAGCATGCTGACGATAAACACCAACGCATAGGCTGAGAAGAATCCCCATACTGCTTCGAGGATACGCTCAGGCAGCGCACGGTTACCTAATTTAATGCTGTACACCGCATTCGGGTGCACCAGACGTTTCAGTTCGCGGTTGCCCTGTTTGAACAGTAACAGGATGCGGATGACCTTAAGCCCCCCGCCCGTCGATCCTGCACAGCCACCAATAAAAGCAGAGCACAGTAACAGCACCGGCAGGAAGAGCGGCCAGCGTGCAATACTGTCCGTGGTGAAGCCAGCGGTGGTCGCTATTGAGACTACCTGGAAGAACGCCTGATTGAGCGTGGTTACCGCAGAGGCATAGACGTTATGGAACCACAGCACCACGGTACAGATAACCACCAGCGTCAGTTGCACCCCAATAAACATTCTGAACTCAGGGTCACGCCAATAGACCTTTAAATTACGTCCGCTTAATAAAGAGAAGTGCAGGCCGTAATTACAACCAGAGATCAGCAGAAAGATGGCAATAATCGTGTTAATCGTCGGGCTGTCGAAATAGCCCACGCTGGCGTCATGGGTTGAGAAGCCGCCAATCGCGATGGTTGAGAAGCTATGACCAATAGCGTCAAAGGCGGGCATACCGGCAAACCACAGTGCCAGCGCGCAGGCGATGGTCAGCAAGACATAAATAAGCCACAAAGTTTTCGCTGTTTCGGCAATTCGCGGACGCATTTTGTTGTCTTTCAACGGGCCCGGCATTTCGGCACGGTAAAGCTGCATCCCCCCCACGCCCAGAATAGGCAGAATCGCCACCGCCAGCACGATGATCCCCATCCCGCCGAACCATTGCAGCATCTGTCGATAAAAGAGAATGGCGTGCGGTAACGAATCCAGCCCTACCAGCGTCGTGGCACCAGTGGTGGTTAACCCTGAGAAAGATTCAAAAAACGCATCGGTTATTGTCAGATTGGGGCTTTCGGAAAAGATGAACGGCAGCGCACCCACGCTGCCCAGCACCGTCCAGAACAGGACGACGATGAGAAAGCCCTCGCGGGATTTCAGCTCACTCTTTTCGCGGCGGTTTGGCCACCACAAAAGGGAACCAATCGCCAGCGCAACAAAAAATGTTTGGGTAAATGCTCGCCCCGCCCCATCGCGGTAGAGTAAGGCCACCAGCCCCGGCAGAATCATCGTCCCGGAAAAGAGGATGATAAGCAGGCCAACGATTCGGGTTATGGCGCGAAAATGCATCTCTGCCGCTTCCTTAGATAGTAAAGTGTGCGAAAACCAGGTGGGGATTATTCTTCAATCTTATCTAAATGCAACGCACCGCGACTGAAATCAGCGAGTTTTAGTGAAAAAGCCGTCACTTCAGAGAGTGGCAGCGCGACCCGAAGGCGGACAGCAGCCTGGTATTCACTCGCGACAATTTTCCCGGCGAACTGCCCGAGCAGGGTTTCGATGCCCGCCAACTGCCCATATTCACATTGCACAGTATATTCGGTTAATGGCGTCTTGCGCTGCGTCGTGAGCAGGGCAAGCGCCTGGCTGACACCGCCACCGTAGGCTTTTACCAGCCCACCAGTGCCTAACAGTATGCCGCCGTAGTAGCGCACAACGACGGCGGTGATTTCTCCGACCCCGCTTCCCATTAACTGGGCGAGGATCGGTTTTCCGGCGGTACCGGCGGGTTCACCATCGTCAGAAAAGCCCAGCTGTTGGGAATCATCTGGCGGCCCGGCAACCCAGGCCACACAATGGTGACGTGCGTCCGGGTGCGCTGCCCGAACCGATTCCACAAAGCTCTTCGCCGCCTCTACGCCATCGGTATGCGCCAGTAGCGTAATGAAGCGGCTCTTTTTGATCTCTTCAACAACGGTAACCGGCGCGTCCGGTATCAGCCAGCTTTCCATTACGCCAGTTTCAGATCCCGCGTCATGTTCTCAATGCTGTTCTCATGAATGACAACGTTGTCTTCAATACGAACGCCACCAAACGGCTTCAGCGCTTCAATTTTCTGCCAGTTGAAATGCTGACTGAACGGACCTTCACGCCATGGGGCCAGCAGAGAGTCAATAAAATAGATGCCCGGTTCAATAGTCAGCACCATACGTGGCTGCAGCACACGAGTACAACGCAGGTACGGGTATTTCGACGGCGCTGCCAGATGCGTGCCGGTATCATCCTGCATAAAACCGGCAACGTCATGCACCTGCAGACCCAGCGGATGCCCGATACCGTGCGGCATAAACGGCCCGGTGAGATCGTTCTCGACCATCGCTTCTTCACTGATGTCAGTGATGATTTGGTGTTTACGCAGCAATTTAGCAATACGTTGATGGAACTGAAGATGATACTCGAGATAGTTGACCCCGGTTTTCAGGGTACTAATCAGCGCCAGTTGCTCATCGTTAACGTCTTTCACCAGGTGGGCGTAGTCGTTATCACTGTTCGCAGACCAGGTACGGGTCAGGTCGGCGGCATAACCGTTATATTCCGCGCCGGCATCCAGCAGGAAGCTACGCAACTCGGCAGGCGCGCGGTGATCCAGCTTCGTGTAATGCAGCACGGAAGCATGCTCATTCAGCGCCACGATATTGCTGTATGGCACATCGGTATCACGATGACCGGTGGCCGTCAGGTATGCAAGATTAATATCGAACTCGCTCATGCCGGAACGGAAAGCCTCTTCCGCCGCGTGATGTCCGTTAACTGCGGTTTTCTGCGCTTCACGCATGCACGCCAGTTCATAATCGGTTTTATAGGCACGATAGTAGTGCAGGTAATCAATCACCCCTTTCGGGTTGATGTTGCTGGCAGTGATATCCAGCGCGAGCGCGCGTTCGGGGACCGGGCCAATATAACCGATATTGCCACGCGCAGCGGGCAGTTGGCTGCCAATTCCGTCCGCTTTCGGCAATGCGATAACCTCAACCTCTTCGGTCCAGAAGGATGTCGGCAGCGGTTCCACGTTGTGCCAGTAATCGACCGGCAGGTAGAACCACAATTTAGGTTTATTCACCCCATCCACCAACAACCAACAATTCGGAACCTGGGTTACCGGCACCCAGGCTTTGAACTGTGGATTCACTTTAAACGGATAAGGATGATCGTCGAGAAAGACATTGAACAGTTCACCGGAGTGAATCAACAGCGCATCGAGCTTAAAACGGGCCAGTACATCGCGGGTACGTTCCTGTAACGTAACGATATGATTTTTATATAGCGCGGCCAGTGAGTCCATCATTCTTCCTTCTGTTTTTTTGACCTCATGTTTTCGCATCTTAGCACAGCTCCATCAGGGAGCGAGATTTCCACTGAGCGTGATCGGCCCTGCAATTTCTTAATGATAAATTTGCAATTTATTAACATAAAATCCACACTTCGCCTCATCTGGTACGACCAGATCATCTTGCTGGATTCAGGAGACTGACATGCTCTACAAAGGCGAAACCCTATATCTCAACTGGCTGGAAGACGGCATTGCCGAACTGGTGTTCGACGCCCCCGGCTCAGTGAACAAACTTGATACGGCAACCGTTGCCAGCCTCGGTGAGGCGCTGGACGTGCTGGAAAAGCAGGCCGATTTAAAAGCCCTGCTGCTGCGTTCTGAAAAAGCGGCATTTATTGTCGGTGCAGACATCACCGAATTCCTCTCCCTGTTCCTGGTTCCTGCAGAGCAACTGAGCAGTTGGCTCCATTTTGCTAACAGCGTCTTCAGCCGACTGGAAGATTTGCCGGTACCGACGATTTCCGCCGTGAATGGCTACGCGCTGGGCGGAGGTTGCGAATGTGTCCTGGCGACGGATTACCGCCTGGCTACCCCCGATCTACGCATCGGGCTGCCGGAAACCAAACTCGGCATCATGCCGGGCTTTGGCGGTTCAGTGCGCCTGCCGCGCCTGCTCGGGGCAGACAGCGCGCTGGAGATAATCGCAGCCGGTAAAGATGTGGGTGCCGAAGAGGCGCTGAAAATCGGCCTGGTGGACGGCGTGGTAAAAGCAGAGAAGCTGAAAGAAGGTGCCATTGCCATTCTGCGTCAGGCCATAAGTGGCGATCTTGACTGGAAAGCCAAACGCCAGCCGAAGCTGGAGCCACTGCACTTAAGCAAAATCGAAGCGGCCATGAGCTTTACCATTGCCAAAGGCATGGTCGCGCAGACCGCAGGAAAACACTACCCCGCCCCGATAACGGCAGTGAAGACCATTGAAGCGGCTGCACGCTTTGGCCGTGATGAAGCGCTGAAGCTCGAAAACCAAAGTTTCGTTCCGCTGGCGCATAGTAAAGAAGCCCGCGCCCTGGTTGGCATCTTCCTCAACGATCAGTTTGTGAAAGGCAAAGCGAAGAAACTGACCAAAGAGGTTGAAACACCCAAACAGGCTGCCGTACTCGGCGCTGGCATTATGGGTGGCGGTATTGCTTACCAGTCAGCCTGGAAAGGGGTGCCGGTGGTGATGAAGGATATCAACGACAAGTCACTGACGCTTGGCATGACCGAAGCCAGCAAGCTACTTAATAAGCAGCTTGAGCGCGGAAAAATTGACGGTCTGAAACTGGCCGGCGTCATCTCAACCATTCATCCGACCCTCGACTACAGCGGTTTTGACCGTGTTGACGTGGTCGTTGAAGCGGTGGTTGAAAACCCGAAAGTCAAAAAAGCGGTACTGGCGGAAACGGAAGACAAAGTCCGCCCGGATACCGTGCTGGCATCGAATACCTCGACGATCCCCATCAGCGAGTTGGCGAGCGTACTCAAACGCCCGGAAAACTTCTGCGGCATGCATTTCTTTAACCCGGTGCACCGGATGCCGCTGGTTGAGGTCATTCGCGGCGAAAAAACGTCTGATAGCACCCTCGCCAAAGTGGTGGCGTGGGCCAGCAAGATGGGCAAAACGCCGATTGTGGTCAACGACTGCCCCGGCTTCTTCGTCAACCGCGTGCTATTCCCCTACTTTGCCGGCTTCAGCCAGTTACTGCGCGACGGCGCGGATTTCCGCAAAGTCGACAAAGTGATGGAAAAACAGTTTGGCTGGCCGATGGGCCCGGCGTATTTGCTGGATGTGGTCGGCATTGATACTGCGCATCACGCGCAGGCAGTGATGGCAGCAGGCTTCCCGCAGCGAATGCAGAAAGATTATCGTGATGCGATCGATGCCCTGTTCGACGCTAACCGTTTCGGCCAGAAAAATGGCCTCGGCTTCTGGCGCTATAAAGAAGACAGCAAAGGTAAGCCGAAGAAGGAAGAGGATGCTGCGGTCGATAGCCTGCTGGCAGACGTCAGCCAGCCGAAGCGTGATTTCAGCGATGAAGAGATTATCGCCCGCAT
>DFPL01000272.1 GCA_002377245.1 Enterobacteriaceae bacterium UBA3516
CCCGCTTCCCAGGCTTTCGCCATGATGCTGCCTTTAACGATATGCAAAGGGTGCAATTTGATCCCATCCACGCCCGTCTCCACGACCCGCTGGAGCGTTTGCAGGCATTCAGCCTGACCTTCGCCCGGCAGCCCGACAATAAGATGGCTACAAACCTTCAGCCCGCGCTCACGTGCCAGACGCGTCGTCCTCTGGTAGCAGGCGAAATCATGACCGCGGTTAATACGATGCAGCGTTTTATCGTGTGCCGTCTGTAACCCCAGTTCCAGCCAGACTTCATAACCCTGATAATGATATTCGCCGAGCAGGTCAAGCACCGCTTCCGGCACGCAGTCAGGGCGCGTGCCAACGCATAAACCCACAATATTGGCCTGGCTGATAGCCTGTTGATACATGGATCGCAGCACCTGCACTTCTGCCCAGGTACTGGTGTAGGCCTGAAAATAAGCAAGATAGCGTTTGGCGCGATTGACCCGATGGGCCTGATGGGTAAGCTGTTCGGCAATGGAACAGTGCTGCTGCGCTTCGTCAGCAAAAGAGGCCACATTACAAAAGGTGCAGCCACCGCGCCCTATCGTGCCGTCGCGGTTTGGGCAGCTAAAACCTCCGTGTAACGTCAGTTTATGGACTTTTTCACCATAACGGCGGGCAAGATCCCCACCAAACATATTGACTAATTTTTGTAACTGCATAATCTGAAAGGCCGGCTCTGGAAAGGGGCCAAGCCTGCCATTTTTAGCTTTCGACGGCGATGATGTGGATCAATCGCCTGGCAACGCTTTTATCTATTGCATAAAAACGCATTATTACCGAGATTTCATTCACCTTAAAAGCAATTACATTTGCTTATGCTCAGCGGATATTTTGCAAAAATACTCTCCCCTCTGCAAAACAGTGCTTTTATGCACCTCAATATCAATTAGCAGCATAAAACTCTGCAAAGCAGTCACGAGTTAGGATGGTAGCGTGCCTGGCAGGCTTTTCGATAGTGAGACAGATCACATAACCAAGCCGGTTCCCATGGCGTCACGGTAATGTAAAAAGGGTTAAATTCATTTATATATCAAATGATTAATGCACACTTAGCACAATTATGTATAAATAAGCCTGGCATTTGACCTGAATAAGGATTCCCGATAAGTTGGAAATCCGCTGGAAGCTTTCTGGATGAGCGGTCTGCTCATCATATTTATGCAGTTATTGTGATTCCCTCTTAAGCAAGTCCTCAACACTTGTGTACCGATGCGAAAAGGAAATTAAAGAGGGCGACATTCGAGGCTTATGCCCCGTCGCCATGCTCTTGTTGTGCCTGTGCGCGTCGGTCAGGAGGGGGTCCCGTAGAGCCTGGGGAGGTTCACTGATATGTTGTACGATAAATCCCTTGAGAGGGATAACTGTGGTTTCGGCCTGATCGCCCACATAGAAGGCGAACCTAGCCACAAGGTAGTGCGTACCGCTATACACGCACTGGCCCGTATGCAGCACCGTGGGGCCATCCTCGCCGATGGTAAAACCGGCGACGGTTGTGGCTTGCTGCTGCAAAAACCCGATCGTTTCTTCCGAATTGTTGCGGAAGAGCTCGGCTGGCGTTTAGCCAAAAACTACGCAGTCGGCATGCTGTTCCTGAATCAGGATCCAGATAAAGCCGCCGCTGCTCGCCGTATTGTAGAAGAAGAGCTTCAGCAAGAAACCCTGTCGATTGTGGGCTGGCGCGATGTGCCGACCAACGAAGGGGTACTCGGTGAAATCGCCCTCTCCTCGCTGCCTCGTATTGAACAGATTTTTGTTAACGCCCCGGCAGGCTGGCGTCCACGTGATATGGAGCGCCGTCTGTTTATCGCTCGCCGTCGCATTGAAAAACGTCTGCAGGAAGATAAAGACTTCTACGTATGTAGCCTCTCCAATGTCGTGAACATCTATAAAGGTCTGTGCATGCCGACAGACCTGCCGCGATTCTATCTGGATCTCGCGGATCTGCGTCTGGAATCGGCCATCTGCCTGTTCCACCAGCGCTTCTCCACCAACACCGTGCCGCGCTGGCCGCTGGCGCAGCCGTTCCGCTACCTGGCCCATAACGGTGAAATCAACACCATCACCGGTAACCGCCAGTGGGCGCGCGCGCGTACTTACAAATTCAAAACGCCATTGATCCCTGACCTGCATGATGCCGCGCCGTTCGTCAATGAGACCGGTTCTGACTCCAGTTCAATGGACAACATGCTTGAGCTGCTGCTGGCTGGCGGTATGGACATTGTCCGTGCCATGCGCTTGCTGGTACCCCCAGCCTGGCAGAACAACCCGGATATGGATCCGGATCTGCGTTCCTTCTTTGACTTTAACTCCATGCACATGGAGCCATGGGATGGCCCGGCCGGTATCGTAATGTCCGATGGCCGTTTCGCGGCCTGTAACCTGGACCGTAACGGTTTGCGCCCGGCGCGTTATGTCATCACCAAAGACAAGCTGATCACCTGCGCCTCTGAAGTCGGGATCTGGGATTACCAGCCGGATGAAGTGGTTGAGAAAGGCCGCGTCGGTCCTGGTGAACTGATGGTTATCGACACCCGCGGTGGGCGCATTCTGCACTCCGCTGAAACCGATAACGATCTGAAAAGTCGCCATCCATACAAAGAGTGGATGGAGAAGAACGTCCGTCGCCTGGTGCCGTTTGAAGAGCTGGCAGACGATCAGGTTGGCACCCGCGAAATGGATGACGATCTGCTGTCGAGCTACCAGAAACAGTTTAACTACAGCTTCGAAGAGCTGGACTCGGTTATCCGTGTACTGGGCGAAAATGGCCAGGAAGCGGTCGGCTCAATGGGTGACGATACCCCATTTGCCGTACTCTCCAGCCAGCCACGTATCATCTATGACTACTTCCGTCAGCAGTTCGCGCAGGTGACTAACCCGCCGATCGACCCGCTGCGTGAAGCGCACGTGATGTCGCTGGCTACCAGCATCGGCCGTGAGATGAACGTCTTCTGCGAAGCGGAAGGCCAGGCGCACCGTCTGAGCTTCAAATCGCCGATTCTGCTGTACTCTGATTTCACCCAGCTCACCACGATGAAAGAAGAGCACTATCAGGCAGATGTGCTGGACATTACCTTCGACGTGACCCAAACCACGCTGGAAGAGACCGTCAAAGCGCTGTGCGATAAAGCCGAGCAGATGGTCCGTAACGGTACCGTACTGCTGGTGCTCTCTGACCGTGCGATTGCTAAAAATCGTCTGCCGGTACCGGCACCTATGGCGGTCGGAGCGATTCAGACTCGCCTCGTGGATAAGAGCCTGCGCTGCGATGCCAACATCATTGTTGAAACCGCCAGCGCCCGCGACCCACACCACTTTGCGGTGCTGCTGGGCTTCGGCGCCACTGCCATCTATCCGTACCTGGCCTATGAAACCCTGGCCAAACTGGTTGATGGCAAAGCTATCGAGAAAGATTACCGTACCGTGATGCTGAACTACCGTAACGGCATCAACAAAGGTCTGTACAAGATCATGTCCAAAATGGGCATCTCCACGATTGCCTCTTACCGTTGCTCGAAGCTGTTTGAAGCGGTCGGGCTGCATGAGGATGTCTCAGATCTGTGCTTCCAGGGTGTAGTCAGCCGTATCAGCGGCGCAAGCTTCTCCGACTTCCAGCAGGATCTGCTGAATCTGTCGAAACGCGCCTGGCTGGCACGTAAGCCGCTGGATCAGGGTGG
>DFPL01000165.1 GCA_002377245.1 Enterobacteriaceae bacterium UBA3516
GTACACGATGGCGCGGCAACTACCGACTGGATGGCGCAGGAGCAAGAGCGCGGAATCACCATTACCTCCGCAGCCGTGAGCTGCTTCTGGCCGGGTATGGACGGGGGGTTTGAACCGCACCGTATCAACATTATCGACACCCCAGGGCACGTGGATTTCACCATTGAGGTGGAACGTTCCATGCGCGTACTCGACGGTGCGGTGATGGTGTATGACTCCGTCGGTGGCGTACAGCCGCAATCGGAAACCGTCTGGCGGCAGGCCAACAAGTACCACGTACCGCGCCTGGCGTTCGTCAACAAAATGGACCGCCCGGGGGCCGATTTCTTCCGCGTGGTGCAGATGATGATCGATCGCCTGAAGGCGAACCCGGTGCCGATTGTTATCCCTGTCGGTGCGGAAGAGCACTTCACCGGCGTGGTGGATCTTATCAAAATGCGCGCCATTCTGTGGGACGACGCCACGCAGGGCATGACCTTCAGCTATGCGCCGGTGCCGGATGACCTGCTGGCGACCGCCCAGGTCTGGCGGGAGAAAATGGTCTCGGCGGCGGCCGAAGCCAGCGAGGCGCTGATGGATAAATATCTCGAAACCGGCGACCTCGACGAAACCGAGATCATCAACGGGCTGCGCATTCGCACCGTAGCGGGTGAAATCCAGCCGATGCTGTGTGGTAGTGCCTTTAAAAACAAAGGCGTGCAGCGCATGCTCGACGCGGTGGTGGAACTGATGCCATCGCCGCTGGATATCCCGGCTATCCAGGGTGTGGATGAAAAAGGCCAGCCTGCTGAACGTCACCCGAGCGATGATGAACCCTTCTCGGCGCTGGCGTTCAAGCTGATGACTGACCCTTACGTCGGCCAGTTGACCTTTATCCGCGTCTATTCCGGCGTGCTGAGAAAAGGTGACGCAGTGTGGAACCCGGTCAAAGGGAAGAAAGAGCGTATTGGTCGTATCGTGCAGATGCATGCTAACGACCGACATGAAGTTGACGAACTACGCGCGGGTGACATTGCCGCCTGTGTCGGGCTGAAAGATGTGACCACCGGCGACACCCTGAGTGACCCGGATGCGGTGATTACACTTGAGCGCATGGAGTTCCCGGAACCGGTGATTTCTCTTGCGATCGAGCCGAAAACCAAAGCCGACCAGGAAAAAATGGGCATTGCGTTGCAGCGCCTGGCATCGGAAGACCCGTCGTTCCGTCTGCATACTGATGAAGAGTCCGGCCAGACCATTATTTCCGGGATGGGTGAGCTGCACCTGGAGATTATCGTTGACCGCATGAAACGCGAGTTTGGCGTGGAGGCGAACATTGGTCGTCCCCAGGTCACCTACCGCGAGACGTTACGTAAAACGGTGAAAGAGGTGGAAGGCAAGTTTGTGCGCCAGTCCGGCGGTAAAGGGCAGTACGGTCATGTCGTGCTGAGCCTGGAACCTCTGGAACCGGGTCGTGGCTTTCTGTTTGAAGATGCCACCAAAGGCGGCGTGGTGCCGCGCGAGTATATTCCGTCAGTGGAAAAAGGCTTGCGTGAAGCCATGAACAGCGGCGTGCTGGCGGGCTACCCGGTGGTGGACGTGAAAGCGACCCTGACGTTTGGTTCGTATCATGATGTTGACTCGTCAGAAATGGCGTTCCGCATGGCGGCCATCTTCGGCTTCAAAGAGGGGGCCCGCAGAGCGGATCCGGCGATTCTGGAGCCGGTGATGCATGTGGAAGTGGAAACGCCGGAAGAGTATGCCGGGAACATTATGGGCGATCTCTCTTCCCGTCGCGGAATGGTGCAGGGTATGGAAGAGCGCTTCGGTAGCCAGATTATTCGGGCTGACGTGCCGCTGGCGGAAATGTTCGGGTACTCGACCACGCTGCGTTCCATGTCGCAAGGGCGCGCCACTTACAGTATGGAGTTCCATCACTACGCTGAAGCGCCGCGCAACGTGGCGGATGCCATCATTGCCAGTCGTGCAAAAGCGTAACAATCCTGACCCCGCTGCGGCGGGGTTTTTTTATACTAACGTCACTGTTCACCCGTCGCCACATAGCCAATACGGTAATTCTCCCGACCCGCCACCGGTGCATCACCCATATCCACCTGCAAAAGCTGCCAGCGGCTGACATCCCAGGCGCAAAGTTGGCTCTCCAGCGCCAGCGACCCTAAATCGTCATGCGGCAAAATCGGCGTTTTTGCGATCGACAACCAGGCCGCGTTTTTCACCCTCTCAACCTCTGGCAGCCGAAGCGTGAGCCAGGTTGCAATTTCCGGCCAGCCAAAATCTGCTGTTAGTTTTTTAAAGCCTGCGCTCTGTAAAAAGCGCGCCATAGCCTGCGTGTTCTGCCATACGTACAGCGGGGCGTAACGGTTCTCGGTCACATGGGCCTCTTCCCGGCGGGAAAAGAGGAACGTTTTAAACAGCAGGCCAGGAAAACCATCCAGCTTTGCGCCGCTGTGGTTAATACGCTGTTCGTTCACCGCCATATCGTAATCGGCGGGCAGCGTGAAACGGTATTGCATGACGATCATAACGCCTCCTCAGAGAGCATGCGCCCGTGGCTGAAACTCCACTCATCGGCGGTATTAAACTGGAGCATTACCATCACATCGTCCGGCTGAATGTTCAGATGCGAGTGCAGCCTTGCGCTCAGTAAACGAAAGAGGTTCTGCTTCTGTGCTTTGGTGCGTGGCTTACCGGCGAAAATATGAAACTGGATAAAATCATCACTGCGCCCGCCGCTTTTATAGCGCTTATCAAACACGCGCTGACGGGCCGGGAGCGTTTCGAAAACCTGAAAACGATCGTCGACTGGCACCGCAAATTCCTCCACCAGGCAGTGATGCAGAGTGTCGGAAATCTGCTTCAGTTGCGCGTCACTGTACCCCTCGCGCAGGATGATTCGGGTGAAGGGCATCAGTTTTGCTCCTCATCCAGACAGCCGAGCGCCGACACCGCTGCGGGCCAGCCGGCGTAAAAGGCCAGGTGAGTAAAGGCTTCAGCGATCTCTTCCCGGGTCAGACCGTTTTGTTGTGCAAAGTGGATATGCCAGGGAATTTGCTGCACGCGGCCAAGTGCAGTGAGCGCGCTGAGGGTGAGCAAACTGCGCTCACGCGGCGAAAGGGTGTCACGTTGCCAGATATCGTTAAACAGGACGTCCTGACTGAGTTCAGCCAGCTTGGGGGCGATGCGGGTGAGTGTATTTCGGTCCAGGGATGGTCTCATCGTGCTTTCTCCGTGTTGACAGTGAGTCCATACTGGCGTGATAGTGTCATCCTGAAAATCAAATTAATCGCGACTAACCATCCCGTATTTCAGGACGAACATGGACAAACTTCCCTTAATACTCGACCTTGATGCGCTGCGCAGTTTTGTCACCGGAATTGAGGCTGGCAGCTTTGCCCTGGCGGCAAGCCGCCTTTGCCGCTCGACCTCTGCCGTCAGCGCTCAGCTTAAAAAACTGGAGATGCAGTGCGGGGCGGATCTCGTGGTGAAGCGTGGTCGCCACCTCGAACTCACTCACAACGGTGAGATCCTGATGGGTTATGCCCGTCGTCTGCTGGCACTCAATGATGAGGCGCAGCGGGCGCTGAAAGGTGAGCTGTTACAAGGGGAGATCCGCATTGGGATGCAGGAGGATTTTGGTGAGTCGCTGATGCCCGGCATCCTCGGCGAATTCAAACGCCATCATCCTGGGCTACGCATTATTGCTCGTGTGGACCGCAATCAGGCACTGCTGTCAGCTCTGGCTGACGACGCGCTGGACATGGCGCTGCTCTGGCAACCGGAGCAAACTTCCCATGCCGGTAAGCTGGTTGGGCAGTGTGAAATGGCGTGGATCCAGCACCCGGAACTGGACGTTGCCGCGCTGCTCGCAACGGGCGAGCCCCTGCCGCTGGTGTTGTTCGAAAATCCCTGCCTGATGCGCAGTCGTGCCACTGCCTGTCTCGACAGGGTGGGTATCCCCTGGCGCGTTGTGTTCGTCAGCCACAGCCTGAGCGGTATCTGGGCGGCGGTACAAGCGGGATTAGGGATTACGCTACGCACACGGATCGGCATGCCGGGCAGCCTGCAGAGCGTGGGGGCAATGTTGCCATCGGCAGGTAATCTTGGCATTACGCTTGAAGAGCGACAGGGGAGTGAGACGGTAAACGGCGCACGACGGATGCTGGCCAAACTGATGGAAGAAGCCCTTTCGCCGTTAAAGGGATTCCATTGCTGATTCTGCGAGCCGCCTTCCAGAAACTGCCTTGCTGTCAGTGACTTAACGCGGTATCTTTTGCCCGCACCTGCAAACACCAGCTGCCGGGATTAGCCTCCTGAAATACTTCACTTCATTTTTCTTTATGGAGGCTGGTACATGGCGACGACCGTCAACCAGACTTATCCGCACATGATCAACTATTCTCAGGCTCACCCCGAATTTACCGATCTCGCCCGCGACTGCGACGAATACGCGCTGATGCTCATCGACAATAACAATGCGGCTGAGCGACGTTTTATTTGCCAGTTTTTACGCGCGAATCTGCTGCAGCTACGCCCGACGCTTCATGAGGCTATTCCTTCCCATCTTATTGAAGCCTTTACTGTCGATGCATTGCCCGAGCATGTTCCCCGTTTTGATCCAGACACCGATCAGCTCTGCGAGTATTGCCTGGCGCTGAGTGAGTTGCTTAATGAAGTAGCACTGCCGCCGGCAATGGAAAAAGCTCTCCGGGGTTTGTTATGTGAACTGGTCTGGTTTTTTGCCGAAGAGCTCAAAGCGCCGCGCTGGTTGCGAACGCCAGAAGGCGTCAAAGCGATTGTGAATTAAGGATGAAAAAAAAGGGGCGGATGAGCAAAGTCACGCCTGCCTTATTCTAATCAATAGAAGCATTGCCAGACATGTCATTCATATCAGCATTTTTGTGCCTTTATGGCCGTGATTATCGTGATTTACCTGTTATATTTGATATAAGCAATATCATGATAATTATGACTCAGCGGATTGGGAGGAGATATGGTCACAAGGGTACGTAATTCCGGGACAAAAAAAAAGATGAGATACCTTTCCCTTGAGGATGTTGATTTTACAAAGCCAGTAAAAAACATCAGCGATTTTCGGTTTGAGGATCATAACGATGGAGAATCAGCCCAGTTTGTGGTGATTAAGCTACCCACTAATGTAAATCGGGATGATTTTCAGGTAGCGCTAATGAGCGCGGTTAATGCGCTGGCATCGATCAAATCACGCAGCGTGGCGGTGGATGAACGCGAGAATGAGAAGGGGGGGCTAAAGAGGGATATGGCATCGGAATTGAAAGCCAAAAGCATTAATAACGACACCTCTGCCTCACGCAACGCTGAACGGCTGGAAAAGCTAAAGGCAGTTATCCTGGAAGATTCAACCTGGTTGTCTTCCCGCGAAGTATCAGAACTTGCCAGTATCCATTCCCGTAACACCAGCGCTGCGCCGAATCGCTGGAAGCATGCAAAAAGAATTTTTGCGCTTCCTGTTCAGGGAAAAGATTACTTTCCGCAATATGCCCTGGACGAGGGAGGGCAACCTCTACCGGTGATGAAAAAGATCATCGCCTTTTTTGGAGAGTCTAAGACGGCATGGGCACTGGCAATCTGGCTGGGAACGCCAAACAGCTGGCTGAATAATTCCAAACCGAAAGACCTTCTGCTGTCTATGCCTGGTAAAGTATTGAAGGCAGCCGAAGAGGAAAAAGCAGGAGCACTGCATGGCTGAAGGCAAGGACGTCAGTATTTCGTCACCAGACATTTCGACAACGGTCTGTACGAAAAACTGGAAAGCAGGGAGGCCGATTGAACGTATCCACGGTTCAAAATATTCAGCTAAGCAGTTCAATCCGGGCATTAACACAGGAGCTGGTGCGCGTTTCAGTCCATTTCAGGATAGTTTAGGGAACAATGTACCCACTCTCTACGGAGGTGAATCGTCAGCTGTTGCCCTGATGGAAACAGTCTTTCATGATCTGCCTGTTGGATGTGCCGGCTTAAACTTCGCTTTGAGCAAGCTGGAGGGGCGGGTCCGTAGCCAGCTTGTTCCCGAGGTTGATTTGCCGCTTGTCGATATCACACCAATGACCATGAGACGCTGGGGCATTACCCAAGCCCTATTGTTGGGTTCTGAGGTCACTGACTATCAAGTTACCCAAAAATGGGCAGCGCGTATTCATCGTGATAATCCTGAAGCAAGAGGAATACAGTGGCCTTCAAAGCAGCATGGCGGGGCTGCTCTGATGCTTTTCGGCGACAGAATGAAAGAAGGCGATTTACGTGTTGCGACTGAATCTGAAGCGGTAATGGCATCTAAAGATGTCATGAGCGCCTTATATGCCCTTGCTGATGAACTTGACATTGCACTCATACCGAAAGACATGCAGTAGTAAACATATAGATATCTCCATCAATAAATTTGAATCTTAACGTGAAACAAATGGCATTTATTCTCGTTCGTTAATGCGTAGAGTAGGGGCATCAAAGGCAGTTAAGCCATTCTGCTGCTTATTCCTGAGAATTAAGGATTCAAACGCCATGAAAAAGATCGGATTTTTGTCATTTGGTCACTGGACACCCTCGCCGCAGTCCGGTACCCGATCGGCGGCTGATGCGCTGCTGCAATCTATCGATTTGGCCGTTGCGGCTGAAGAGCTGGGCGCGGACGGCGCCTATTTTCGGGTGCATCACTTTGCGCGCCAGTTGAGTTCACCCTTCCCGCTGCTGGCGGCTGTCGGCGCCAAAACCCGTAAGATTGAAATCGGTACTGGCGTTATCGACATGCGTTACGAAAACCCGCTTTACATGGCGGAAGATGCCGGTGCGGCAGATTTGATCTCCGGCGGACGTTTGCAGCTCGGTATCAGCCGTGGCTCCCCGGAACAGGTCATTGATGGCTGGCGCTATTTTGGCTATCAGCCAGCGGACGGTGAAAACGAAGCGGATATGGCGCGTCGTCATACTGAAGTTTTGCTCGACACGCTGCGCGGAGAAGGGTTTGCCAAACCGAACCCACAACCGATGTTCCCGAACCCGCCGGGACTGTTGCGCCCGGAACCTTACTCTGAAGGTTTGCGTGAACGCATCTGGTGGGGGGCCGGTTCGAACGCCACCGCAGTGTGGGCGGCAAAACTGGGGATGAACCTGCAAAGCTCAACGCTGAAAGATGATGAAACCGGCGAGCCATTTCACATTCAACAGGCTAAACAGATTCGGGCCTATCGCGACGCCTGGGCAGAGGCCGGACATACCCGCACCCCGCGTGTCTCCGTCAGCCGCAGCATTTTCGCCCTGATGGACAACCGCGACCGCGCATATTTCGGTGGCAGCAGCAATGACAGCGATAAAGTCGGCTTCCTCGATGAGAAGACCCGCGCCATCTTCGGGCGCAGCTACGCGGCCGAGCCGGACAAGCTGATTGAGCAGTTGAAAAAAGATGAAGCCATTGCGGAGGCGGATACCCTGCTGTTGACCGTGCCGAACCAGTTAGGCGTGGATTATAACGTCCATGTTATCGACGCGATTCTGAAGCACGTAGCACCCGCAATGGGCTGGCGCGACTGATTCATCTGAGATGAAAATGCCCTGTGGGTTTGCTTACTACAGGGCATTTTTTCAATAAAGGTGTCAAGACGCTTTCGGCTGCAACTGATAGACCCACGCGGTTAACTGCTCACCCTCTTCCGTGGTCACCACGACCTTAACGCGATCGTAACCGTCTTCAAATTCATCAAGCATTAACCAGTGTGCATTAAGGTGAGGGGAAAGAAAGAGGTAACCCTGTACCTGCGCACCATTCTCATCCAGCACTATTCCTGGAAAATCTGCCGCCGCCCCCCAGCCACGTTCATAAAACGTACCGGTGACATAACCCGGCAGCCACTCCCCGCCGATATTCTCCAGAATATATGCATTAGCATGCCCCGGACGCAGGGTGCCATAAACAAACAGACGTTCCATTTTGCCTCTGCAATCAACGTGCTATCTTCCCAAACCTGCAGAATAGCGCGCGGCGCTGGTGGGATAAAGAGGGCAGAAGGGTTTCTCTATCTCCAAAAGCACCATGTCCGTCGATGCAGGACCAGATACGCTTCCAGATTGTCAGTAATGGAAAGCTGCTCTTCCGGGATAGCCTGTAACCTTACCTGCACTAACTTTGCGTTGATGTTGAAGAACAGTGACAGACCACTTTCATACGCGAGGAAACTGGCACCTACAAACGTCCAGACTTCACCTTCTGTTCGGGTGATGTTGTCATAATCAATGAAGGTCCTGGCTACCCTGTAGCGTTTTCCGGCGACAAGATGTCTGTAGCCTGGGTCGAGTCCGGGGGTGTGCATGTACTGTCCTTTAGACGTGTAATGTAAGAACGGGTTAAATAATCCTGACCAGGCAGTAGCGCCAGCATAAATGAACAGTAATGAAATTGATATTATATAATTCCGGTGAATGTATTTTACATGCAATAAATAAATCTGCTCAGGCCAAATCAGAGCATACCGTCGTTCAGTATTAAATGCTTTCGCTGTATAGTATCCGCGGCTAGTGTATGAATTTTGAAAAAAACACCCAATCCCCTGCGGATTATCGTAATAGCATGAGAAAAGAACGTGAATGTTGACGCCCTGTTCAGAGCGGCGTCAGATGGGTTTTTTTCGTCCAGATTCGTACGGCTAAGAATTGATATATCAAACTGGTGAATATATTCAAAAGCAAATAATTTCAAAAGGTGTGCACAATGATGTTATTTTCAACCCCACGTACAAATGTTTATCTTTTGACGAACGAGGTAGCAGAAGGTTTTCAGCGTTTTATTATTGATAACAGGGATTATTTTTCACCCTATGAACCCCTTCGGAATGAAGGTTTTTTTGCTCTGGAAAGTGTTCGCGAAAGAATTGCCGTTTCGGGGAAAGCGTTTGAGGAACGCAAGGGTTTATCAATAGTGTTTACCCTGAAAGGTGACAATAAAATATTGGGAAATGCCAACTTTACGAACGTTGTCTATGGTGTGTTCCAGGCTTGTTATCTTGGCTTTTCTATTGACCGCGCCTGTCAGGGAAAAGGATTGATGCAAGAAGTCCTTAAGGCCGCCATTCAGTTCGTGCATAACGAATATCAGTTACACAGAATTATGGCGAACCATCTTCCGGATAATTTCCGTAGTGCTAAGACGCTTGCCGCGCTCGGGTTTGTGAAAGAGGGATACGCTGAGTCATATCTTAAAATAAACGGTAAATGGCAGGATCACGTTCTTAACGCCCTTGTTCTTCCCGAAAGTTAACGCTTTGCCTTACCGGTAAGAATAATGCAATACAAGGATGTATTAAAAAGAGGATAAGCCTGCCGTTAATGTTTGAAGTCGCTATTGCAAGGCCGATGCGTATGCATGACCTGAAATAAGTTGAGGCTTATCGTCAGCACGGTTGAGACGTTAGCCTGGCCCTTCGCTTCCGGCTGCCAGCAACGGTACCAGCACGTCGCTGATGGGAGTCGGAATGCCATGTATCTGACCATAACGCTGCACCACGCCGTTGCGAATATCCCACTCCATTGGGCGGCAAGCCTGACGGTCGGCCAGAATAGACGTGCCTAAATCCGCTGGCGCTTGATGAAAACCGTCAACTATTTCCTGCGGAACGCTGTCGCTCAGCGCCGCGCCTTCTGCACGGGCGACCGTCAGGCATTCGTGCAAATAAGCCAGTGCCAGATCAGTGATATCGCTCCGCGAAAACATGCCGGCCCGACGATTAGACAGTACCATCAGACCGGCAACGGCGTTTTGCAGCAGTTTGCGCCAGGCGATGGTGGCGAAATCAGCGGCCAGTTCAACACTGCAGCGCGTCCCGCTGAGCGCATCAGCGACACGTTGTGCCTGCGGGACCGCCGGCAACGTCAGGCGCGGTCTTGCGCGCAACCAGACGGAAGCATCCGCTTCACGTTGTGCCGGAAACCAGACCACGGAAGGCAACACCTGCGCGCCGTTAACGTAAGGCGCTAAATGCGTTTTTTGCTCAACGCCATTTTGCAGGGCACACACGATAGTGGTTTCGTTACACAGGGCAGACAACCATCGGGCACTGTCAGCCACCTGGGTGGTTTTCACTGCCACAAACACCAGCTCAAACGGCGATGCGACGGTATTGGGATCGTTCAGTACCGGGCCGGGAACGACAATCTCACCGTTTTCATGACGCAACAGCAGTTGTGGATGCGCAGTACGCCCGCATAACACGGGGGCGCGACCCACTTCATGCAGCACGGCTGCAATGGTAGTGCCGATAGCCCCCGGGCCCAGAAGGGCAATGGAAGGATAGTCAGACATCGTGTGTTCTCCTGGTGTGATTAACCTATCATCAGCGTGGCGGAAGCCGTCACCGCCTACCCCAGCATTTTTCTCATCTTGAGTGTTCCGCAGGCGCTCGATAACCCCATATCCTGGCAAACAGGAGACGGGGTTCGCCTGGCACGAGCTACCGCTCGGGCATAAGGAATGCTAACCAGCCCCCGTCAGAATGAACAGTGAAGTATTGTCATCCCGGCATGAGCAAAAGCTCATGCCTTCACCCATAGCTCAGTTGTGCCTGATGTGATTCTTCCAGCAGCCAGTGCCGGAATGTTGCAATATGCGGCTGCCGTTCCGTGCCCTCAGGGCAGACAAAGTAATATGCTGCCGGAGAGGGAAAGGGCACATCAAAGAGTCTTACCAGGCTGCCATTCCCCATCTCTTTCTCAACATGCCCGCTGCGCGCTAAGGCTATGCCCTGGCCGAGTAATGCGGCTTCTATGGTCATATTCGTGTCGGCGAAGCGCACGCTTTCATGTAACCGGTCGGCACGGATGCCGACGAGTTTAAACCAGACGTCCCATTTGGGAACCAGATCGGCCCCGTCTCGCGTCAGTAAAGGGTAGCGCAGTAATTCTGCAGGCTCATCCGGGAGACCAAAACGCTGTAAAAGTGCCGGGCTGGCCACCGGGAAAAGTTGCTCACGAAACATAAATTCACTATGCAGTGTGGGGTAATTGCCGTGACCAAAGCGGATGGCAACATCGGCATCTGCTTTGGTGAAACCGATCGCCTGGTCAGTACTTTCCAGCGTGACCAGAATCTCCGGATGCAGTCGTGCTAACGATGGCAGTCGTGGCAGTAGCCACTTTAAGGCGAAGGAATAGGTGGTATTCACACGTAATCGAATCCGTCCCTTTTGCTCTCGCAGAGAGCTAAGCGTGGTGTCGAGTTTGCCAAAGAACTCTCGTACCAGTGGCGCAAGCGCTGCGCCTGCCGGCGTCAGGTTGAGGGTTCTGCCGCGCTCAAAAAGTTGCAGGCCCCAAAGTTCCTCGAGGTTCTTTAGCTGATGACTGACGGCGCTTTGGGTAATGCACAGCTCTTCAGCGGCAGAGGTGAAGGTGGTGTGTCGGGTAGCGGCTTCAAAAGTACGCAACGTAGCGGTCGGCGGGAGATCACGCATAATCAGGTTCCTGTTGATGAGCAAATACTCATGACACCATAGGCCGCTCCCGCGCTAAAAGATAGGTCATCGCCACGGACGCTCTCACGCTGACGGGACCACTTTTGCCGGGAAAATATCCTGTATTCTCTTTACATCCTCTCCATGATATTGATAATCGTTATCATAATGTTTCCTATTGTTATTATTTGATTCTATTACGGAACAATCCCCGCTGATGAAGGGGATAATATTGAGGATGGTTGGCATGCGATATTCCCCTTTATATGGCGCGATGGCTCTGCTCTTCGCATCACCCCTTTATGCGCAGGAGGCGGCAAGCAGTGATGATGAGCTGATTGTTACCGCAACCCGTACCGATGGTTCACGCAACGATTCGCCCCAGGTGATTAAGGTCATCAGTGAAAAAGAGATTGCCCAGCAGCGGCAGATCACCTCTGACACCTCACAAATCCTCAGTAACCTTTTACCGTCATTCTCGCCTTCACGGCAGAAAATGTCCGGTAGCGGTGAAACGCTGCGAGGGCGTACGCCGCTGGTCATGATTGACGGGATTCCGCAATCGAACCCACTGCGTCCAACCGGCCGCGAAATGCACACCATTGACTCGTCGATGATCGAGCGTATTGAAGTGATCAAAGGCGCGAACGCCAGTAACGGGGTCGGTGCAACGGGCGGGGTGATAAACATCATCACCAAACGGGCAAAACCCGGTACCGTCAATCAACATTTCAGCGTGGAGACAACAACGCCCACAGCGGAGTTTGACCGCGATACCCTGGCGTATAAAACCAACTACAGCATCAACGGCAGCGAAGAGTACATCGACTATCTGTTTGCCCTGAGCTACGAAGATCAGGGGTTATTCAAGGATGCGGATAATCACGCGATTGGCGTTGATAACACCCAGGGGGATTTGATGGATTCCCGCGCCTGGGATCTGCTGGCAAAAGTGGGGTACTGGCTGGATAACGATCAACGTATACAGCTTAGCCTCAACCGTTATCGCCTGAAAAACAAAGATAACTATCTCAGCGTGACGGGCGATCGCGATGCGGGGGTTTTGACCACGTCGGTGAAGGGCAACCCGGAAGGTACCGCGCCGCATAACGATGTCTGGACGGTAGGGACCACGTACGACAACTACAACCTTGCGGGCATGAAGCTCACGGCGCTTGCTTACTATCAGCGCTACGAAGCCCTGTTTGGTGCGACCAACTCTTCCTCTTTCCAGGATCCGGCCATTGCTCCTCTGGGCACCTTATACGATCAAAGTCGCGCCTACACCGATAAATACGGCAGCAAGATTGCGCTGACTAAAGACGATATCTGGGATAACCGTATTAAAGCGACCGTTGGTTTCGACACCCTGTTTGATAACTCGAAACAGGATCTCTGGTCCACCGGGCGCACCTATGTGCCGGAAATTAACTACACTGACCTGTCGCCGTTCCTGCAACTGGAATATGCCCCTGTTGAAACGGTGAAACTGAGCGGCGGCATACGCTACGAGTATGCGCGGCTGAATATTGATAGCTACCAGACGGTGTGGGCCAACGACCGTGTGAAAGTGGAGGGCGGAACCCCCTCCTTCGACCAGACGTTGTATAACGCCGGTGTGGTCTGGACCCCCATCGAGCCGCTGAGCCTGTTTGCCAGTTATAGCGAAGGCTTCACCGTGCCTGATGTCGGGCGCGTACTGCGCGGCATCGACACGCCGGGCGTCAAACTGAATGACTATAACGGCCTGAAACCTATCGTGACCAAAAACAGTGAAGTGGGCTTCCGGGTACAGCAGGCTCCGTTCGATTTTGAGGCCAGTTATTACAAATCGACCTCGAAACTGGGCAGCCGCGTTGAGTTGGTCAATGATGCGTTTGTCGCCCGTCGTGAAAAGACGGAAATCGATGGAGTGGAAGTCAGTGCGGGCTATAGCCCTAACGCAGACCATAAGTTAACCCTGGCGTGGTCACACATGCGTGGGCGCTATGACAGTGACGATAACGGCAGCCTGGATGCCAAACTCGACGGTCTGAATATCTCACCGGATCGCATCATCGCCAGCTGGTCGGCGAACTGGAACGCCGAGCTGAGTACCTTCCTGCAGGCGAACTGGGCGCTGAGCAAAACGTTTGATGATGAAGAGAAGGATTTCTCTGGCTATGCGCTGGTGGACGCTGCTGTTGGCTACAAACTGCCGTACGGTCAGCTGAATTTGGGCATTTCTAACCTGTTGAATAAGCAGTACATCACCTACTATTCGCAAAGTGCCTCTGTCGATCCGGACCGATATTTCGCCGGGCGCGGGCGTACAGCAACGCTGGGTTATAGCCTTGATTTCTGAACGTGACCGCCTCAATAACGGGGCGGGGTAGCGAACTATGCATAACAAATGCTCTGTTTCTCTCGCCCGCCGACGCTGCCTGCAGGCACTGCTTTTATGCAGTGTCTCGCCCGGTTTGTTTGCCAGACAGCCGGCGGGGCCGCGTGCGGTTTCCTTGTTCCAGGGCGCTACGGACAGTCTTGCCGCCCTCGGCGTGACGCCCTGCGGGATTGTCGAGTCCTGGACCGAAAAACCGGTCTATCGTTATCTGCGCAGCCAGCTCTCCGGGGTGCCACAACTGGGGCTGGAGACTCAGCCTGCGCTGGAAAAAATCGTCCTCCTTAAACCTGACATTATTTTTGCTTCCCGTTTTCGCCATCAGGATATTGCACCGCTGATGCAAAAAATTGCGCCGGTAGCGCTGCTGGATGATGTTTTTGAGTTCAAGAAAACGCTGAGCGTGGTCGCCCAACACGTTTTACAGCCGGGCAGGGGCCAGCAACTGCTCCAGCGTTGGGATGAACGTGTTGTGGCGCTTCGTACACTGATGCGGGCGCGTTTTACTGCGGCAAACAGGCCGCAGGTTTCGGTGATAGAAGTGCGCCCTGATCACATTCGTAGCTATGTGGCGCACAGCTTTCCGGGGTCGGTGATGACTGAACTGGGATTTGCCTGGAATGAGCAAGCAATGCAGGCAGGCAGCGCCTCTCTGCGCTTTTCCAGCATGGAGAATATTCCGTTACTGGACGCGGATATTTTTTTCATTTTGCTTCGCTCAAACAGCCCGGCGATCGCCCGGCAATATCAAACCCTCACGGCCCATCCTCTCTGGCAGCAACTGCGTGCCGTAAAAGCAGGGCAATTATGGGAAGTCGACAGCGTGCCCTGGAGTTTATCCGGCGGCATCCTTGGCGCTAACCAAATCCTCAACGATGTGGAACTGGCTTTATTGCGGGGCGAAGCATGAAAGGACGGTTTCTGCTCTGTACCCTACTTGTTATGGTGGCCTCGCTGGTCAGTATGATGACTGGCCCCCGGTTTTACACCCTCTCTCAGTTGGTGAATGCGCTCTTTCAGGTGGACCCGACCAGTGCGACAGAGACGATTATTCGCACCTCGCGCTTACCGCGCACGCTGCTGGCGATGGGCGTAGGTGCGTTTCTTGCCGTGGCGGGCGGATTGATGCAGGCGCTTACCCGCAATCCCGTTGCCTCACCTGGGCTGTTTGGCGTTAATGCAGGGGCCGCGTTAATGATTGTGGCAACCAGCAGTTTTTTTGCCATCGTCTCCCCCTGGATGACATTGCTGTTGGCCTTTACGGGGGCCTGTACCACTGGCACCCTGGTCTGGTTTGCCAGTCGCGTCAGCAGTGGTCAGCTTAATCCTTTGCGGCTGGTTCTGGCGGGGGTGGCCATTACGGCGCTGTGTAACGCCTTTACTCAGGCGATTCTGGTGATTGACCAGGAAACGCTCGACACCCTGTTGTTCTGGCTTGCCGGAAGCCTTGCGGGCAACGATCTTCAGCATCTTTATCCGGTATTGCTGCCCGGGGCGCTGCTGGTGGTAATCGCTTGCCTGCTGGCAGGACAGATGAACGTGCTGAACGCAGGGGAGGAGATAGCGCGGGGGCTGGGGCTGAACATCGCGCTGGTGCGACTGCTGGCCAGCATGCTGGTGGTGGGGCTGGCAGGGTGTGCCGTTGCGCTGGCCGGGAACATCGCATTTGTTGGGCTAATGGTGCCGCATATTGCACGGCAGTTGTTTGGTAGTGACCTGCGCCATGCGCTTCCGGCGTGCGCGCTGCTCGGCGCGCTGTTGTTGCTTATGGCTGACGTTGCCGCCCGCGTGGTGATCCTGCCGCAGGAAGTTCCTGTCGGGGTGATGACGGCCCTGATGGGCGCGCCGTTTTTTATTCTGCTGGCGCAGCGCAGGGGGAATCATGCCGGATAGCCAACTTTTGCGCTTTGGACCTCTTTCCCGCCAGTACTCCCGGCGTTTAATCCCCATATTGCTGTGCGCGGCGACCCTCTCCTTGCTTATCGCGCTGGTGGCATTGAGTATGGGCGACGTGGCGTTCTCGCTGCCACAGACGCTGCGACTACTGGTACAGCCTGATGCCAGTGCGCACAGTTTTATTCTGCATGAGCTGCGGTTGCCCCGCCTCGTTCTGGCGCTGTTGGCCGGAGCGGGATTAGGGATGGCCGGGTTAATTATGCAGACGCTGGTACGCAATCCGCTGGCGTCACCGGACACGCTCGGCGTGACCACCGGAGCGAGTGCCGGTGCGCTGCTGTGGCTCTCCTTTTTTAGTCTGCAATACGGGAGTGCGCTCATGCCCTGGGCGGCGATGGCCGGCGCCGCGTGTTCCATCGGGTTGATTTTCCTGCTCTCATGGCGCAAAGGGCTCACGCCGTTGCGACTGATTCTGACCGGCGTCGGCGTATCGGCACTGGCGGGGGCAGGGGTGACGCTCATTCTGGTGTTCAGTCCGCTGACCACGACCTTCTCGGCCTGGGTCTGGCTAAGTGGCAGCGTGTATGCCGCTACCTGGGACAACGTCCGCCAACTGCTGGCCATTTATCTCTGGGCGCTCCCGGTGCTGTTTTTTTTGCTGCGCTACCTGAAAGTGCTGCACTTGCACGACGAGCTGGCGACCGGACTTGGCGTACGGGTTCAGCCGCTGCGGGTATTGCTGCTGCTGGGATGTGTGGTGCTCTCGGGCGGGGCGATTGCCCTGTGCGGAGCCATGGCATTTGTGGGTCTTATCGCGCCGCATATTGCCCGGCTTGTGGTGCGCAATGGTTTTCTGGGGCAGGCGTTTATCACCCTGTGCAGCGGAGGCAGCATGGTGGTTGTGGCTGACCTGCTCGCCAGAACCTTGTTTAGGCCAGCCGATCTTCCGGCGGGAATTTTTGTGGCGCTGGCCGGTGCGCCGTTCTTTTTATGGCTGCTGATTCGGCAGAAAACCTAAGTGATGGGGAAAACGTGTCTCTCTCAACACAAAAGCTGAGCATCAGCTATCAACAACGGCAGGTGATCGATTCACTGGACTTGACGCTGCCGACCGCGAAAGTATCGGTACTGATTGGCAGTAACGGCTGTGGTAAAAGCACTCTCTTAAAAGCGATGGCGCGTTTGCTCACGCCTCAGTCGGGCTCGGTCATCCTTGAGGGTACGGATATTCACACCAGTAATACGGCGCATATTGCCCGTAAACTGGCGATTTTGCCGCAGTCCCCCGTTGCGCCGGAAGGCATCACGGTGCGCCAGTTAGTGAGTCTGGGCCGGTTTCCCTACCAGAACTGGCTGCGGCAGTGGTCAGAGGAAGATGAGCAGCAGGTCAATGAAGCGCTGCGCCTCACCGGGACGGTGGCCTTACAGCATCGTCAGGTAGATGCATTGTCCGGCGGCCAGCGTCAGCGAGTATGGATTGCGATGACGCTGGCGCAGGCGACGCCCACCCTGTTGCTGGACGAACCCACCACCTACCTGGACCTGGCTCATCAGGTTGAGATTCTGGAACTGCTGCGTGGACTGAATCAGCAGCAGGGCAAAACCATTATTATGGTGCTGCACGATCTGAATCTGGCCTGCCGCTACGCCGATCACCTGGTGGCCGTGCACGAAGGCCGGGTGTATGCGCAGGGCACACCGCAGGAGATAATGACTGAAACGCTGGTCCGTGAGGTATTTAATCTGCGCTGCCGGATAATTGACGATCCCTTCTTCCATACGCCGTTGTGCATTCCTTTTCCGGGAGAGTCGCATGCTGACGGATGAGCAAGGGCACTATTTGCGCCACGCATTTCGACTGCGTTCGCTTTCCGAGGCCGACGCGCGCAGCGTGCCCGGCGAGGCCATGTTAAGTGCAATCACCTGTAGAGAGGTGTTAGAGCGGGTGATGCCGCTCGTCGGTGCGCCGGATCTGGCGATTGCCGCATCGCTCTTCGCCAAGAGGCTGGCCTTTCTTGCCACCGGAAACGTACTTTATGCGATGAGCGTGTATGACCAGGGACTCACGTTATCTCTCGGCACAAGCCGACTGGAGTACGCACACGATGGCGGGCTGTGGACCTCGTCGCTGCCTACGGATGCTACCGCTACCGGTTACGCCAACGGTTCACGCGAGGCGTGGCGCGAAGCGGTGGTCAGCGCGTTGTTCAAAACGTTTTTTGCACCCCTGTGGCAAAGCATGGCGCGGGTGAGTGGTCTGCCGGCGCAGATATTGTGGGAAAATACCGCCGTGCGGGTCTACTCCCTGTATCAGGGGCGGATGGAGGGGTTAAACGCGGAGCAAGCGCAGCGCCAGCAGGAGGACTTTAACTGGCTGCTGGAGCAGGCCGACCCGGCACTGTTTGGCTTGGACTGGAATCCCCTTAAGCGCTTTCGACGACCGCTGCAAAAAGATGCGGCAGGAAACCAGGTCCGTTTTCGCCGTACCTGCTGTTTTTATTACAAGGCCACGCAGCCTGAAAAATTTTGCCACAATTGCCCGTTGTGTAAGGCGACGTAGTTAGACGCTGCGGTCTCGTCACGGTTGGCGCCCTCCACGCTGACCAACGCCCTTAACCGCCGCTGGCCCAAAGGTGAAAGATTGATTGCTGAAGCGTTAGACATCGCGCCTGAGCAAATCTGGCCTTCGCGCTACCGCTGATGTTCCTGCGGCGCAGCCCGGATACGGAAGCTGCGCCGCATTTTGTTTATCCGATCCGTCATAATCCTTTGAATCGCAAAAACAGTTTTCTACTATCGACCATGTTTAGCGCGTGCCGCACTATCAACTGCAAGGTATGCGCTATGGCGCAAGAGAGATTGCCTTTTATCAGCAACTCTATCTGTAAAAATAACCGGAAAGCTCGCCTTATGGATTATTGGGCTTCGCCAGGGTAAGGACACCAGCCACCATGAATCTGATGAATAATTGTGCATCGCCCGTCGTAGATGTTATATTAAAATATAATACTCGGAGGTGCTCTATGTATACAACTCGCCTGAAAAAGGTCGGTGGCTCCATCATGCTGGCGGTTCCTCCCGCCCTGCTGAAAATGCTGGAGCTGTCGACGGACAGCGAAGTGGGCATGACCATTGATAATGGCTGCCTGATTATTGAACCCCAGAAACGGCTCCGTTATTCGCTTGAGGAGCTGCTGGCGCAGTGCGATCCGCACGCCGAAATGAGCGAAGAGGATCGGGAATGGATTGATGCGTCTGCGGTGGGCAAGGAGATCCTGTAAATGGACAGAGGGGAAATCTGGCTCGTTTCACTGGATCCGATTGCCGGACATGAGCAAAGGGGAAAACGTCCGGTGCTGATCGTATCGAAGGCATCATTTAACAAACTGACCCGGCTACCGGTTGTTGTTCCCATCACCAGCGGCGGGAACTTTGCCCGTACGGCTGGCTTTACCGTCTCACTGGATGGTGCGGGAACAAAAACAACGGGGGTTATTCGCTGCGATCAGCCCAGAACCCTTGATATGGGAGCCCGGAGCGGTCAGCGACTGGAACGCATACCCGATGCTGTCGTGGATGAAGTGCTGGCCAGACTGGAAGCCATTCTGAGCTGATACTGCATCGCGCGGCAGAAAAGCAAAAAGCCTGCTTAAGTTTCCTTAAGCAGGCTTTTTAAATTTGGCTCCTCTGACTGGACTCGAACCAGTGACATACGGATTAACAGTCCGCCGTTCTACCGACTGAACTACAGAGGAATCGGTGTGGAGTCGTATCTTAACGGCGAAAAAACTTTTGTCAAACCTCATTTCCCAAAGCGTTGTGCAACTGCCGCAAATCGCGTCAGTTTGCTGTAATTAACGACAAATTTTTGGAAATGCTTTGCAGGATCAGCGATTCTCCCCCATTATTTGAAATGAAGTTTCATCTTTCTCTCTAAGGTCAATTTTGAACGTCGTCGCCCCAATACGCCAGGCCGTCATGCGTACGCCATGGTACGCCAAACGCAAGAGCTACAAAGTCCTCTTCTGGCGAGAAATCACCCCGCTCGCCATCCCGATCTTCCTTGAAAACACCTGTGTCCTGATGATGGGCGTTCTCAGTACTTTCCTTGTGAGCTGGCTGGGTAAAGAAGCCATGGCCGGGGTAGGGCTGGCCGACAGCTTCAACATGGTGGTGATGTCGTTTTTTGCCGCCATCGATCTCGGGACGACGGTGGTGGTAGCCTTCAGCCTTGGTAAGCTCGATAAGCGCAGAGCAAGGGCGGCAGCACGTCAGTCGTTAGTGATCATGACGCTGTTTGCCATTTTGCTGGCGGCGGTCATCCACGCCTTCGGCACGCAAATCATCGACTTTATTGCCGGTGCCGCGACACCGGAAGTAAAAGCCCTGGCGCTGACCTACCTGGAATTGACGGTGTTGAGCTACCCGGCGGCGGCGATAACGCTGATTGGGAGCGGGGCGCTGCGTGGTGCCGGGAATACGAAAATTCCGCTACTGATCAACGGCGGGATGAATATCCTCAACATAATCATCAGTAGTGTATTGATTTATGGTCTCTTCTCCTGGCCGGGGATGGGCTTTGCTGGTGCTGGCCTGGGGTTAACCATCTCCCGATACATTGGCGCGGTCGCCATTATCTGGGTTCTGATGATTGGCTTTAATCCGGCGCTGCGCATCAGCCTGAAAAGTTATTTTCAACCGCTTAACTTCGCCATTATCTGGGAAGTGATGGGGATTGGGATTCCGGCCAGCATTGAATCGGTGCTGTTTAACGGCGGGAAACTGCTAACGCAAATGTTCGTGGCGGGGATGGGCACCAACGTCATCGCCGGTAACTTTATCGCCTTCTCGGTAGCGGCGCTGATTAACCTGCCGGGTAACGCCCTCGGTTCTGCATCAACCATCATCACCGGCAAGCGCCTGGGCAAAGGACAAAGGGGGCAGGCTGAGCGCCAGCTGCGTCATGTCTTCTGGCTGTCGACGATTGTCCTGACGCTTATTGCCTGGAGTACCGCACCTTTTGCCGGGCTACTGGCCTCGTTCTATACCCATGAAGAGGATGTTAAAGAGGTCGTGAAAACGCTGCTTTGGCTTAACGCCGCATTTATGCCTATCTGGGCCGCCTCATGGGTACTGCCTGCGGGCCAGAAGGGCGCGCGTGATGCGCGTTTCGCGATGTGGGTGTCGATGCTCGGGATGTGGGGCTGTCGTGTCGTCGCGGGTTACACGCTGGGAATTATGCTTGGTATGGGCGTGGTCGGCGTCTGGCTTGGAATGGTGCTCGACTGGGCGGTGCGCGGCATCCTCTTCTACTGGCGTATGGTAAGCGGTCGCTGGTTGTGGAAATACCCAAAAGTCCCGCGCGACAACACGTAAGCGCTTCATTTTCCCACAGAGTGGAGAATAAATCGGCAAACGATCGTTTTTGTGAAAACAGCCTTTGACAAGGGCAGGAGGCCTCGTTAATATGCGCCTCGTTCACACGATTCCTCTGTAGTTCAGTCGGTAGAACGGCGGACTGTTAATCCGTATGTCACTGGTTCGAGTCCAGTCAGAGGAGCCAAATTTAAAAAGCCTGCTTAAGGAAACTTAAGCAGGCTTTTTGCTTTTAAATCCCTGCCTCCCTTCACCCTTTGACTCAGGCTACAGACTCACCCAGCAACCTTCTCACCCCTTCAATAGGTACCGCTTTTGAAAAGTACCATCCCTGCACCCGCGCACGCGGGAAGCGTTCACGCAGGCAGGTCAGCTGCGCCTGCGTTTCCACGCCTTCAAAAATAAGCGGGTACGGGAACCGATAGAGCGAATCGCAGTGTTTTTGCGCGTCGGACCCATGGCCGTTACCGAGACCTTCACACAGCGCATGCGTTAATAAGCGGTCTATTTTAACGTCGGTAACGGGCAGCGCCCGCAGACGTTCGCTGTCGGAGCAGCCTTTGCCAAAGTCATCCAGGGCAAGACGAAACCCCTTTTCTGCAAGCAGCTGAGCATTTTGATTAAGCGCGCTAAGATCGTGGCAGGGCACCTCGGTGATTTCGAGCATCAGGTCAGAGGCCGTAAGTTGATACCGGGCCAGTGCAGAAAATAAGAAGTCCTTAAATGAATGCGAAAGGAAATCGGTTGGATGGAGATTAAAACTTATGAAAAGATGATGCGCTTTTATTAAATGGGCCATCTGCGAAAGCGCTTTTTTAATCACATACACCGAAACGGTATTCATCAGGCCATGCTGTGCCGCTAGCGTCACGAGGGTTTCAGGGCAGACACTACCATAATGCGGATCGCGCCAGCGTAATAATGCCTCGAAACCCACGACCTCTTCATGGGAGAGAGAATAGACAGGCTGGTATTTAAGATGAATATTTTCCGAGAGCAATGCATGCTTTAATCGACCCAGCATTTCAGGCTCCGTAAAAAGAATCAGTGTTTTCTTTTATGGTACTGAGCAATGAATTCATAGAGTTCCAGTTTGTTATTGAGATTGAATTTATTCATGATGTTCTTTTTATGACTAACAGCAGTCTTATAGGTAATGCCAATCCGATCGGCAATATCATTCATGCCTAAGCAGCTGTTAAGGCCGCGGGCAATCTTTTCCTGAGTAAAGGAAAGCGCACGATAATTACAATTGATGCAGGCATAAACACTCTTGCCAGGGCTTTGATTGCTTTCTCGCTCGGGCGCAACACCTCGTAGCGCGTTGAGCAGCGCCTCATACACTACGTCCGCGCCTGCCTTTTGGGAAAAGAAGCGAGCCTCTTTAATGCATTCTGGCAGGCTGTGTCTGGCAGGCAGCGTCTCGCTACCGATGAAAATAAAAGTGTTAACCGACTTCTTTCTGTTTATTAAATCCTTAAAACAGAGAAAATACTCACCAGGGCAAAGGGTCATAAAGATGTAATCGGCTTTATGAATATTTTCCGCAGTGAAATCTGAACTTACAAAAGGTGACGCAATATTACATTCTTTAATGGCTTTATGAATTAAACCAACAATGCCAGTAGAGAACAGCGGGTTGTTATCAATATTTATAAGAAAATTCATTCCCTTGAAACCTCTGGGCATCCTGGTATTAGCCCGTTTATTCTATATAGCTGAACAAAACAAAAGCAATAAAACTCTTGTTGCTGAGATGAAAATAAGAATTAATCAATTTGACTTAGGAAAAATCCTAAGGATATTAATCCACTTACTGGGTTTCAGGCAAGCAAACAATACCACGTGGCGGGTAAGGCTATGTCAGGAAAGGTATTTCATTACAGCTAAAGAATAAATGAATATCCCTGAGAAGATAAGAATCAGGCAAAGTGAAATCATGAGAAGATTATCATTAACCCTGTAACAGCGGTGCTACAGGGTTTGGGTAGATTGTTAATCAATAAACGGTTCGGTTGCGGAAAGTAACCAGGACTGAGCACGGGTCTCGACCAGCGGCAGCAGTATCTCTCTCACCAACTGGTGGTAGTCGTTGAGCCACTGTTTTTCCTGATCTGACAGGAGAGACCCCTCGACCTGACGTAAATCAATGGGAACCAGCGTCAGCGAACGAAAACGACAAAATCCCGGGAGGCTTTCCACCACTTCAACCTGATTTTCAATGCGAATACCGTAATGGCCTGTTCGATAATAGCCAGGCTCAACGGTCATGATGTTCCCGGCGACCAGCGGCCAGGGATTGACCTTTTTGGCAATACGCTGCGGCTGCTCATGGATCAGTAACTGGTGCCCGACGCCGTGTCCGGTGCCATGGTCAAAATCCAGACCCAAATCCCAGAGTGAACGGCGGGCGAAGGCATCAATCTGGTGACCTTGTGTACCGCTCGGGAATTGCAGCATCAGCATCGACAGAAAACCTTTCAGCACGGCGGTATAGTGCTGACGGTGTTCAGCGGAGAGAAAACCAAACGAAAGCGTACGCGTAGCGTCAGTGGTGCCGTTGTGATACTGGCCGCCGGAATCATTCAGGTAAAAGTTGGCCTGGGTGATGGCCGCGTTAGTGGCTTCGCTTGAGTGATAGTGGCACATCGCCGCATTGTCTGAAGACGCCGAAATGGTACTAAAACTCTGCTGAATAAACCCCGGCTGCTGCTGGCGGAAAATCAACTGCTTATCCTGCGCCTCCAGTTCCGTCAGCGGATGGCCTGCGGCTTCACGGGCCGGAACTTCATCGGCAAGCCAGGCCAAAAAGTTCACCCACGCTGCGCCATCCTGGCGGTGGCTGTCGCGATATCCTGCCAACTCGACATCATTTTTTTGCGCTTTGATGAAGGTAATAGGATCGGCCTGCCAGAGGATCTCGCCACCGTGCTGCTCGATAGCAAAACGCAGTGCAACCGGAGCGTAATCGGCGTCGAGCATGACTTTTTTACCCGGTGCAATTTGCTGGCAGTGGGGAAGGAAGTTCTGCCATGCCGACAGTCGCAGCGACGATTTCAGCGTTCCTGAAAGACAGTGCGTCTTACGGTGATCGACAAACCACTCGATGTCGCCGTCGCGGCTGAGAAGGGCAAAAGAGTGAGCAACCGGGTTCATTGCGACGTCAGAACCCCGAATATTCAACAGCCATGCGATGTTATCCGGCTGCGTAATGGCCAACAGATCGGCCCCTTTTTCTGCCAGTATTGCGGCGATCCTCGCCCGTTTATCAGGGCTACTTTCGCCGCTGATTTCTACCGGCATTTCGTGAATGGCACCACAGGGCGGGGCAGGGCGATCCAGCCAGATGGCATTAAACGGATCTTCACTCAGTGGCACCAGCTCACAATGAGTGGCGTCAAGCGCACTAAACTGACTGTTGACCATCAGCATCGGCTCAAAGGCGATACGACTACCTGCGGGCAGGCAGGCATTCAGCCACTCGGCCAGCGGTTCATTGTGCAGATGATGAATCTCAAAGTCATCGAGATTCACTTCATTGCGCACCTGCACCTGATAGCGCCCGTCAACAAACATCAGCGCCTTGTCACGCAGTACCAGCGCCAGGCCCGCCGAACCGGTAAAACCGGTGAGCCAGGCGAGTTTGTCATCATGAGGCGCGCAGTCTTCGCTCTGGTACGCATCGGCACGGGGGACAATCATGCCGTCGACATCCATGGCCGACAGCAGCGTGCGTAACGACGCAAGGGGAGTTGGGTTTTGCATAAGAATCCTTCTTTATTTTTTTATCGGGACAATCATTAACGGAACGGGGGTTCGTTAAAGGTGCGCAGTTTGCGTGAGTGCAATTTATCGCCTTCAGCGCGCAGCAGATCAATCGCCCGGATGCCAATCTGCAAATGTTCGGAAATGGCCCCTTCGTAAAAACGGTTAGCCTGACCCGGCAGCTTGATTTCACCATGCAGGGGTTTATCGGAGACGCAGAGCAGCGTGCCGTAAGGGACGCGGAAGCGGTAGCCCTGAGCGGCAATGGTGGCGCTTTCCATGTCGATAGCCACCGCGCGGCTGAGGTTAAAGCGCAGCGCCGAGGCGGAGTAACGCAATTCCCAGTTACGGTCGTCGGTGGTCACCACCGTGCCGGTACGCAACCGCTGTTTAACCTCTTCGCCCGGCATACCGCTGACTTCTTTGGTCGCGTCATACAGCGCACGTTGCACTTCTGCGATGCTTGGAATAGGAATGTCTGGCGGTAGCACCGCGTCCAGAACGTGATCGTCACGCAGGTAGGCGTGTGCCAGGACGTAATCGCCAATCGACTGGCTTTCGCGCAGCCCGCCACAATGGCCAATCATCATCCAGACATCCGGGCGGAGTACTGCCAGGTGGTCACAGATGGTTTTGGCATTGGAGGGGCCGACGCCAATATTGATAAGCGTAATGCCCTGGCCGTCGGCGGTGATCAAATGCCAGGCCGGCATCTGGTGCTTTTTCCACGCCAAATCGGAGATGGCTTCTTCCGGTGCGTTGGTGTCGGCGGTCACCCAGTGGCCTCCGGCGCAGGAGAGGGCCACATAGGGGCTGTCCGGATCGAGGATCTGGCTGCAACCCCAGCGGACAAACTCATCCACGTAACGGGTGTAGTTGGTGAAAAGCACGAACGGCTGGAAGTGTTCAACCGGCGTGCCGGTGTAGTGGCGCAGACGGGCAAGCGAAAAATCGACACGGCGTGCATCGAAGTGCGACAGCGGGTAAAGCTCGGTGGGGTGGAACAGGCCATCAGCCGTTTCATCACCAATTTGCGCCAGTTCAGTGGTAGGGAAGTGGCGCGTAAGCCCGGCGCTCATGGAACGGTCGAGGGTTAACTCTGAACCGTCAATGACGTAGGGGTAGGGGATCTCATGGGCAGACGGTCTGACTTCAATATGGGCGCCATAATCCTGGCAAAGCAAAAGGAGTTGTTCATGCAAATAGGGACGGAACAACGCCGGACGGGTTACGGTGGTGGTGTAGCAGCCGGAATGGGTGAAACGGGCATAGGCACGGGTTTTCGGTGGGTTTGTCGCGCTGCCGTCCCAGCTTACGGAGAGCTCCGGGTAGACAAACAGGCCTTTAATTCTGGCTTCTGGGGTGGGAAGCGAACCGTTTTCAATATAGGTTCCAATAGCATCGCGCAGGTTATTCACCGACTGGTTATAGAGCGCTTCCAGCTGGTCCAGCGCCTCTTCAGGGGTCAGATTTGCACCCTTATTATTCATCATTTACTCCTTGTTTCACGGGTGTGCGGCTGTGAACAACAGTATGTCACAGCTTTATGAAACAAAAAGAGAAGAGCAGGTTTTAGGATTGGCCTGAGGTTCCGGTATGACGAATGCCATACCGGAGAGGGATAATTACCCGCTGACTTTCACCAGTGTACGGCCCTGGATTTTGTTACTCAGGAAGTCGGCGGCGAAGGCTGGGGTCTGCTCCAGACCAATTTCCGTAGAGGCCTGCTGGTAGTAGCTTTCCGGCAGGATTCGGGCCAGACGTTCCCAGACTGCGGCACGCTCGGCGGTTGGGACCATCACGGAATCCACCCCTTGCAGGCGGACGTTACGCAGGATAAACGGCATCACGGTGGTTGGCAGGTCAAAACCGCCCGCCAGACCGCAGGCGGCAACACAGCCGCCGTAGTTGGTCTGCGCCAGGACTTTCGCCAGCACTTTGCTGCCAACGGTGTCGACCGCACCGGCCCACAGCTGTTTTTCTAATGGACGGGTCTCTTCGAATTCACTCCGCGGCAGGATCTCATCAGCGCCCAGCTGACGCAGAAAATCGTGGGTAGATTCACGCCCGCTGACTGCGACAACGGTATAACCCAGCGCTTTAAGCAGGACAACGGCGGTGCTGCCCACGCCGCCGCTGGC
>DFPL01000360.1 GCA_002377245.1 Enterobacteriaceae bacterium UBA3516
ATGAAACCTGCAATTCTGATAGTGGATGATGACCTGGCGGTCTGTGAGTTGCTTAGCGACGTGCTCAGCGAGCATGTTTTTACTGTTCACGTTTGTCACAATGGGCTGGATGCCATCGCGGCAACGGCGGGTCACCCGGAAATTGCGCTGGTGCTACTGGATATGGTGTTACCGGACATCAACGGCTTAATGGTGTTACAGCAGTTGCAAAAACAGCGCCCGGAATTGCCGGTTATTATGCTCACGGGCCTTGGCAGTGAGTCCGATGTGGTGGTCGGTCTGGAAATGGGGGCCGATGACTATATCGGTAAGCCGTTTAATGCGCGCGTGCTGGTGGCGCGGGTCAAAGCGGTCATGCGGCGAACCGGCGCACTGGCGGCAGAAACGCAGACCATAAAAATGCCCGGCTTCAGTTTTAATGGCTGGCATCTCGACCCGGCACGCTGCNNGCTGACCCACAGCGAAAGCGTCGAGGTATTCGATCGCACCATTGATGTGTTGATCATGCGCCTGCGGCGCAAGATCGAAATTAATCCGCATCAGCCAGTGCTTATCAAAACGCTTCGCGGCCTCGGCTATGTGTTTGCCGCCGACGTGGCTCACAGTGAGAAAGCGGCGTAATTATTTACGCCGCATCCGGCAGCTCCGTTTTCAGCTCATCCAGCGACTTCGCCCCGTCGATTGCGTTGGCGCACAACAGGCTGGCGCGGGCGCAGGCGTGTGCCAGCTGAATGCTGCGTGATAACGACCAGCGTTCATGGCAGCCATACAACAGACCTGCACAGAAGGCATCGCCGGCACCGACGCTGCCCACAATCTCTTCCTGTTTCAGCATCCGTGACGCGACCCACTGCCCCTCGCTGCCGGCCTGCAATCCCCACGCGCCTTCCGGGCAATGAATCACCACGCGCTGTTTCACGCCAGCCTGCAACAGTTGTGCGGCAGCGGTGGCGATATTGTCGATATGGGGGGCATCCTCGATTGTGCGCATGTCCAGCCCGCTAAACTCCCCGGCTTCCAGCTCGTTAATCACCAGATAATCCAGATGTGGCAGACAGGGAATCACCAGCGGCTGATAGCGAGGGTCGCCTTTGCGGGAGACCAGATCGAGCGAGGTCTCATACCCCTGCTCACGCATCCCGGCCAACAGGCGAGCGCTGCGGGTGCCATACTCCTCATCCGGCATGTCCAGGCTATCAAGCAGCAACAGATAGCCGAGATGGAAAATTTTCATCGACGTATCCAGCTGATCAAACGCGGGCAGATCCAACAGCCGGTTGGCACCGGGAGAGTGGAAGAAGGTGCGCTGCCCGGTAGGGTCGGTCATTACCTGCGACATGGAGGTCGGAGCCGCGTGGGTGCGCTGCACATGCTGGCGATTGACGTGGTATTGCTCCAGCATCGCCATAATATAGTCGCCGTCGCTGTCTTCACCCACCAGACCCACCGCCTGCAGCGGCATACCGGTGCGCATTTTTGCCAGCGTCAGCAGCACGTTAAGCGGCGCACCACCGGTGGAGCGCTCGCTCTGGGTGATCTCTGCCAGCCAGCCGCGCTCAGGCCACTGCACAATCTGATGAACATGATCGACCAGCATATTCCCGGCGGCGATAATCCCCTGGCGCACCATCAGATTTGCCCCGCACTGCCAAAGATCCGCATTTGCCCGGCAACGGTATCGGTAATGGCCTCTTCAATGCTCAACAATAACTGGGCGAACTCGTCATACACCGGCTGGCGATCGGCCATCCGTGCTTCGATGGTATCGAGTGCTGCCTGAGACATGCCGGTGTAGAAGTTGATCTTATGAATGCCGAGCGAAATGGCACGGCGGAAATCATCATCGCTAATCCCGGAGCCGCCGTGCAGCACCAGCGGCAGGCCGGTTTGCTGGCGAATAGCCTCCAGCCGCGCAAAGTCGAGCTTCGGTTCCCCTTTGTATTTTCCGTGTGAATTACCGATGGCCACCGCCAGGGTGTCAATGCCGGTACGATCGACAAAGTCACGGGCGAGGGCAGGGTCGGTAAAGAAGGCTTCGTCAGCGTGGCCATACAGTGCGCCACCCTCATCACCACCGACCGCCCCCAGTTCGGCTTCAACCGACACGCCCACCGCGTGACACATCTTCACCACTTCCCGCGTCTGGCGAATGTTCTCTTCATACTCCAGCGTTGAGCCGTCGAACATCACCGAGCTAAAACCAAGCCGAAGCGCGCGCACCACCGATTCAAAATGCAGGCCGTGGTCAAGGTTGAGCACCACCGGGATGTCGCTGCGCATGGCCTCAAACTTTACCGCTTCAACCAGTGAATCAAGGGAGACATACTTAAAATGGACTTCGGCAATATTGATAATAAACGGCGAGCGTTCCTGTTTTGCCGCGGCAAACAGGGCGCGTAAGAAATGGGAGTCGAGCACGTTAAAAGCGCCCAGCGCATAGCGGTGCTCACGGGCATGGGTTAAACCTTCAGCAAGCGAAATCAACGGCATGGGAATCTCCTTTAATCCAGAAACAGACGGTATTCATTACACAGCACCAACTGTGCGGCTTCGTCTTCCAGAATGTCGATATAGCGATCCACGGGGGTCAGAAAGTGATTATCGTGATCGTCGTCGTTGACCGATGAGACCTCACCGACCAGCACATCACCAAAGCCCGTTTCGCCCCAGAAGCTGTGGTACAAGCCCGGTGTCAGACAGATGCTTTCCCCCGGAGAAAGGCGCAACTGGCTGCCTGCGGCATGCGTTTGAATGCAGCCATCAATCACGACCGTCACGTCGCTGTTGACGGTCTCTTCTCTGGCCCCGGCATTCCATAACTCGATGATTAAATTGCCGCCGCCGCGATTGATAATGTCTTCACGCTTGCGCCAGTGAAAATGCATCGGCGTCACCTGCCCGTCGCGCACGTGCATGATTTTCTCGGCATAACATTTGGCATAAGGCGTGCCGTTTGGGGAGCCGTTGCGCAGAGTGAAAAGGGTCAGCCCCTGGGCATAAAAATCGCTGCTGCCAAAGGCGGTGACATCCCAGCCAAGCTTGAGGTCGAAGACTTCGCGCCAGGCTTCTTTGTCGAGCTGTCGCCATTGGGTAGGGGGAAAACTGGCAAACGGCGGTAAGTGCACGTCATGCATGGAAAAGAACTGACGGGTGTGGCCAAGAATTTCATTGATATCGGAGCGTTTCATGGCGATCTCCTTAAGTTTGCAGAAGACCCCCTCACCCCGACCCTCTCCCTCAAGGGAGAGGGAGAAAACAGTTCCCTCTCCCGGTGGGAGAGGGGTAGGGTGAGGGCGTCAGGCCGCATAAATCTTACTTAACCGTCCAGCCCTTATAGGTGCCGACGTTTTGCTTGTCGATCATGGTCACCGGGATCAGCACCGGCTCTTTTGGCGCCGCTTTGCCTTGCAGAATGTCGTAACCGATCTCCACCGCTTTCGCCGCCATCACCTGCGGATCCTGCGCCGGGGTGGCGACGAACAGCGAATTTTCACGCTTCAGCGCTTCTTCGCCGTCCGGCGAACCATCGACGCCAACGATAAAGAACTCGTTACGTTGTGCCTGTTTCGCCGCCAGATCCGCGCCGATCGCCGTCGGATCGTTAATCGCGAACACGCCGTCAATTTTCGGATTGGCGGCCAGCAACGAGGTCATGATTTCCAGGCCGCCTTCACGACTGCCTTTGGCGTTCTGGTTATGTGAAAGCACTTTGATATCCGGGTGGCGCTTGAATTCGGTCTGGCAGCCTTCTACACGGTTCTGCACCGCAGATACCGGCGGTCCGTTGATGATGACCACATTGCCTTTGCCTTTCAGGCGATCGGTAATGTACTTACAGGCCATTTCTCCGGCCTGGGTGTTATCGGAGGTGATGGTGGCATCCGCCCCTTCCGCCGCGACGTCAACCGCCACCACCACGATGCCCGCATCTTTCGCGCGTTTGACCGCAGGCCCAATACCTTTGGAATCGGCGGCATTCAGGATAATCATGTCCACTTTGGCGGCGATGAAGTTATCGATTTGCGCCACCTGCTGGCCCAGGTCGTAGCCGCTGGAGACCAGCGTCACTTTGACGTTATCGCCCGCCAGCTTGCGTGCCTCAAGCTCAGCCCCTTTGGTGATTTGCACGAAGAACGGGTTAGCAAGATCGCCCACCGTTACCCCGATAGATTTCAGATCTTTTGCCTGCGCAAACGGCATTGCGGCAAGCAGTGCGCCAGCACAGAGCGCGGTGACAAGTGGCTTCAATCTCATGCTTAAATCCTCTGTAGGGTCTTTTTTTATTAACGCCTGATGGCGCTGCGCTTATCAGGCCTACCCGTTCGTAGGCTGGATAAGGCGCGTGCGCCGCCATCCGGCAGGTTTGTTATGCACTTTGATGATGTCGGGTACGGTATTTGTCTATCAGCACTGCAATGATGATCACCGCCCCTTTGATCACCAGTTGCCAGAAGTAGGACACGCCCATCAGCGTCATGCCGTTGTTCAGCGTGGCGATAATTAATGCGCCGACCAGGGTACCGGTGATGGTGCCGATACCACCGACAAAACTGGTGCCGCCGAGGATGACCGCTGCGATGGCATCCAGCTCATACCCCATGCCCAGGTTACCGTTGGCACTGTAAAGACGGGAGGCGCTCATCACGCCGCCCAGGCCGGAAAGCAGGCCGCTCATGCCATACACAAACAGCAGCACCAGCCACACTTTGATCCCGGTGAGGCGGGCCGCCTGCATGTTGCCGCCCACCGCGTAGATATGAACGCCGAGCGTGGTGCGACGCAGAATGAACCAACAGATGGCAATGACCGCCAGCGCAATCACCACCAGCCACGGCACCGGCCCGAGGTAGTTATTGCCTATCCACTCAAACCCGATACTGGAGTTAATCACCGTGGTGCCATCCGCCAGCAGATAGGCAGCCCCGCGCAGGGCGGTGTAAGTGCCAAGGGTGACAATAAAGGGCGGTAACCCGGCAAAAGCCACCAACGCACCGTTAAACAGACCCAGCGCCATACCCAGCATCAGCGCGGCGGGCACGGAGAGCATCGACAGTTCGGGCATCAGCGAGACCACCATCGCCGCCACCGCCGTGATGCCAAGAATGGACCCCACTGACAGGTCGATACCCCCGGTCAGAATGATGAAGGTCATCCCCGCCGCCAGAACGATGTTGATCGACGCCTGACGGGTAATGTTGAGCAGGTTGCTTTCGGTAAAGAAGTTCGGTGCGATAAAACCAAACACCGCCACAATCAGGATCAGGATCGGCAAAATACCGACCGTTTGCATCAGATCGCCCATCAGCATTTTTTTCGCCGAGGCCGATTTCGCCACCTGCTGTGGCGTGGTGGCAGAAGTCTCTTTGGGTTCAGTCATGGTGCACCGCCTGGTGATGGGATTCGTTCACGCCGGTCGCCAGCGTCATAATATTTTCCTGGGTGATTCGAGGGCCCTCCAGCTCGCCGGCAATGCTGCCTTCGTGCATGACATACACGCGGTCGCTCATGCCAACCACTTCCGGTAATTCGCTGGAGATCATCAGGATGGCAACGCCCTGGCGTGCCATCTGACTCATGATGCGGTAAATCTCACTCTTGGCCCCGACGTCCACGCCGCGCGTCGGTTCATCGAGAATCAAAATACGTGGGCCGATAGCCACCCAACGGGAGATCAGCAGCTTTTGCTGGTTGCCGCCCGACAGTCCGCCCGCCCGCACCTGAGAGTGGGGGACGCGAATATTGAGCAACTTGATCGCCTCGTCAGAAATAGTCTGTGCTTTTTTGCGGTCGAGCATGCCGTAGTTCGCATCACGCTCGATGGTCGCCATGGTGATGTTTTCCTGCGCCGCCAGTTCCAGAAACAGCCCTTGTTCCTTGCGGTTCTCGGTGAGAAACCCGATGCCCAAATCAATGGCGGCACGCGGTGAATGAATCACTACTGGCTCGCCATCAATTTCGATCACTCCGCCGGTGGCTTTACGCACGCCAAAAATGAGTTGCGCCAGTTCGGAGCGGCCCGCGCCCACCAGTCCGGCTAGACCGACGATTTCACCTGAGCGCACCTGCAAACTGACCGGCTGGATTTTATTGCCGTCGGTAAGGTGATGGATGTTAAGCCGCAGGTCGCCTTTGGGGATATCCCGCTCTTTATTGAAGAGATCGCTTAGCGGACGGCCCACCATCATGCGCACCAGCTCCGAGGCGTTGAGTTTGTCGCGGGTCAGGCTGCCGACGTACTGCCCGTCGCGCAGCACGCTCACCCGGTCAGAGAGTTCATAGACTTCCGCCATGCGGTGGCTGATGTAGATGATTGCCATCCCTTCGTCACGCAGGCGCATAATCAGTTCAAACAGGCGGTGGGTTTCGCGGGAGGAGAGGGCGGCCGTGGGCTCATCCATCACCAGAATACGGCTGTTGCGGTGCAGCGC
>DFPL01000124.1 GCA_002377245.1 Enterobacteriaceae bacterium UBA3516
ATAATAATGGCGATATCGGTATGATGGCCTTTGCCGGTCAGGGACAGTGAGCCGTAAACATCTACCACTACGCGCGTGACGTTGCGCAGCATGTCGCGTGCGATCAGGTCGTCCGTGAACTGCTTACCGGCTTTCATCGGCCCCACGGTGTGGGAGCTGGAAGGGCCAATACCGATTTTGAAAATATCGAATACGCTGATCATGATGCAGTATCCATGAAGAAAGAAAAGAGGGGGAGAGGCGCCGCCCTGAAAGACGGCGCAAAAGGTTTAGCTGAACAGAGAGAAGAAGATCGCGGAGATGGCAACCAGACCCATAACAACAACAAAGACGTTGCTGATGTGGCCGCTGTACTTACGCATGGCCGGGACTTTGTTAATGGCATACATCGGCATCAGGAACAGAATAACCGCGATGATCGGGCCGCCCAGGTTTTCAATCATCCCGAGGATGCTTGGGTTCAGGGTAGCAACCGCCCAGGTGGTCACCAGCATAAAGAGCGCGGTGATCTTGTTCAGTTTGTTGATTTCAATCGACTTGCCTTTACCACGCAGCGATTTAATCACCATGCCGTTAAAGCCTTCACGTGCGCCCAGGTAGTGGCCAAGGAAGGATTTGGTGATCGCGATAATTGCAATAATCGGTGCCATCCAGGCAATGATCGGCGCGTTAAAGTGGTTCGCCAGGTAAGACAGAATTGAGATGTTCTGTGCTTTGGCAGCGGCGAGGTCTGCCGGGGACAGGCTCAGTACGCAGCTGAAAACAAAGAACATGACCGTCAGCACCATCATGATGTGAGCGAAGCTCAGGATGCGGGAACATTTGCGTTCAGCTTCATCACCGTACTCTTCGCGTTTTGCCACGGCGAAAGAGGAGATAATCGGTGAGTGGTTAAAAGAGAAGACCATAACCGGGATCGCCAGCCACAGCGTCATCCACAGACCGTTGCCGGTAGGGGCTGCGCTGCCCAAGGAGAGGGTGTCCAGTGCGGTGGTGCTCCACTGCGGGATCAGGTAGACGGCCAGCAGCATCAGGGCAGCCACAAACGGAAATACCAGAATGCTCATCGCTTTCACAATCATCTGCTCGCCGAAGCGCACGATGGTCATCATGCCGACGATCAGAATCAGCGAGAGGATAGCGCGTGGCGGTGGCGTCATTCCCAGTTGATGGCTCATAAAGCTTTCAACGGTATTGGTGATAGCAACGCTATAGACCAACAGAATCGGGTAGATGGCAAAGAAGTAGAGCAGGGTGATCAGTTTACCTGCACCGGTACCAAAGTGCTCTTCAACCACCTCTGTAATGTCTTCACCTGGATTTTTACCCGACAGCACAAAACGCGTCAGACCACGGTGTGCAAAGAAGGTCATTGGAAAAGCAATAAGCGCCATAATAATCAGTGGGATCATCCCACCCACACCGGCGTTGATCGGTAAAAAGAGCACGCCTGCGCCGATAGCCGTGCCGTACAGGCCCAGCATCCACATGGTGTCCGTTTTACGCCATGCGCTGCGCGTGCCACCCGAAACCAGGGTGCCGGTTTGTGTTGTTTCCATCAAAAAATCTCCAGAGCTGTAATGTGCCGCTATTTGGTCAAATCGAAGGCCAAAAACCACGGCGGTAATATGAAATTCGGTTATTTACGGTTTTTTTATAATTTCTTTCCGTAACTATTGGCGGGCGGAAAGATACATATATGTTATGAATAGAACAGTGATCGCGATCTCAAATGCAATAATCCACTTTTTATGTGGTTAATATCAGGTCAAATATCTGCAATCGTAGAAATGGGTAAAATTTATGGGCGCGAAGGCTACCATTGGCGAGATTCGCTTTCAAAGAAAGAGGGGTAAAACACGATAAAATAGCTGTAAACAAGGTGGGGTTTAGCGTTTTATCTAAACCAATGCCCGTTTACTGAATGAAAATTCGCTGGTTAATTGCTACGCAATCGTTTGCTCGGGAGGGTTAAGAAAAGGGCAACATAAGTTGCCCTAATGATTTCATAGAAGATCAGGTGATGATTTCGTAGCAAGGAATATAAGCAGAACCTGGCAGTTTCATACGATGCTGGGCGACAAAGCCCTGCAGCAGGTCATCCATTCGACGCATCATCTCGCGGTCGCCATGGATTTTAAACGGACCAAATTCTTCAATAGCCTGAATCCCCACTTCTTTTACGTTACCGGTCACGATACCCGAGAAGGCGCGGCGCAGATCGGCCGCCAGGACTTCCACCGGTTGATCGGGGTAAAGCTTAAGATTGGCCATATTTTCATGGGTGGGTTCGAAGGGCACCTGCAGGTCGGGTGCTATACGAATAGACCAGTTGAAGCTATAGGCATCGCCCGTGTCACGGCGATTCTCTTTCACCAGCGGCATCGCTTTTTTCATTAAACGCGCCACTTCAGCCGGATCGTTGATCACGATGCGATAGTGCTTACGCGCGTTTTCACCCAGCGTATTGACGATAAACTCATCCAGCACGCGGAAGTAATCGGCGCTCTCTTTCGGGCCGGTGAGGATCAGCGGCAGTACCTGATCTTTGTTCGCCGGGTTCATCAGAATACCCAGCAGATAAAGCAGCTCTTCTGCGGTACCGACGCCGCCCGGGAAGATGATGATACCGTGAGCAATGCGCACAAAGGCTTCCAGACGCTTTTCGATGTCTGGCATGATGATAAGTTCATTCACCAGCGGGTTCGGTGGCTCAGCTGCAATGATGGAAGGTTCCGTCATGCCGATAAAGCGACCGTCTTTGTAACGCTGTTGCGCGTGGCCTACCGCAGCACCTTTCATCGGGGCTTCCATCGCGCCCGGCCCACAGCCGGTGCAAATGTTCAGCTCACGCAGGCCGAGCTGCGTACCGACGCGACGGGCATAGAGGTACTCGGTCTCATTAATGGAGTGGCCGCCCCAGCACACCACCATATTTGGCGCTTCACCCACATGCAGGGCACGGGCGTTACGCAAAATAGAGAACACCAGGTTAGTGATGTGGGTAGAGCTTTCCAGGTTTAAATGCTGGAAACGCCCTGCGTTATGTATTTGCCCGTTAACGAACAAAATATCGCGCAGGACAGCGAAGAGGTTAGCCTGCAGTGAACGAATAATACGTCCGTCCACGAAGGCATCTTCAGGCGGGTTGATCAATTCCAGTTTCACGCCGCGTTCACGGCGCAATACGTTGATATCAAAACTTTCGTAGCGCGACAGCAGCTCTTTGCTGTTGTCTGTCAGGCTACCGGAGTTAAGCACGGCGAGCGAGCAATTGCGAAACAGTTGATACAGGTCGCTGCTGGCCGTGCGTTTAAGCATATCGACTTCCAGCTGCGACAACATGTCCATTGAGCCAAGCGGGCTAATATGTGTAATCAAGTGAACTCCTTACGGGATGAAAATTGTATCTTCCCTGCTGATTACAATAGCCTCCGCTTATGACGTTTAACAACCTACTGCGTGGAATCTCTCTCGCAGAGCGTAAAAAAAGTGTGCGCTTACTGGCGAACCAGGCGCCCGGTGGCCGGATCAAAGTGCGTATTGGTGCGCCAGGGGTTGATGTCCAGTCCGCCGCGTCGGGTGTAGCGGGCATAAACGCTCAGGCTTTCTGGCGCGCAGAAGCGTTGGATGTCGGTAAAGATGCGCTCAACGCACTGCTCGTGAAATTCATTGTGATGGCGGAATGACACCAGATAACGCAGCAACTGCTCGCGGTCTATTTTGGGTCCACGGTATTGAATCTGCACGGAGCCCCAGTCGGGCTGGTGGGTGATCAAACAGTTGGATTTCAGCAGGTGGCTGACCAGCGTCTCTTCCACTACCTTGCCGCTGGCGGCGCCGGCCAACAGGTCTGCGTCAAACGTGTAGTTGTCGATGGTAATGTCCTGGTCATCAATACAACTCCCGTGGAAAGAGGCAATCGGCTGACCTTCAATTTCATCCAGGCGATAAAGGGCCACCGTAACATTGCCCTGGGCACAGGCACTGAGATCGCGCGTGAGCGTGTTCTGCACGTCGTCCCAGCAGGCGAAACGCGTCTGGTTAAAACTGTTGAGATAGAGCTTGAAGCTCTTGGATTCCACCAGATTCACGCTGGTGTAATCCAGCGAGACGTGACCGATGGCAACCTGAGGCAAACCCCTGGCGTTGAGCCAGGAAAGTTCATACAGCGTCCAGATATCCGCGCCGGTAAAGGGCAGAGTGTCGGGATAAAGTCCGAGAGGTTCGCGGTTCAGACTGCGGGGTACGCCCTGCAACAAGCTGGCATCGTATTGGTCGCGGTAGTCGGTAGCTTTGCCCAGCGTCAGGCCAGCCAGCGCCTGGTGGTTATCATAGGAAGACATGTTTCATTGCCATTTTTACGGTTACACTAGGCGCAAAGTGTACCCTGTCTTAGAGAAAGAGAGAAACCCGTGGAAAGAGAGACTGCCGTTGCCCTGGAAGCCTTTACCGCACGCTACTGCGACGCCTGGCAAACCACTTATCACACTTGGCCGCAAAGTGAAGAGCTTTATGGCGTACCTTCCCCGTGCATCATCTCTTCAACACAAACTATGGTAACCTGGCAGCCTCAGCCCTTTATACCCACACAGAATGTAAACGCGATTGAACGTGCCTTAGATATTGTGGTACAACCAGCGTTTCATGCTTTCTACACCACACAGTTCGCCGGGGATATGCGCGCACGGTTTCAGTCTGAAACGTTCACGCTATTGCAAACCTGGAGCCCGGACGATTTTCAACGCGTACAGGAGAACCTCATCGGTCATCTTGTCACGCAAAAAAGACTCAAGCTGTCACCCACCTTGTTTATCGCGACGCTGGAGAGCGATACCGAGGTCATTTCGCTTTGTAACCTGAGTGGCGAAGTGGTGAAAGAGACGCTGGGCCGTCAACAGCGCACGATTCTTGCCCCCACTCTTGCGGACTTCCTTAACCGCCTTGAGCCAGTTCTGTAATCCCTGATACTACTATTCTTGTGAGAGATCTCTTACACGTCTTGTGAGAGATCTGCCTGGCGTCCTACAGTACATGCCACCTGCATACATGTTAAAATCAACAAAATCAGTTAATTAAAAATAATAACCTTAGTTTATTTATAGTAAACCACGCAAATATTTGCCTTAAGCACACTTGTAAGACGGGGCGGAATAAGGGATTCTATTCCCCGTCGACAAGGAGTCGCACACTGAAATGAACATCAGGATGATGTTGTTTCGAAGCAGGGATACACCGAGGACGGTGCTACAAGGAAAGGCTTCAGGACGAAGCGAAAGGAAATTGCAGGAGTGCATTAAGGGACACCTCCAGGAAGGAGAACGAGAGCCGGTCAGGATGTTCGGTGGATCATGAAGATCAAGGACACGCTTTACGGATGACGCTATTCCACATCGGGGTGATGTGGGCAGGATGCACGGTTTAAGGATGAACAGGTCAGGAGACCACAGGAAAAGTTGTCAAGGATGAGCAGGGAGCACCAAAAGTAGCTGGACTGCTGCGAAACGAACCGGGAGCACTGTTTCTACAGTGCTCCCTTTTTTTATTTCCCCGGCACAAATGCTATTCTGCGCGCCATTCTGATTTTCTTCCGAGGTTCCCATGACATTACATGTGCGCGTGCGCCAACAATTACACCTCATCGAAACGCTACTGCGTGAACAGGGGCAGTGGCAGGCTGTTGCGCCGGATGCCAGCGTATTTGAGAGCACGCAGCCTTTTTGCATGGATACGCTTGAGCCTTTCGAATGGCTGCAATGGGTATTGATTCCGCGTATGCATGCGTTGCTGGATGGCAATCATCCTCTGCCTGCGTCATTCGCCGTTGCCCCTTATTATGAAATCGCCCTTGATTCCACGCATCCTGCCAGAGACCCGCTTCTTGCTCAGCTTGCCGCACTGGACGCGCTTTTCACGGATGAAGACGAATAATGCTGGAGATAATCTACCAGGACGAATGGCTGGTTGCGGTCAATAAACCTTCCGGCTGGCTGGTGCACCGCAGCTGGCTCGACAGAGACGAGAAAGTGGTGGTGATGCAAACGGTACGTGATCAAATTGGTCAGCACGTTTTCACCGCCCATCGCCTCGACCGACCCACCTCGGGCGTACTGCTGATGGGCTTGTCCAGCGAGGCGGGGCGGTTGTTGTCACAGCAGTTTGAACAACACCAGATGCAGAAACGCTACCATGCCATTGTGCGCGGCTGGTTGATGGAAGAGGCGGTACTCGATTACCCCCTGGTGGAAGAGTTAGATAAAATCGCGGATAAATTTTCCCGTGAAGATAAGGGCCCACAGCCCGCCGTCACCCATTATCGTGGCCTGGCCACGGCTGAAATGCCGGTGGCGACCAGTAAATTTCCCACTACCCGTTATGGGCTGGTTGAGCTGAACCCGCAAACCGGGCGTAAACACCAGTTGCGGCGCCACCTTGCCCATCTTCGTCACCCTATCATTGGTGACAGCAAACACGGTGACCTGCGCCAGAATCGTAGTGCATCTGCCCATTTCGGTTGCCATCGCCTGATGCTCCATGCAAGTCAGCTCTCGCTGACTCATCCTTTTACCGGAGAGCCGCTGACGCTGCGCGCCGGGCTGGATGACGTGTGGATGCAGGCGCTGTCGCACTTCGGCTGGCGTGGCGTTCTCCCCGAGAATGAAAGGGTTGAGTTTGATTCGCTCAACGGTCAGGATGACGGACACAGTGATTAACCCAAGGAGTGCATGGCATGGCTGAAATCGGAATATTTGTGGGCACGATGTACGGCAACGCGCTGCTGGTAGCAGAGGAAGCGCAAGCCATTCTGAATGAACAGGGCCACAAGGCCACGGTGTATGAAGATCCACAAGCGGCTGACTGGGCGATTTATCAGGATAAATACGCGCTGATCGTCACCTCAACAACCGGGCAGGGTGATCTGCCAGAGAGCATTGCGCCGCTGTTTCATTTTATTCGTGACAGTCTGGGTTACCAACCCGAACTGCATTACGGGGTCATTGCTTTGGGCGATAGCACATACTCCCATTTCTGCGGCGGTGGCAAACAGTTTGATGCCTTGCTACAAGAGCAAAACGCACAGCGTGTTGGCGACGTACTCCTGATTGACGCCAGTGAAGATCCTGAACCCGAAACCCTCTCCAATCCTTGGGTTGAGCAGTGGTCAACGTTGCTGAAATAAGGTTTAGCCCTCCCTCTGCGCGGAGGGCTAACTGCTTTTTTTAGCGGGTTAGCGAATAAATAACGACGAAAGGCGCAATCCTGTTACTGAAACGAGTAAGCTTCTGGCATATGCCCGTAAAATCTCCACTTCCACCCTCGAAAAAAGTGCACTTGCATTGCGTCAAGCGACGCGTTTCACATTAATTAAAACTGCCCGTCTTTTAACCAAATGTTAGCGCCCCAACTTTTCATTTCCGTGAGTTACTCCCCATCCCGTTGTGCTGATGCATTAAACCCAACTGACCAGGCTCTGGAATGTTGTGTGGTTGCACGGTGAGAGATTACCCACCCCTTTTTATACTTTTCTCGCCAGTCCATAAAACGCAGTACGCAGGGAATAGCGACCCGGCAAGACAAGCTGCGAAAAACACAAATACATCTTCCTGACTACCCCTACCGGTTGCGCTGTTCAGGATGAATGTACATGAACATTTATGCTTCGGGAGTACAACCATGAGTTCATTAAGCCAAGCAGCGAGCAGCGCCGAAAAGCGCACAAATGCCCGCTACTGGATAGTGGTGATGCTGTTTATCGTCACTTCCTTCAACTACGGTGACCGCGCGACGCTGTCGATTGCGGGTTCACAAATGGCCAAAGACATTGGCCTTGACCCGATCGGTATGGGTTATGTTTTCTCCGCATTTTCCTGGGCCTATGTCATCGGCCAGATTCCGGGCGGCTGGTTGCTTGACCGCTTCGGTTCTAAACGTGTTTATTTCTGGTCCATTTTCATTTGGTCCCTGTTTACCTTACTGCAGGGCTTCGTCGATATTTTCAGCGGCTTTGGCATCATCGTCGCGCTCTTCACCCTGCGCTTCCTGGTAGGGCTGGCTGAGGCTCCGTCCTTCCCGGGTAACAGTCGAATAGTGGCGGCTTGGTTCCCGGCGCAGGAGAGGGGCACGGCGGTCTCGATTTTTAACTCCGCACAATATTTTGCCACGGTCATCTTCGCACCGATCATGGGATGGTTAACCCATGAAGTGGGCTGGTCACACGTGTTCTTCTTCATGGGCGGTTTGGGCATCGTTATCAGCTTTATCTGGCTGAAAGTGATTTACGAGCCAAACGAACACCCGAAAGCGAACAAGAAAGAACTGGAGTACATCGCTGAAGGTGGCGCGCTGATCAACATGGATCAGAAGAAAGACGCCGTTAAAGTGCCGTTCAGCGTGAAATGGGGTCAAATCAAGCAGTTGCTCGGTTCCCGCATGATGATGGGGATCTATCTCGGTCAATACTGTATTAACGCGCTGACCTACTTCTTTATCACCTGGTTCCCGGTTTATCTGGTCCAGGCTCGCGGTATGTCCATTTTGAAAGCGGGCTTTATCGCCTCTGTTCCGGCCATTTGTGGCTTTGCGGGCGGCGTTCTCGGGGGGGTTATCTCCGACTGGTTAATGCGTCGTACCGGCTCTCTGAATATTGCGCGTAAAACACCTATCGTACTGGGCATGCTGCTCTCCATGGTGATGGTGTTCTGTAACTACACCGACGTGGAATGGATGATTATCGGCTTCATGTCTATGGCCTTCTTCGGTAAAGGTATCGGTGCGCTGGGTTGGGCAGTGATGGCAGACACCGCACCAAAAGAAATCAGCGGTCTGAGCGGCGGTCTGTTCAATATGTTCGGTAACATTTCCGGCATCGTGACCCCGATTGCTATCGGCTACATCGTGGGGACGACGGGCTCGTTTAACGGCGCGCTGATCTACGTCGGTATTCACGCGCTGGTTGCCGTACTGGCTTATCTGGTGCTGGTTGGCAATATCAAACGTATCGAACTGAAACCCGTAACAGGACAATAACTATGAGTACGCAAGCAAGCCCCGTCGTTACAGATATGAAGGTCATTCCGGTCGCCGGTCATGACAGCATGTTGATGAACATTGGCGGTGCACATAACGCTTATTTCACGCGTAACATCGTCGTTCTCACGGACAACGCCGGTAATACCGGCGTTGGTGAGGCCCCGGGTGGTGAAGTGATTTATCAGACCCTGGTGGATGCGATCCCCATGGTGCTCGGCCAGGAAGTGGCCCGCCTCAACAAAGTGGTTCAGCGTGTGCATAAAGGTAATCAGGCACACGATTTTGATAACTTCGGCAAAGGCGCCTGGACCTTTGAACTGCGCGTCAACGCAGTGGCGGCGCTTGAAGCCGCTCTGCTGGACCTGCTCGGCAAAGCGCTGAACGTCCCGGTGTGTGAACTGCTCGGTCCGGGCAAGCAGCGTGATGCGGTAACCGTGCTGGGTTACCTCTTCTATATCGGCGACCGTACCAAAACCGATCTGCCGTATCTCGACAAAACCGACGGCAGCCATGAGTGGTATCACCTGCGCCATCAGGAAGCGATGAACAGCGACGCGGTGGTGCGTTTGGCAGAGGCCTCTCAGGACCGCTACGGTTTCAAAGACTTCAAACTCAAAGGCGGGGTTCTGCCGGGCGAGAAAGAGATCGAAACCGCACGTGAACTGAAAAAGCGCTTCCCTGATGCACGTATTACCGTAGACCCGAACGGCGCCTGGCTGCTCGATGAGGCCATCGAACTGTGCAAAGGGCTGCAGGATGTACTGACCTACGCGGAAGATCCTTGTGGTGCAGAACAGGGCTTCTCTGGCCGTGAAGTGATGGCGGAGTTCCGCCGTGCCACCGGTCTGCCGGTGGCAACCAATATGATTGCCACCAACTGGCGTGAAATGGGCCACTCGGTGATGCTTAATGCGGTCGATATTCCGCTGGCGGACCCGCACTTCTGGACGCTGTCCGGTGCCGTGCGCGTGGCGCAGCTGTGTGACGACTGGGGGCTGACCTGGGGCTGCCATTCCAATAACCACTTTGATATCTCGCTGGCGATGTTCACCCATGTGGGCGCAGCGGCACCGGGAAATCCCACCGCGATTGACACCCACTGGATCTGGCAGGAAGGCGATGCGCGCCTGACGAAGCAGCCGCTGGAAATCAAAGGCGGGCAGATTGCGGTGCCGGATGCGCCAGGTCTGGGCGTGGAGATTGACTGGGCGCAAATTGAGAAAGCCCACGCTGCCTATAAACGCCTGCCAGGCGGTGCGCGTAATGATGCCGGTCCGATGCAGTACCTCATCCCAGGCTGGACATTCGATCGTAAACGCCCGGTCTTTGGACGTCAGTAACAGACAAAAGGATTCACGATGAGTACGCAAAGTTCGACTCCTGTTGTTACCTCAGTCAAAGTCATCCCGGTTGCCGGGCATGACAGCATGCTGATGAACCTGAGCGGTGCCCACGCACCGTTCTTCACCCGTAATATCGTCATCATCACCGACAACGCCGGCAACACCGGCGTCGGCGAAGTCCCCGGCGGCGAAAAAATCCGTCAGACCATTGAAGACGCGGCCCCGCTGATTACCGGCAAAACCCTCGGCGCCTATAAAAACGTCCTCAACGAGGTGCGCAGCGCCTTTGCTGACCGCGACGCTGCGGGCCGCGGCCTGCAGACTTTTGACCTGCGCACCACCATCCACGTGGTCACCGCCATTGAATCCGCCATGCTCGACCTGCTGGGTAAGCATCTGGGCGTCAACGTCGCCTCCCTGCTCGGTGACGGCCAGCAGCGCAGCGAAGTGGAAATGCTCGGCTACCTGTTCTTCGTCGGCAACCGTAAGGCGACGCCGCTGCCCTATCAGAGCCAGCCGGATGAAAAATGCGACTGGTACCGTCTGCGTCATGACGAGGCGATGACCCCGGATGCCGTGGTGCGTCTGGCCGAAGCGGCGTATGAAAAATACGGCTTCAATGACTTCAAACTCAAAGGTGGGGTGCTGGCCGGGGAAGAAGAGGCCGAGTCCATCGTGGCGCT
>DFPL01000023.1 GCA_002377245.1 Enterobacteriaceae bacterium UBA3516
AACCAGGTCAGGAAGAACCAGGTAATAGAGGTGACACAGAACTGACCAATATAAACGCCGATCATCATGCGGTTAACGCAGACGCTTTTAATTTGCGCAAAGGTGATTTTTTCTTTTTTGCTTGCACTGCCAAGAGTGGGTTCACCACCTCCTTCACGAATATAGTCTAACTCCTGTTGATTAATTTTTTTGTGCTGTAAGGGATCGCGAATTTTTGCCAGCCAGACAATGCCCAGCACCACACCGATCGCGCCAATATAATAAAAGACGTAGTGCCAGCTCATATTATGCAGAATCAACGTCATTAACGGCGTAACGATACCGAGTGAAATATATTGCGCCGCTTGATACACCGCCGTCACAAATCCACGCTCTTTATTCGGGAACCACTGTACGCTCAGGCGACTATTTGCGGGGAAGGCAGGGGCTTCAATCGCACCCATCAGCAGACGCAAAATCACCAGTATAATCAACGGGCTGGCGAACATATAAATGGTGCCCTGGAACATGGTGACGAAGGACCAGCCGATCAGCGCGCAGCCATAGACCAACCGCGAGCCATATTTGTCGAGTAGCCAGCCACCCGGGATTTGCATAATTACGTAGGAGATACCAAACGCGGAAAAGGCCAGCCCGAGCGCTTCCGGGTCGAACCCTAATTCTTTACTCATTATAGGCGCAACAACGGAGAGCGTTGCGCGGTCAGCATAGTTAAATACGGTGGCAAGAAATAAGAAAATAAGAATACCGTGGCGCACATTGGTGCGCTTAATAACATGACTCATCATCGATTCCTCGGCGACGGAGAACCCCGACGCAATAATTAAACGGGAAAGTTACGTTTTCTCTCGGCTTAAATATCAGTACCCCTGGCGGCACCTGAATGCATTAATAGCTCCTTTTGATATTTTATGTTTGCGCTAACATTTATATTAAAACCAACAGAAAGGATCCACTTTATAAGTGTCAATATGCTTGAATGATCACATATCTCGCTGATAAAAATGCAATCTTAACGCAAATAAACATACAGTGATTCAGCAAGCAAATTCACGATAAAATGATTGCGATAACAAAGCATGTGAATATCGTAAAAATTAAAAAACGCTGCCGCGTCGGGAGTACAACCATGATGGCGAAGCAGCGTGGCGCAGGACGCGCCATTTTTATGCATAAAAAAGTTTTAAAACAGGCGGGAAGGGCTCCCGCCTGGTAACGTTAAGGGCGTTTACCGAATTCGCAGCTCTGCTGGGTCCAGGCGCGTGCCTGTTCGCTAATACTGAAGCCGAGGCCGTGGCGGTCAGAAACATACATACGACCGTCGCGCAGCTCCAGTTGCTCATTGAACAGCGGATTTAGCCATTCGAAGTGCTCCAGCCAGGGCTCAATGGGGTAGGCAGCGGACAAGTGCAGATGCACTTCCATCGCGAAGTGCGGTGCCAGTTTCCGGCCATGTTTCGCCGCGAGATCCATAATTTTCAGGAACGGTGAGATGCCGCCTACGCGGGGGGCATCAGGCTGAACGAAGTCGCTGGCGTTGCCCAGAATCAATTGTTCGTGTTCGCGGAAACTGGTAAGCATCTCACCGGTGGCGATAGGTGTGTCCAGCGCGGCAGCAAGCTGTGCGTGGCCTTCGACATCGTATGCATCCAGGGGCTCTTCAATCCAGATAAGATTGAATTTTTCCATCTGACGACCCATGCGAATCGCCGTTTCACGGTCCCATTGCTGGTTTGCGTCCACCATCAGCGGGAAGTCATCACCCAGTGCTTCGCGTACCGCAGTAAGACGACGCAGATCTTCTTTGGTATCCGGTTGACCGACTTTGATTTTGATACCCCCGATACCGTTCTCACGTGAAATCACGACGTTCTTCAGTACCTGATCCAACGGGGTATGCAGGAAGCCGCCGGAAGTGTTGTAGCACTGCACGGAGTCACGGTGTGATCCCAGCAGTTTTGCCAGCGGCAGACCTGCGCGTTTGGCTTTCATATCCCACAGTGCGATATCGATAGGGGAGATGGCCTGGACCGCCATGCCGCTACGGCCAACGGACGCACCCGCCCACAGCAGTTTGGTATAAATCTTATCAATATCGTTGGGATCTTCGCCCAGCAGGTTCTCGGCAATCTCTTTCGCATGCGCATAAATGCCCTGACCACCCGCGCGTTTTGAATAGCTAAAACCCACGCCTTCAAAACCATCGCGCGTGTGGATCTCGGCGATGATGATCGCCACTTCCGTCAGCGGCTTCTGACGGCCGGTCAGTACTTTGGCATCACTGACGGGAGTCGCCAGTGGCAGGAAGGCAAGGGAAAGTTTAACCCACTCGATACGGTCGCCGGTTTCCGCGGCTGTTTTAGCGCCCTGCATTTTGGCGTAGGTGACGGCATCAGAATTTGCACTAACAGTCATGATCAACTCCTGTGGACGGGATAGTATTAATGTTTGCGCTAACATTTGTAATCCAGCCAGGACGTCATCGCTACAATTTTGCTGCCAAAATGTACAATAGATCACAATAATCAGTTTTGAATGGCACCATAACCTGAAACCGATCACATTTCGGAATCACGCCTAACGCACACGTCTTTATAATGATAGCGATAACATTTAGCGTTAAAACCTCGATATAACTCGCTGATTTACAAGGTTCAAAAGGGTGAGTTGTGATGCGCGAATAAATCTAACAAATCGCCTATAATCCCCGTCACAAAAACACGCCGTTGTGAGTCAACATGTCGAAACCTACACGTCCCACTCCGCCTCGCGCGCCCACTCTTGAAGACGTTGCCCGTACGGCGGGTCTCTCTTCAATGACGGTCAGCCGTGCACTCAACACGCCACAGCTTGTGCGCCCGAAAACCGTCGAAAAAGTGCTGGCGGCGGTGAAAGCTACGGGATACATCCCCAATGCGCTGGCCGGTGGGCTGGCTTCACGTCGCAGTAAGCTCATTGCGGTGGTGGTACCGCAAATTAACAACAGTATGTTTGTCGATACGATTCAGACCATCAGCGATGAACTGGCGGAGCGCGGCTACCATATGCTGCTGTGCGTGGCGGGTTACACCCAGGAAAACGAAGCGGAACTGGTTGCGACGCTGCTCTCACGTCGTCCTGACGGCATTGTGCTCACTGGCATACATCATTCCACGGAGCTCAAACGCGTGATCCTGAATGCCAGCGTGCCGGTGGTGGAAATCTGGGATTTAACCCCCACGCCGCTGGATATGCTGGTGGGGTTTTCTCACGAAAAAGTGGGGGAGGCGACGGCCGAGTATCTGGTGCGTAAAGGCTATCGTCGGCCGGGTTTACTCTGGACGGTAGATAACCGCGCCGCCCTGCGTCGCAGTGGATTAACGGATGCACTGGCACGCAGTGGCATTATGAATCCGCCTGCCGTTGATGTCGCATTACCGGCCCGTTTTGTTTCGGGTCGCCAGGGGCTCAGCGACCTGCTCAAGGCGGGTGAATACGATGTGATTGTCTGTAGTTCAGATACGCTGGCGCAGGGGGCTATCGTGGAAGCCCAGTCTCGCGGACTGCGTGTGCCACAAGATTTGGCGGTGATTGGCTTTGGGGACTTAGATTTTGCCGGTGATACCTGGCCGTCTATAACCACCATCAGTGTCGATCGCCATGCGATCGGCCAACGCGCCGCAACGCTGCTGGCAGATCGCATTGAAGGCATTGCCCCGCAGGATGCGGTGGTGGACATCGGTTTTCATTTTGTCGAACGTGAGTCAGCTTAGGTCATGAAGATTAATGTCATCGGTACCAGCGGCAGTGGGAAATCAACGCTATCCCGCCGTCTCGCGGCAACCCTTGGGGTGCCTTACATCGAAATGGATAAGCTTTACTGGCTGCCCGACTGGCAAGGGCGCAGTGACGAAGCGATGAATGCGCTGCTGATCGCGGCGCTGGACAACCCCGGCTGGGTACTGGACGGTAATTACAATCGCACCCGCGAGATTAAATGGCGTGACGTCGATATCATCGTCTGGGTCGATTATGGTTTCTGGCGTACCTTACGCCAGTGCGTGCTGCGCGCCATGAAGCGGGCCTGGCAGAAAAATGAGCTCTGGCCGAATACCGGCAACCGGGAAAGTTTTCGTCGCGCCTTTTTCAGCCGCGAGTCCATCATCATCTGGACACTCAAAACCTGGCGCAAGAACCGCAACCGCTACGCGGCTGATATGGCCGATCCCCGTTATAAACATCTGCGTTTCGTGCGTATCACTAACGATCGTGAGGCCGACGCCTTCCTTGCCAGTTTGACTAAACTGTAGGTTTATTCGCAAGAGAGAAGGTCTTATGCTCACCGTCTATGGCGCGCCCGGTTGGGGTTCTGCTATTGCTGAACTGATGCTAACCCTGGCAGATGTTCCGTACCATTTTGAGAACGTTGAAGGGTTTGATAAACCCGGTCCCATGCAGGACCGGTTGCTCAGGCTTAACCCGCTTTGCCAGGTGCCCACGCTGCAACTTGATGATGGCAGCGTCATGACCGAATCAGCGGCTATCGCTTTAATGATTCTCGATATCCGACCGGAGCTTGCGCCGCCGCAAGGCACGCCGGAGCGCCAGCAGTTCTGGCGTTTACTCATCTGGCTGGTCGCCAATGTCTATCCCACTTTTACCTACGCGGATTACCCTGAGCGTTTCGTTTCGCAGGCGCCAGAGCAGCTGCGCGAACAAGTTATTCATCACCGCAAACGGTTATATGTCTGGTTGGATGAGCAGCTCAAGGCCACGCCTTATGCTTTTGGCGAGCAATTAACGTTGCTGGATATTTATCTTTGCGTCATGCGTACCTGGGGGCCCCGCCACAGCTGGTTTTTCGAAAACGCACCGCATATCTCCGCCATCGCCGATGCCGTTTGCGCCGTGCCGAAGCTGAATAAAGTTCTGCGTGATAACGACATTATTTGATAACTGACACTTTTTGCCTGTGGTAGGTTGAAAGTCCTAATACAAGGAGCACACCATGCCGCATATTGATATCAAATGTTTTCCCCGCGACCTGAACGATGAGCAAAAATCCGCGCTGGCGTCGGACATTGTCGATACCATTGCCCGCCACCTGGGCAGCAAAGAGAGTTCCATTAGCGTCGCCCTGAATCAGGTCGAGCCAGACGCATGGAAAAGTGACGTCTGGGACACCGAAATTGCCCCGAATCTGGATACGCTGATTAAAAAACCGGGTTACGAGATGTAAGCGCGATAGCTTCCCTCTATCTGAGGGCTGAGGAATCCCCAGAAAAAATGTATGCACGGACAGTCCCCTCGCCCCTCCGGGGAGAGGGCTGAGGGTGAGGGGAAAATGCAGCTCTGATGGCCATTCCGTTCACCTTATGTTCTTTGCTTCTCTGTCTGAACGTGCCCTCAATGCCGATGGGGAAAGTGAGAAAATCTGTAGGCCGGATAAGGCGCTAGCCGTCATCCGGCCTGACACAACGCTTAGAACCAAATCTCCGTCTGCACCCCAAAGTTCCAGGTTCCGCCTGCGGTAAACCCTTTGCTACCAAAATCATCGTTCACCGCATAACGGTCCAGTTCTTTATCCCAGTTCATCCAGGTTGCAAAGAAACGGATCTCCGGCCGCGCTTTGATATCGAAAATATCCCCGACTTTGAAGGTTGGCGCGAAGGTCAGCTTATAGAAATTGCCTTTCACCTGCTGGTAGGTATTCACCGCACCGTCTGCGCGGTAGCTGCGTCCATTGGGGTCAAGGTCCATATACTGCCAGGAGGCTTCGTAAAGCAGGGCGAAATTACGCGTAAGCGCCTGAGACGCGCGCAGATTGAAGGCTACCCAATCATAACGGTCGCCATCACGGTAGCGGTCTTCACTATGCTGAGCGATAACCGACGGCGCAAGTTCCCAGTTCGTTGCCACCGGCACAATACCGTAGGAAGCCAGACGCAGTGAACGCGCATTTTTTGTCAGATCGCCGTCGCTACCCGGCTGGCGGGTTTCCGCTCCCAGACCACCGCCGTACTGCAATGCAGTTTCCGAAACCCCTTTGGTCAGGCCATAAAACTGCTGTTTATCATGCCAGGCCAGCATGGCGTAATAACCGTTTTTAGCCGTGTTGTCACTGCGCAGGGCATAACTCCCGGTTGTTGATGTTCGGTCCTTGAGCGTGTCATTACCCTGGGCGGTCATACCCGTGAGCATCAGTTGCAGATGGTCGCCGTAGAAGTGATTTGCGGTGAACATCACGTTCTGCACGTCATTGTCTTCGTAGCGATCGCTGCCTAAGTCACCGAAATTACGCGCATACACCGAATAATCGCCACGCATATTATTGCCCCATTGCACATCGTTGATCCCACCGCCGGTGCCACCCAGGAACATGATGTCGCTGTCGGTAAAGTGGATATCAAAATTATCCCGATCAAAGCGTTTCCCGGCCCAGATTGAGGCATTTTTAGCCGGGCCGTTGAAATCAGCAAAATTCCCCATCTCGACGTACAGCTGGCGGACGTTGATATGGTGGCTGTCATTGTCCTGCACCCACGGGTCGGGATTGTTCGCCCCATCGGCAATCATGGTTTTGAAATGGGCCCATGATCCATCGTCAAAGGTCATTTTCTTACCGAGGCTGAGTTCAAGGTAGTTATCCTTTTCGTTGCCCAAACGCCCAACGTGCGCATCGCCGTTTAATGAACTGGCCGGAGAGACACCTGGCCCGCCTCGCGCCCCTTTGCCGTGCCCGTTAATCAGCATCCCGGAGCGGGCGTAGGCATTAAATTCAACCCCATCACCGAGGGTGCTTTTGCTGTTCTGAGTGCTCATTTTTTCCTGCGCTGCCTGCATTTTTTGTTCGCTGGCGGTAGTACGTACATTCAATGCCTGTAATTGCTGTTCGGCATTTTTTGCCCGGTTTTCGGCGCTGATGGTGCGCTGTTCCGCGGCTTTAGCACGGTTATTTGCTTCCGTCGCTTTACTCTCCGCGTCATTTAAACGCGATTCCAGAAGCGCCAGTCGTTGTTCAACGCTGAGGGCTGCCGCATTGACGGCATTAGCCCCAAAAAGGGCGCAGCAAACCGCTGCGCTAATCAGAGTGATACGCATAAAAGTCCTTAAGAGTCAGAGATTTTTTATTGTGAGGGTGTTACATCGCGGCGCGTTCACCCGGCAGCGACGGTTTTTCGACGGTCGCCTGTTTTCCTGCGTCAAGATCGGCACGGATGGCTTCATAATGGTCATCGAGGCGGTAGAAGCGCCCGATCCATAACATCGATGCAACGATCAACACGGCCGGGATGTAGAGATAGCAGGACTTAATCGCGAGCAGGGCCGACGCATTTTGGCTCTGGTTGGCAACATAACCGCCCGTGGAGAGTAAAATGCCAGTGATTGCGCCTGCGCCAGCCATCGCGACTTTGCCAAGAAAACCGTTGATGGAGGTCAGGATGCCGGCGGTGTTAATCCCGGTTTTCCAGACGCCGTAATCCACCGGATCAGCCTGCATAGAGAAATAGATGGCAGTACGTTGCCCGGCGCCGAGTGACAGAATCACTGCCCCGATAATTAACCCCAGCGTATTGACGCCTGCCACGATCATCACGCCCATGCCGACCAGATTAATCGCGCTGGCAACCAGATAGACATGACGTTTCTTCATACGAGAAGCCAGCATGGGCACCGTGAGTGTTCCCAGCAGGGGGACGAAGGTGGAGATCCCGGCGACAATCGCCGTCAGCTCTACGTTACCCACGTAGTAGTGAAAGAAATAGACCAGTGCGCCGGTCTGGAAAAAGAAGGCCCCCCACATCAGGAAAATATTCACCGCGAACACAAACCAGGGTTGATTGGATTTAAGCCCAATCCAGGCGCGTTTTAAGGTCATGCGCTCCTGAGTGATGGTGATTTTTTCCTCCACGTTGCGAAAACTGATCAGCAGGAAGAAGGTGGCGATCGCCCCAAAAACAATGGCGGTATAGAAAAACCCCTGGGTCTGATTACCTTTTCCTAATGCATTCACCAGCGGCAGGGTAGCAACGGCCACAATGGTCGATCCGAGCGAACCTAACAAGATACGGACCGCAGAAAGGGTGGTCCGTTCTTTTGAGTCGTTAGTGATAAAAGGCAACATAGCGCAGAATGGAATATTGACGATGGTATATAAAAACGACAGACACAAATACGTTAAAAATGCATAGATTAATTTTCCAGTCGTACCGAAATCGGGCACATAAAATGCCAGTACACACAATAATCCAAAGGGTACTGCGCCGATTAATAAATAAGGACGGCAGCGTCCCCAACGGGTGGTTGTATTATCAATCACCAGTCCCATTAATACGTCAGCTACGCCGTCAACCAGGCGAGTGACTAAAAACATAATGCCAACGTAATAAGCCGGCAGGCCCATTACATCGGTATAGAAAAACATCAGATACAGTGAAATCAATTGCCACACGAGGTTACAGGACAGGTCCGCGATGCCATAGCCAACGCGTTGCCGCCACAGGTTAGATGTTATTTCAGCCATAGAAATACTCACTCTTATTGTTGTGATTAAAGCCCGAACTGGCGAATAAACCAGGCCGGGGTACAACTCCACGCATGGCAGTAGCTATTTATTAATTTGCTGCCGTACGGAGAATACTCAGGATGGGCGGGGTCGAACAATTCCCAGAAGGTATCTGCGCCGTGCTCCACCATTGCCCCCCAGTAGGCTTTGATCTCATCCACCGCCTGTTGCTGTAGGCCGGTTTTCAATAGTGCGGCAATAAAGTGGTGGCGAAGATAGGGGGTGTTCATGCCCGGCTCCGGCGAATTTTCCAGTAGTTTTTCCATTATCCGGCGCTGCTGCCCGGCTTCACCAACGTCCGCCAGCACCAGCCAGATCTGTGAGGCGACGGAGACTTGTTTAGCCGCACCACTGACGTAAAAACCCTGTTTCTCATCCCATAAATGGCTCAGGGCGGCGGCTTTTAATTTGCACAGCGTCTCGGTTAATACCGTCACTTTGCTGGCGTCATAACGCAGTGCCAGCAATCGTGCGCGCTCCAGACAGTAGATCAGCACACCCTGTGATGCCGCCTGTTTGTTGAGCGCCTCATGCCAGTCAATAAAGGACCACCAGTCTTCGCTGTCGCGAACAAGGCCGCTTGCATCGCAGCGTTCAAGCGCCAGCTCCACCTGCCGCCAGGCGGTAGGCCACAACTCGCGCGCGGTTAGCTCGTCACCGGAACTGCTGAGGTAGTTGTGCAGCACGTCGATAAAAAACAGCGCATAGTCGAACAGGAAGGTGTCGTCCGCGATCACCTCCGGTTGCACGAAGATATTGGCTGCCAGCATGCCATCTTCGCGGGTGTTTCCGGCGAAGAGGTAAAGACAGCGGCGCACCGGATCGTGCTCGGCAAAGGTCACATCATTGACCAGCGCCTGCAGTCGCAGATCGCCCAGCCACAGGCGACGATCGCGCTTCGGCCCATCTTCAAAGACATCCTGCATACAGTTACGCAGCGTCAGGACGGAGACTTCATCAATCTTGCGCAGCAGCGGATCCTGGGTCAGGCAGGGCGGGCAGCTTTCAGGGGCAGAACTGACCGTGTTTACGCTGATATCGTCGAGGCATAGACGATACTTACGCGACACCGCCACCACCTCTATTTTGAGATAGCGAAAACAGTAACGGCGGGGCAGCGTCAGCGAAGCGGGGAATTCATCGATATAGTGATCATGTTGCTGCAACCAACTGCTGCATAACCAGCCCTGATAATCGCTAAAAGGCTCGGCCACTTCGCAGAGCGTTTCGCCAAAGGTCAGGCGCAGGTGAGCGGGAGCATCGGGCGGGCTGCCTGCCGCATGGCAGGCAAGGGAGAGATAGCCGACGCAGTGGGTGCCGAAATCAACGATGACGCTATCACCGCTTTGCCATTCACGGGCGTATAACTCAGCAGGCGTGCCGCTCTCCTGCGCCCGCCAGCCATGAAGCGTACTGGCATCGGCCTGCGCGGTGACCAGCCTTGCGGGCTGGCGACGTTGGCTATGTAAATGCGGCTTTAGTGCGGCGGCGGTCTCCAGAAAATGTGCGTGGCGCACCATCTTCATGCCGGGGTTTTGTTGTAGTGCCTGGGTCATTCTGCATCCTCTGTATTCATGATGAATGCAGAATAGAATCTGTGCTTCCCGGCCAGCCACTCCCGCAATGCCAATATCCATAGAAAAATGGCAGTGACAGTGTGGTACTAAAGCCTGCGATCACAATTTATGAAACAGGATTCGTTCTCACCCTGGCGTTGTAATATGTTCAGGGTGCGCGAAGCATATTTCCGGTAACCTGAATGAACACACTGACGATTGACTATTATTTCCCCACCCCTGACAGCAAACTCGCTCTTTATTCCAGCGATCCGGAAGATAATGGCTGCGAGCATTGCCATGAATTTGGTGAACTGGTTATTGTTGAAGAGGGGCATGGTTTACATGTTATTAATGGCAAGCCTATGTACATTCAGCAGGGGGATGTATTTTTTGTTAGCGGGGCCGATTTCCATTTTTATGATGAGTTGGGAACGCTTAAGCTGATTAATATCCTGATTAACCCAAGGGTTAATTTCGGTTATTTATCCGGCATCGAGCCACTATTACAGTCATTTTCCGGTCACGATGCCTCGCGGTACGGTTGGTTGGCCCCCGACAGTCGGGCGCACTGTAAATCCCTTATCGAAAAAATATTTTCTCAGGCAATGCTTAACGACCATAAGCGTGCTTTGCGCGAATCACTCTTTTTTCAGCTGTTGACCACGATGCTTCACGCTCAGTCGGAAGCGGAGTACAGCAATACCAAATACAAGCTGCACAAGTTATTGCATTTCTTGCAGGAGCACTGTTTTTTGGATCACGACTGGACGCAGCTTGCAGAGCAATTTCACCTGACCAGCCGTACGGCATTTCGTCATATCAAGGAGGCGACTGGCCTGACGCCGGACAGTTATCTCAAGCGGCTGAGGTTGGTTTCCGCCCGAGTAAAGCTGCGTGAGACGGATATGACCATTACCGACATCGCATTTATGTGCGGCTTTGCCAACAGCAACCACTTCACCACGCTTTATAAGAAGGTCTTCGGGATTACGCCCAGTGAAGAACGGAGACGAATATTTCGCCTCTGATTGTTAACGTCGTACTTTGCCCATGCTTCTGCGTGGGCGTTTGTTGCTATTATCCACGCGCCCGGACGGTTTCCTTGCCCCTTTGCGGCTGAGGGATCCCCACAAAAAATTGCGAGCCGGCCTGGTCCCCTCGCCCCGCCGGGGAGAGGGTTAGGGTGAGGGGAAGCATGTGGCTCTGAGGGGTATTCATCTGCCGTTGGGGAGAGGGCAGAAAGAGATTACTCCGGCGCTTTAATCGCTCTCCCGCTGGTAACAAAATTGCCGCCGCCCAGATGGTGGATAGTATTGAGTTGACCCTCGTCGAACTGCCAGTGACCGTTAACGAATGCCCGCTCATCAGCTGCCGCTGAGACCACTTCACCAAACAGCGTGTCGTACTTCTCCAGCGCAGCAGTCGGCGGTAAGAGGCGACATTCCATCCAGGCGAGGCACTTCTCTTCAATAACCGGCAGTCCAAGCACCGGCCCGGCAAAGGCCGGTATGCCGTAGCAGTTGAACTTGTCCTCTTCGCGCCCGGTGACGCTGCCGACAGCGTAAGTCCAGTTTGTTGCCGCGACGCCGGGTACCACGATGCCAAACATCCCGCTGCCTTCAATCAACTCGCGGGACCAGGCGCTTTTATCCACCACAATAGCAATACGTGCCGGAGAGAACTCAACCGGCATCGACCATGCGGCGGCCATCACGTTACGCCTGTCGATACGTTCGTCGCGACTGGTGATAAGCACGGTAGGCCCATGGTTTAACAGGCGACTGGCGTGGTCCAGGGCAACGGGGCGGAAATGGCTCATAACAGATCCTTTAAAGTGATAATCGCTGGCATTAAAGCACATCTATCAAGAGGCGACACCCGCCGAGGTTGTCGGCCCGCCAGCACGAGCAACCACAATCTGCCCGCGCCCGCGCTCTTTTGCCAGGTAGAGCGCAAGGTCAGCTGCCCGGATTAAATTGGTGGCACGGGCATGCTGCGGCCAGGTTGCCAGACCGATGGAGACCGATACCGGGCCAATGTTATGGGATTCATACAAAATAGGGTGGGTGATGACATTCTGGAGAAGTTGTTCCGCCAGCTTGCGGGCCTCGGTCTCCGTGGTGTCAGGCAGCATAATCAGGAACTCCTCGCCACCGTAGCGGAATGCCGTGCCCCGGTCGCCCAACGTCTCGACCAGCAGTTGGGCTATTTCACGCAGCACTTTATCGCCCGCTTCATGCCCGTGGCTGTCATTGAGCTTTTTGAAATAATCAATGTCCAGCATCAGGCAGCTCAGGCAGCTGTTATTGCTCATCGCCAGATCGATCATCGCGCGCAAGGTCTCTTCCAGATTCAGGCGATTACGCAGACCGGTAAGCGGATCATGGGCGGCTTTTTCGGTAAGCGTATCCCGCAGCCCCTGGTTGGCCAGTGCCAGTGCGAGGGTTTCCGCCATCAGTTCCAGATAGGCGTAGGGCGGCTCTTTATCCTGGTCAGGTTGATCAAAGGTTAACAGCCCAATGGTTTTGTTTTGCGCAATGAGCGGAACACAAATGGCGCGGGCGGCAATCTCCGGCACAATGTGTTCACAAGGCATATCCACCGAGTCACGGGAAGGGCAATGCAGTTGGCCGCGTTTCAGTGCCCAGCAGGCGTCTGGCGTGAAGGGCGCATCGTCACCTGGCGGCAACAGCCAGCGGGCAGCCGATTTCATTCGGTTCGTGCGGGTATCGAGAATGTAGAGCCGTCCTCCCATGTCCGGAATAATCCGCGGAGCAAAACGGCTCACCACGCGAATAATGGCAGAGTAGGAATCACAGCCTTGCAGGCGTTGAGTCATACGCGCAAGCAGGGTGCGTGAGGCCCATTCGGCATCGCGCTCTTGCTCCAGCCGCTGCCGTGCGAGACCGTTTTCACGGAATATGTGGATAGCCTGCGCCATGTCACCAATTTCATCCACCTGCGCCAGCACCGGTGTTTCCACAGCGTAATCCTGGGTTGCCAGCCGGTTGACCACATCACTCAAGGTAACACCGGCCGCAAAATGCGGTGTTTGATGATAAAGCCCAGCACGAACAGGAAAAGCAGGGCGGTCAGGCCCACCATCACTTCAGACAGGGTGCGCAAGCGCTGAGATAACTGCGTCGCTTCAGCAATCACCGAGTCCGTGCGCTGGTCTGACAGACTGCGGAAATGGGCAAAACGGTATTCGGCCTGGCCCAGCTGGTCTTCATATTGCTGACCAAAGACAATCTCTATCGCTTCGTTCGCTTTCCCGAGTTCTACCGCCTCTATCGCCTGACGTTGTTCATCTTCCAGTTCTCTGAGCACTTTAAGCCCGTCACGCAGAATTAAAATTTCGTCGGTGGTGGCATCCCGGTCTCTCAACTGTACCAGGCGGAATTCGAGCTTGATGTCTGCATCCAACTGCTGCCGCCAGGCATCGATCTGCTCCGGCTGACGCCGGACCACAGCAACACGCGCCAAATCGGTCAGGGCATAAGCATCTCTTTCAAGTTCATCAACCAGCGTGTCGGAGACACGACTGTGTGCGATAGCCTGGCGTTCTGCGCGTTCCGCATTAGACGCCGTAAATAGCGCCACACCCGAGGCCAGGGTCAAAACGACGGTGGAAATGTAGGCAAAATTCGTGATTGTTGCGATACGCACGTAATCACCTTTTTTCATTAAGGAAATGGAAGGAACGATCTTCTAAGCGTTTACCACTCTTCCTTATAAATCAAGCCGCAACATAAACGTAATTTATACGTCACATTTCCTGCCTATAGTCGGCGGCAGCAAATCCCAAAGAGGATAACAATATGTTTGCTCCCCTGACTTATGTGCAGGTGGATGCGGCCCGTCGGCGAAAGCCCATGGGTGTTGGACGCTCTCTCATTGTGGGAGAGCGCTAATGGACGCATCTACCGAAATCCGCCTTAACGGTGTCTCGTACGCTTTTGGTACGCATACCGTACTCGATCAGATCGATTTCCAGATCCCCGCTGGCACCATCGTGGCACTGCTCGGCCCCTCCGGCTGCGGCAAAAGTACCTTGCTGCGTTTGCTGGCAGGATTAACACAGCCTGCGAACGGCACCATTACCTTTGGCTCACGTCTGGTGGCGAAGGCCGGATGGGCAATGCCGCCAGAAGCCCGCGATATCGGCATGGTCTTCCAGGATTACGCGCTCTGGCCGCACATGACCGTCGACGAGAACGTCGCCTTTCCGCTCAGAATGCGCAATGTGCCGCGTGGTGAACGGGAAAGCCGCGTCGCTGCGGCATTAGCGCGCGTCGGTCTTAGCGAGTTTGCGAAACGCAAACCCTCCGGGCTTTCCGGTGGTCAACAGCAGCGCGTGGCGCTGGCGCGGGCGATTGTCGCCGAACCGCGGGTGTTGTTGTTTGATGAACCGCTTTCCAATCTTGACAGCGAACTGCGCGAATCGTTGTGCCGCGACATGGCCACACTGCTTCGCCAGCTTGGTATTACCGCCGTTTATGTCACCCACGATCGCCGCGAAGCCGAGATCCTCGCTGACCGTATTGTTCATTTGTCTGCCGGTCGGGTAGACGCTATTCGTTCTGTTACATCATCCTCAGGGGAAATTGCATGAAAGCCAGACTGTCCGTGAAGAAAGGAGTTGCGTTAGCCATGGTGTTATCGTCTGTCATGATGTCCAGCGCACATGCGCTGACCGTTTATACCGCAGGTCCAGGTTCTCTGGCGAAAGGTCTTGCCAGCGGTTTTGAGAAGAAAACCGGCGTGAAAGTGGATATTTTCCAGGCCACCACCGGCAAAGTCATGGCTCGTCTGGAAGCTGAACAAGCCAACCCGCAGGCCGATATTCTGATCTCTGCCTCATGGGATACCGCAGAAGATCTGCACAACCGTGGTTGGCTGCTGCCGTATCAGAGTGCTAACGCGGGCAACGTGCCGGATACCTTGAAGAGTGCTGATTATGTTGCTCAGGGCATCTCCGCGCTGGGCATTGTCTGGAACACCAAGAGCGGCACGCCAGAGCCGAAAGAGTGGAAAGATCTGACCGCGCCGGCATTCAAAGACAAAGTGACCACCCCGGACCCGGCGCTTTCCGGTGCCTCTCTGGATTTGCTGATCGGCCTGCAAAACGGCATGGGCGACAAAGCCTGGGCGCTGTTTGATGAGTTGAAGAAAAACGGTATGGTCGTCAGCGGCCCGAACGCGCAGGCGGTGACGCCGGTGATGCAGGGTGCGAAAGCGGCGGTCTTTGGCGCGGTAGATTACGTGACCTACGGCAACATAGAGCAGGGGGAATCTCTGAAGGTGATTTTCCCGGCCAGCGGTACCGTGATCGCGCCGCGTCCGATGATGATCCTCAAAACCACCCAGCATGAAGCCGATGCGAAAGCCTTCGTTGATTATGTCCTGTCCCCAGAAGGGCAGAAAATGGTGGCCGATGCCTGGTTAATGCCCGCCCGTACCGACGTGCAGGCAAAACGTCCGCTGTTTACCGAGCTGAACGTACTGCCAACCAAAAACGACGGCACCAGCGAGCGCGCCGATATCCTCAAGCGTTTTAATACGCTCTTCGCCCAGTAATCATCACCAGACGGGGGCCGCCCCGTCTTTTGGAACGCCGCTGTGAACCAACGACTTCTCTCGGGGGTGACCGTCGCCATTCTGGTGATTCTGGTCGCCTTACCGCTTTTCTTTATTGTTCTGCAGGCCGTGTTCCCCCATTTCAGCGCCGGATCGCTGGAAGGGGCTTTTACCGGCGTCGGCCCCCTGTTTTCTGAACCTCAGCTTCCGGCCATGTTTATTGGCACATTACAAATTGCCGCAGGCGTTGCGTTGCTGAGCGCCTGTATCGGCCTGCCGCTGGGGGTTGCACGCGGGTTGTTTAATTTACCGTGCCCAAAACTCTGGGATCTCCTGTTCCTCATTCCGTTTTTAACCCCGCCCTATATTGCCGCACTCTCATGGATGCTGGTGCTGCAAACCAACGGCTATCTGGCGCAACTGCTGGGCTTCGATCTCAATGCCTTGCTGTTCAGTAAGAGCGGGATTGTGCTGGTGATGACGCTGAACATTTTCCCGGTGGTCTATTTCGCCGTCTCACGTAGCCTGCTTGCCAGCGGGCAGCGACTGGCGCTGGTTGCCCGGGTCCACGGGGCAACACCGTGGCGGGCATTTATTCATGTGACGCTGCCAATGCTGTCGCCGTCACTGGCGGCAGGCATGCTGTTGGCCTTTACCCTGGCGATTGAAGAGTACGGCGTCCCTGCCGCGTTAGGGACGCGCTCTGGTGTCGTGATGCTGACCGTCGGCATTGAAAAACGGCTGGCGGACTGGCCGATTGATCTGCCGGGCGCGTCAATGCTCTCCCTCATTCTGATTGTCATTGCGCTCTGCGCCTGGTGGTTACAGGGCAAGCTGACGGGGGGGAAAGAGGTGACCAGCGTAACCGGTAAACCGACGGAAAATACGGGGGCAACACTAGGTGTCGCTGCCGTGCCGGTCGTGCTGGCAATGGCTTTCGTCGGCTTTCTCGCCGTCGTGGTACCTGGATTATCGATGGCGGTAACCGGCGTGATGTCCACGCTCTCGGGCGGCTTATCGCTGGCGAATGCGACCACGGCCCATTACAGCGCGCTCTTTGCCCAGCAGGGGGATGCGTTAACGGCGCTCGGAACCAGTTTATCACTGGCCTTTGGCTCAGCGTTGATTACCGGCTTTGTGGGCCTGGTGGCCGCCTGGCTGGTTGTGGTGCAGAAAATCAAAGGGCGACGGGTCATTGATGCACTGTCCCTCATGCCTGCGGCGCTGCCGGGGATTGTGGTTGGCGTAGGGTTAATTCTGTTGTGGAACCGCACCTTCTGGCCGGTCTCTCCGTATAACACCTGGGCTATTTTACTGCTCTCTTATTGCTGTCTGTTGCTGCCCTGGCCGGTGCGCTATGTCAGTAGTGCGTTGCGCCAGTTGGGGGAGAATCTGGAACCCGCGGCGCGTGTTCACGGTGCCAGCGCCTTCCAGGCTTTGCGTTTTATTGTGCTGCCGCTGGTCTTTCCGGCCATGTTGGCCGCCATGCTGATGGTGTTCGCTATCGCCTCGCGTGAGCTGGTGACATCGCTGCTGCTGGCGCCTGCCGGAACCCAGACCGTCGCGGTCTTTATCTGGCGGCAGTTTGAGCAGGGATCGGTAGGACAGGGGATGGCAATGGCCACGCTAACGCTCATTACCGGTCTGGTGTTGATGCTCACTGCGCTGGCGATTATGCAGCGTGGCACACAACGCTAAATGCAGCGCACAAAATCGCCTGTCGGGCAGAAAAAATGCGTTATAACAGAAGGACATCTATTGCAGGAGCTGGTCATGACCCCTTTTTTGGACGCTTATTTCGCCCGTGTTGATTTTACCGCACCGCCTGATGTGAACATCGACACCTTGCGGTCTTTGCATTTACACCACAACGCTGCGATACCTTTTGAGAACGTGGACGTTGTATTGCCACGCGAAATTGAACTGACTGATGACGCCATCTTTAACAAACTGGTGGTTGCCGGTCGCGGTGGTTACTGCTTCGAACAAAATGGTCTCTTCGAACGTGTGCTGCGTGAGACAGGCTTTAACGTTCGTAGTCTGCTGGGCCGGGTGGTGTTATCCAACCCGGCGCAAATGCCGCCGCGAACCCACCGCGTGCTGCTTGTCACGCTGAATGATGAGCAGTGGCTGGCGGATGTGGGTTTTGGCGGGCAAACCCTGACCGCGCCGGTGCGCCTGGTGGCAGACATTGAGCAGAGGACGCCGCATGGTCTTTATCGCTTGCAGCAGGCGGGGCCGGACTGGATTTTGCAGTTCCGCCATCATGACAAATGGCAGTCGATGTACCAGTTTGAAATGGGGCAGCAGTATCAGGCCGATTTTGTGATGGGTAATTTCCATTCAGCGCACTGGCCGCAGTCGCATTTCCGCCATCACTTGTTGATGTGCCGCCACCTGCCCGATGGCGTAAAACTGACGCTGACGAACTATCACTTCACGGCCTGGAAAGATGGCCATGTCACTGAGGAGGTGGTTGCGCCAGACGCGCAGGCGCTGCATGCTTTGCTGGAACAGCGCTTTGGTTTGGGCACGAGCGACCCGCAATACGGCTTCAGCGTGAAAGATTTGGAGGTGACAATGTCACGTTTTAATCTTCACGGCGACGGCAAGTAAAACAGTTCGCGAGAAATCATGGCATCCAGATGTCGGTCGAAGGCCACATCGTCGACATCTGGCATACCGAGCACGTAGATACCATCCAGCCCGCAGACGAGGGCAATTAAGCGCCAGGCGATGTTTTCCGCTGTATCCGCGGGTGTAAATTCCCGAGCCGCCACACCGGCGTGAATAATCTCCAGCACCTTCTTGTGCCACATCTCCATTGTCAGAACATACGCCCCTTTCAGCTCGGCCTCTTTACTGACCAGTAACTGCGCTTCCCGCCACAGATGAATATAAGGATCGAACCCGCCTTCATTGCTGCCCAGCATGGCGTGCAGCCGCTGTCGCCAGGTTGCAGAGTGAGGTAGCACGTCCGCCTCCAGCAGGTCGGCAATCACCCGTACAAACGCCTGGGATTTTAGCTCTCCGGCCGAGGCAAAATGGTGGTGTACCTGGCCTGTCGCCACGCCGGCTTCGCTGGCTATCCTGCGCACCGTCATGCCGGTAAATCCGTCGGCGAGTGCGACGCGCATGGCTGCTTGTAATATGAGCTCTCGTCGCTCATCCCGATTCAGATAAGCCATTCATGGCTCCCTTAAACGCTGAGTGAACGGAGTCTAACAAAAAGCTGGACAGTTGTTCAACATTCCGTAGGATCCCCATTCTGGACGCGTGTCCAATATTGCAAAGAGGGTGTTATGTTTCGTCAGTGGTTAACGCTGGTCATTATTGTGCTGGTCTACATTCCGGTGGCAATCGATGCGACCGTCCTGCATGTAGCCTCCCCAACGTTGAGTGCGGAGCTTGCGACAAGCGGCAACGAATTACTGTGGATTATTGATATCTATTCGCTGGTCATGGCGGGTATGGTGCTGCCAATGGGCGCACTGGGTGACCGTATTGGTTTTAAACGTTTGCTGCTGCTCGGAAGTGGACTGTTTGGTTCCGCCTCACTGCTCGCGGCCTTTTCCTCCAGCGCTGAACAACTGATTGCCTCCCGCGCTTTGCTTGCCATTGGTGCGGCCATGATCGTGCCTGCAACCCTTGCCGGGATCCGCACTACCTTCGCGAAAGCTGAACAGCGTAATATGGCGCTCGGCGTCTGGGCGGCGGTAGGTTCGGGCGGTGCGGCCTTTGGACCGCTGATTGGCGGCTGGTTGCTGGCACATTTCAACTGGGGGGCGGTGTTCCTGGTCAACGTGCCCATTGTGCTGGTGGTGATGGCGCTGACGGCGCGTTTCGTTCCTCATCAGGCGGGTCAACGTCAGCAGCCGCTCAATCTGATACAGGCACTGATGCTGATTGCAGCCATTTTGATGCTGGTCTGGAGCGCAAAAACGGCGCTGAAAGGGAGTGTTGCAGCCGGGGGCGTCGCGGCGGTCTTTTTTGTCGGGGCAGGGCTACTGATGGCGTTTGTGCGTCAACAGCTTGCCGCATCGACGCCGATGATCGATCTGCGTCTGTTTACGCATCGTATTATCCTCTCTGGCGTACTTATGGCAGTCACCGCCATGGTTGCGCTGGTGGGCTTTGAACTGCTGATGGCCCAGGAGTTGCAGTTTGTGCATGGTTTCACTCCGTTTGCCGCCGGTTTGTTTATGCTGCCGGTGATGTTAGCCAGCGGTTTCAGCGGTCCGATTGCCGGGATGTTAGTTACTCGTCTGGGGCTACGGCAGGTCGCAGCAGGCGGTATGGCGCTGAGTGCAATGAGTTTCCTGGGGCTCTCCGTGACGGATTTTTCGACGGAGCAGACTCAGGCCTGGATCCTGATGGCCCTGTTGGGTTTCAGTGCCGCCAGCGCGTTACTCTCCTCAACGGCGGCCATTATGGCGGCGGCGCCTAAAGAAAAAGCCGCTGCCGCAGGAGCGATTGAAACCATGGGCTATGAGCTGGGGGCGGGGTTGGGCATCGCGCTGTTTGGGTTGATCCTGACCCGCAGCTTTTCATCATCGATTTTGCTGCCCGCTGGCCTGAGCAGCCAACAGGCCGCACAGGCCTCATCATCTATTGGCGAGGCATTTCAGTTGGCGCAGACGGTGTCATCGCCGCTGGCACAGGACGTTATGTCTGCCGCGAAAACGGCCTTTATCTCGTCACACAGCGTGGCGCTGGGAACGGCAGGAACGCTGCTTTTATTGCTGGCGGTGGGGATTTGGTTCAGCCTGAAAGGGGTAGAAAAACAGGTTAGCATGGCCGACTAAGACGGGGATCTAAGGTAAAAGGCTCCGATTTGACGCTTTTGAGCACCTTCGCCGCCTGCGGATGCTCCGGGTTAAAAAGCGCGTTCCATTCCCCCGTAATGGTGCTTGGGACGCGCAATACCAGGCCATTTTTGCTGGAGGCCAGCCAGTCATCGCCAATATGCTGAGTGGAAACCGGCGCAGGATCGGACTGCCAGTCTTCCGGCAATGCATCGAGATCCAGGGTTGCCACCAGCGTGCGCGGTACGTTGAGGGTTAAAAAAACGTACCCTTGCGTAATATCCTCAATGTCCAGATGCACCAGGGTTTCCAGCACGCACAGCGCTTTGGATGAGCCCAGATAGACACAATCCTGACCCGGTGAATTCCAGCGACCACCGAAGGTTCTCGCCCCGTAGCCGTCAAAAGCGGTGGCGGCATATTTTTCCTTCACCAGCCGCCAGAAGGTAATATTTTCCATTAGTTAATCACGCCGTGTTCGACACGACCAATCAACGTCAGCACCGCGTCTGCGCCAGCGGGTGTGGAGAGCAATTCTGCCGGTTTTTTACCGCCTAAACCTTTCGCCGGTTTGTTCAGCCAACTGGCCATACGCTCGCTGTCACCGTTAAAGAGTTCCTGCGCGGCGCTGATAACCCTGGCAAGCGTATACACTCTGGCGCTTTGCTCCGGGGAAAAGCGCTTTTCTGCGCTGTTCAGGCGGCGTTGGTAAGTATTACGATCAATCCCCGCCATCCGGCAGAGCGTGACTTCATCAAGGGCAACAGCACCGGCGATGTTACGCAACACGCCGGCATCAAGCCCTTCGCTGATGCTGTCGTGAGCCGCAATGGCCGTTGCGGGCAGTCCCAGAATGCTGAGCAAATCGTGCGGGATCGCCCGGGTATTTGGTGTATAGAGTTGCATAGAGAGACACCTCCTGTTCATTTGATGATTATTTTAGTTCAAATGAACAGAAGGTGCAATTGTGGTCAGGTATCCCGGGTGGCCCACCAGCAGAGTAGCGATCCGGCGCAGACCATAAACGCACCCTGCCAGAAAGAAAATGAGAGCGGGGCGTTTAACACCACGGCGGCCAGTGCTGACGAGAGCACCGGGGTAAAGTAAGAGGCTGCCGCCAGTACCGCAACATGCCCGTGTAATATGCCCGTATTCCATGCTGCGTAGCCAAACCCAAGGGCGATGGCGGTTAAAGCAAGTTTAATCACCACCGGCACACTGAATTGCATCGGGGGGTGATCGCTGAGCAGAAATTTCACCCATAATGTCGCAGCGGTCAGCAAAATAAACAGCGTAATACCGTTCGACCCTTTGGCATATTTGCGGGTGACCGTGCAATACGCCGCCCAGATAAATGCCCCGATAAAGGCCAGAGAATAACTGAGCGGACTGGAGAGCACATTCTGGCGAATATCGTGAAGATTGATTCCCTGCTCGCCGCCTAATACCCAACTGACGCCAGCAATGGCTAAAAGTAAACCGGGCACGACCCAGAATGTGGTTTTTTGCCCGTTGAAAAGAATCGCGAATAATATGGTCATGCTCGGCCAAAGATAATTGACCATTCCCACTTCAATAGCCTGCTGACGGGTACCGGCATAACCCAAAGACAGCGCCAGACACAGTTCATAGCAAACAAACAGGATGCTTCCTGCCAGCAAATAGCCGCGAGGGAAACGGCGAATATCAGGAAAGCCGACGGTGAGCACAAGCAGAATGCCGCTCAGCGTGTAGATCATTGCCGCGCCACCAACCGCCCCCAGCCCCTCACTGACCGCACGTATCAGGCCGACCATCGTGCTCCACAACACGATGGCAATCAGACCGATCAGTGTTGCACGTTTTTTATTCATTATTCTGGCCCCCTGAAAATATAGCAAGGGGCAAATGTATAGCACGTTAAGACAGCGGCAGGGTAATAAATCCCCATGGAGACGTACTTACTAAGAAGTATATAAACCCGACAAAAGTGACTATTAAGAAGTTGGTCCATCGCGTTATTGATTTGACGCAAATTCAGCAGGGATATTGCTGTTAGTTTCCCCGCCGTTGTTGCTTAAAAATAACGAGGAACGCAATGGACGTCAGCCGCAGACAATTTTTTAAAATCTGCGCGGGGGGTATGGCCGGGACAACGGTCGCCGCACTGGGTTTTGCGCCAAAAATGGCGCTGGCTCAGGCGCGTAATTATAAATTACTTCGCGCAAAAGAAGTTCGTAACACCTGCACCTACTGTTCAGTAGGGTGTGGATTATTAATGTACAGCCTGGGTGATGGCGCAAAGAACGCAAAAGACGAGATCTACCACATCGAGGGCGATTCCGATCATCCGGTAAGCCGTGGCGCGCTCTGCCCGAAGGGGGCAGGCCTGCTGGACTATGTTCACAGTGAAAATCGCCTGCGTTACCCGGAATATCGCGCGCCGGGGTCTGACAAATGGCAGCGCCTGTCCTGGAATGATGCGTTTAATCGCATAGCGAAACTGATGAAAGCCGACCGCGATGCTAACTTCGTCGAGACCAATGCGCAGGGCGTGGCGGTCAATCGCTGGCTTTCCACCGGCATGTTATGTGCGTCCGCTGCGAGCAATGAGACCGGCATGCTGACGCAGAAATTTGTGCGCTCACTCGGCATGCTGGCGGTAGACAACCAGGCGCGCGTCTGACACGGACCAACGGTAGCAAGTCTTGCTCCAACATTTGGTCGCGGTGCGATGACCAACCACTGGGTTGATATCAAAAATGCCAACGTCGTGATGGTAATGGGCGGTAACGCCGCTGAAGCCCATCCGGTGGGGTTCCGCTGGGCGATGGAAGCCAAAAACAACAACGATGCGACGCTGATTGTCGTCGACCCGCGCTTTACGCGCACGGCGTCGGTGGCGGATATCTATGCGCCGATCCGCTCTGGGACCGACATTACCTTCCTGTCGGGCGTGCTGCTGTACCTGATCGAAAATAACAAAATAAACGCCGAGTACGTTAAACACTACACCAACGCCGGCCTGCTGGTGCGGGACGATTTTGCTTTCGATGATGGGCTGTTCAGCGGTTATGACGCGCAAAAACGCCAGTACGATAAATCCTCCTGGCACTATCAGTTCGATGAGAACGGTTATGCCAAACGCGATGAATCGCTCACTCACCCGCGCTGCGTGTGGAACCTGCTGAAACAGCACGTCTCGCGCTATACGCCGGAGGTCGTGGAGAACATCTGTGGCACGCCGAAAGCCGATTTCCTGAAAGTGTGTGGCGTGCTGGCCTCCACCAGCGCCGCAGACAGAACCACCACTTTCCTGTATGCGCTGGGCTGGACGCAACACACCGTGGGCGCGCAGAACATCCGTACCATGGCGATGATCCAGCTGCTGCTCGGCAACATGGGCATGGCCGGTGGCGGGGTAAACGCTCTGCGGGGTCACTCCAACATTCAGGGCCTGACCGATCTCGGCCTGCTGTCGACCAGCCTGACCGGCTATCTGACGCTGCCGTCCGAGAAACAGGCAGACCTGCAAAGCTATCTGACGGCGAATACGCCAAAAGCGACGCTACCTGACCAGGTGAACTACTGGAGCAACTATCCGAAATTCTTCGTCAGCCTGATGAAATCCTTCTATGGCGATGCGGCACAGAAGGAGAACGACTGGGGCTATCACTGGCTGCCGAAGTGGGATCAGTCTTACGACGTTATCAAGTATTTCAACATGATGGAGAAAGGGCAGGTCACAGGCTATATCTGCCAGGGTTTTAACCCGGTGGCGTCGTTCCCGGACAAAAATAAGGTCGTCGCCAGTCTGAGCAAGCTGAAGTATATGGTGGTGATTGACCCGCTGGTCACTGAAACGTCCCATTTCTGGCAAAACCACGGCGAGATGAACGATGTGGATACCGCCTCGATTCAGACTGAGGTATTTCGTTTGCCGTCGACCTGCTTTGCGGAAGAAGACGGCTCCATCGCCAACTCCGGTCGCTGGCTGCAGTGGCACTGGAAAGGTCAGGATGCACCGGGTGAGGCGCGTAATGACGGCGAGATCCTGGCCGGGATTTACCATCGCCTGCGCGAGATGTATCGCACCGAGGGCGGAAAGGGTGTCGAACCGCTGCTGCGAATGAGCTGGAATTACAAACAGCCGGATCACCCGGAGTCGGAAGAAGTGGCAAAAGAGAATAACGGCGTTGCGCTGGCAGATCTCTATGATGCCAACGGCGTGCCGATCGCGAAGAAAGGCCAGTTGCTGAGCAGCTTCGCCCAACTGCGTGATGACGGCACCACGGCATCGTCTTGCTGGATCTACACCGGAAGCTGGACCGAGCAGGGCAACCAGATGGCTAACCGTGATAACGCCGATCCGTCCGGCCTTGGTAATACGCTCGGCTGGTCATGGGCGTGGCCAATGAACCGACGCATTCTGTATAACCGTGCGTCAGCCGATATTAATGGCAAGCCATGGGATCCGAAGCGGATGCTGATCCAGTGGACGGGAACGAAATGGGCGGGTAACGATATCCCGGACTTCAACACTTCGCCGCCGGGCAGCAACACCGGGCCGTTTATCATGCAACCGGAAGGTCTGGGGCGTCTGTTTGCGCTCGATAAACTGGCGGAAGGCCCCTTCCCGGAACATTACGAACCCGTGGAAACGCCGCTCGGCACCAATCCGCTGCATTCGAATGTGGTTTCCAGCCCTGTTGTGCGTGTGTACAAGGAAGATGCGGTCCGCCTGGGTAAGAAGGATAAATTCCCTTACGTTGGCACGACCTATCGCCTGACGGAGCATTTTCATACCTGGACCAAACATGCGCGACTGAACGCTATCGCTCAGCCGGAACAGTTTGTGGAGATCAGCGAAAACCTGGCGAGAGCAAAAGGGATTGCCAATGGCGATCGCGTCAGGGTTAGCAGCCAGCGCGGCTTTATTCGCGCGGTGGCTGTCGTTACCCGCCGCTTGCAAACGCTCAACGTTAACGGTCAGCAGGTAGAAACCGTGGGGATCCCGCTGCACTGGGGCTTTGAAGGTGTGGCCCGGAAAGGGTATATCGCCAACACCCTGACGCCTAACGTTGGCGATGCCAATTCGCAAACGCCAGAGTACAAGGCGTTTCTGGTCAACATTGAGAAAGCGTAAGGAGCGACGAGATGGCAATGGAAACACAGGACATTTTGAAACGCTCCGCCACGAACGCCATGACTCCCGCGCCACGCGCGCGGGATCATACAGCGGAAGTGGCCAAGTTGATTGATGTCTCCTCCTGCGTGGGCTGCAAAGCCTGCCAGGTGGCCTGTTCGGAATGGAACGACATTCGTGACGAGGTGGGGCACTGCGTTGGGGTATACGATAACCCGGCCGACCTGAGCGCCAAATCCTGGACGGTGATGCGTTTTAGCGAAACCGAGCAGAACGGCAAGCTGGAGTGGCTGATCCGCAAAGATGGTTGTATGCACTGCGAGGATCCGGGCTGCCTTAAGGCATGCCCGTCCGCCGGGGCGATTATTCAGTACGCCAACGGCATCGTCGATTTCCAACAGGACAACTGCATCGGCTGCGGCTATTGCATTGCGGGTTGCCCGTTTAATGTTCCACGGCTCAACAAAGAAGATAACCGGGTTTATAAATGCACGCTCTGCGTTGACCGTGTCAGCGTGGGTCAGGAGCCTGCCTGCGTAAAAACCTGCCCGACGGGGGCGATTCATTTTGGTACCAAGGCTGAGATGCTGGAGGTGGCGCAGCAACGCGTCGACAAACTGCAAGCTCGGGGTTATGACCATGCCGGGATTTATAACCCAGCCGGCGTGGGCGGCACACACGTCATGTATGTGTTGCACCATAACGATCAGCCGGAGTTATACCACAACCTGCCAAAGGACCCGAAGATCGATACCTCCGTCAACCTGTGGAAAGGGATACTCAAACCCCTGTCCGCGGCCGGGTTTATCGCCACCTTTGCCGGGCTGATGTATCACTACATCGGTATTGGTCCAAACAAAGAAGTGGATGACCACGAGGAGGACAACCATGAATAAGTCAAAGATGATTGTGCGTACCACATTTATCGATCGCGCCTGTCACTGGACGATGGTTATCTTCTTTTTCCTGGTGTCACTGTCAGGTAATTCATTCTTCTTTCCGACGCTGCAATGGCTGACAGAAACCTTCGGTACGCCGCAGATGGGGCGCATTCTCCATCCGTTCTTTGGAGTGGCAGTGTTCCTCATCCTGATGGTGATGTTCGTACGCTTTGTGCATCACAACATTCCCGACAAGCAGGATCTCCCCTGGCTGAAAGGCATTGTTGAAGTCCTGAAAGGAAATGAACACAAGGTTGCGAAGGTCGGCAAATACAATGCGGGGCAAAAGATGATGTTCTGGACCATCATGAGCATGATTTTTGTGCTGCTGGTCACCGGGATCATTATCTGGCGGCCCTGGTTTGCGCACTATTTCCCGATACAGGTGGTGCGCTATAGCCTGCTGATCCACGCGACATCGGCCATTATTTTGATCCACGCCATTCTGATTCATATGTATATGGCGTTCTGGGTCAAAGGCTCGATTAAAGGGATGATAGAAGGAAAGGTGAGTCGCCGCTGGGCGCAGAAGCACCATCCGCGCTGGTATCGTGAGGTGGAACGCCTGGAAGCGCAGAAAGAGAACAGAGAAGGGATAAAGTAAGCCGAATAGTTCCCCCGCTCCGGTAAGACATCGGAGCGGGTTGCCAGGACATCAAATATTGGTAATGAGTGCATCGAGGGCTGCGATGACATCACGACGTGCAAGTTGCAGATTACAGACAAAATCGTTGCTGTTAATTTTACCAATATTGAGGTTTGTGATCATGGGTGCATAAATAAGAAAAGAGTCAAAATCAATATTAATAGAAGATGTAACATGACTATGCCACTGAGGCAGTTTATGGCGTCTGATTAATGGGATAACAACGCGGGTTGAAAGGTCGTTATACCAGTCATGTTGAACAACCATATAATAGGGAATTTGATTCCTTGTTGCTGCTGAACGGTTGCGATAAACATTGAACTGTTTAATCATCATAACACCCTAAAAAATTCATCATCCGTTAGGGTTCCGTATTTCGCCACAAACTCATTCATCTCACGAATAAATTCCTGATGTTCTGCGGATTTTTTGTCATTCTGGCCTGAGTGCTGCTGCGACTGGCTTAGCGGGCGCGCAGCGGCATTGAGACTATTATTATCGTGTGCTTTTACTTTCATCGCTCACCTCCTGTTTGTGTGCAGGCATTATCCCTCGCGAATAATAAAAAACAATACTGATTCACCTGACAGTGTTTATTTTACGAGGCATGTTCCAGTGAAAATGAAAGATATGCAAATTTTAAAATGGCACTCTGCATCCCTTTATTAAAACGATGCAGAGCAGGCTCGGGATGATATTAAAACGGTTCTGGAATGATTCGGAATGGATAATGCGTGGGCTTCACTTTGCCAATTTTACGCCTGGGGAGGGTCACGGCTTCAACGGGCAGTTTTTCATAAGGAACCTGCGAGAGCAGGTGCGTAATAATATTCAGGCGTACGCGCTTTTTATCCTCTGACCGCGCCATAAACCACGGTGCCCACGACGTATCTGTAGCGGCAAACATGGCGTCACGCGCCACGGTGTAGTCATCCCAGCGGTCGAAAGACTTGATATCCATGGGGGAGAGCTTCCAGATTTTTCGACCATCATTAATGCGATCACGCAGGCGGCGCTCTTGCTCTTTGGGCGTTACCTCCAGCCAGTATTTCAGCAAAATGATGCCGGATTCGACAATGGCACGTTCCATCATTGGGGCGCTTTCCAGAAATTTGTCCACCTGTTCCGGCGTACAAAAGCCCATGACGCGCTCCACACCCGCCCGGTTATACCAACTGCGATCAAAAATAACGATTTCGCCCGCTGCGGGCAGGTAGGGCACGTACCGCTGAAGGTACAGCTGCGTCTTTTCACGTTCGGTGGGGGCAGGCAGGGCGACGACACGAAAAACGCGGGGGCTAACACGCTCGGTAATCGCTTTAATGGTGCCCCCTTTTCCGGCTCCATCACGCCCTTCAAAGACAATACAAACCTTGAGTCCCTTTGCGACTACCCATTGTTGCAGCCTGACCAGTTCAACATGCAGGCGACGTAGCTCTTTCTCGTACTCTTTGTTTTTTAGTGACGGTGCCGCGGGTGCTTCTGGAAGGGTACCTTGCTTATTCTTCTTTCCCATAACGTTTTCCTTACCCGGATTAATGATGAGATGCCTTAATGAGTGTAATGCTCAGTCAGCAGGTTCGCGCAGTTCAGCGTCGGACATTCACAATCCGTTGCGATTTTATGGATTAAGCAGGCAGGGCGATGATTTGATCTGGTTCACACTTCGGGAATAGCTGATAATGCGTGCTGCAAATATTTAACATGTGGTTGTGGTATGAAAAAAACGATATTTTCGTTAGCGCTTGGCACCTTTGGTCTTGGCATGGCGGAGTTCGGCATCATGGGTGTGCTTACTGAGCTGGCGAGGGATGTCGGTATTACCATTCCTTCCGCCGGGAATATGATCTCCTTTTATGCGTTTGGCGTGGTGATTGGCGCGCCGATTATTGCGCTCTTTTCCAGTAAATTTTCCTTAAAAAGTATTCTGTTATTTCTGGTGGCGATGTGCGCCGTCGGCAACGTGATTTTTACCTTTTCTACGTCATATACCATGTTGGCAATTGGCAGGTTGGTCTCTGGCTTTCCCCATGGCGCTTTCTTTGGCGTGGGCACCATTATTCTTTCAAAGATTGCACCGCCGGGAAAAGTCACGCTGGCGGTTGCCGGCATGGTCGCAGGGATGACGGTCGCCAACCTCGCCGGCGTGCCGTTCGGTACCTGGCTGGGGCACGCCTTTAGCTGGCGATACACCTTTTTCATCATTGCGCTGTTTAACGCGCTGGTGCTGCTCTCGATCCTGGCCTGGGTACCAAAACTGTACGATAAATCAGAAGCGCGATTGTCCGAGCAATTCCGGTTTCTGAAAAAGCCAGAACCCTGGCTCATCTTTTCTGCCACCATGTTTGGTAATGCTGGCGTGTTCGCCTGGTTCAGTTATATCAAACCCTTTATGTTGAACGTCTCCGGGTTCTCAGAGCTGTTTATGACCGTCATCATGATGCTGATGGGGCTGGGCATGGTGCTGGGTAACCTGATGAGCGGCCGGTTATCGGGACGTTTTAGCCCACTGCGCATTGCCGCCACCACCGATATGGTTATCGTCCTGTCATTGCTGATGCTGTTTGCGTTTGGTGAACATAAAGTGGCCTCCCTGACGATGGGCTTTATCTGCTGTGCCGGATTGTTTGCACTCGCTGCACCGCTGCAAATTTTGCTTATTCAGAATGCAAAAGGCGGGGAACTTTTAGGCGCGGCAGGAGGCCAGATTGCCTTTAACCTCGGCAGTGCGATAGGGGCGTATTTCGGTGGGCTGATGATTACACTGGCTCTCAGGTGGGACTATGTCACGTTGCCTGCGGCCATTCTGTCCTTCTCCGCGATGTCATCACTTTTGATGTACGGCCATAAAAAAGCAAAGCGTCAGCAGGAACACCAGGCGCTGGCGTGAGTTGAAAGGGCCGCTCTGTCAGCGGCCCGTAGAATTAATCCCGCATCCAGGGGGTAATACTTAAGCCCACTAGCATCCCTTCCGGGCTGAGGAAGCGGGTAATACTTTGCCCCCAGGGTTCAAGACGGTTCTCCACCAGTAGCCTGTAACCTTTGTCTTTTAATACCTGCGTGGCACTGGCGATGTCCTGAACTTCAAATTCGATCCAGCTTTGCGGTACGGGAATATCCGCAGGCCAGTGCGGGGTACCAAAGCAGGACTGCGCCGCCTGATGCAACGGCCAGAGCGCAAAGTGCTTTGCTCCCTCCAGCGCACCGTGCTCAACCACAAGGTAGTCTTCATTTCCTTCCATGCCCTTAAGGGGAAGGCCTAATACTCCCTGATAAAGCGTTTTACTCGCCTCCACATTGTGGGGGACAGGGCCAAAACCGGCGATAAACAGCACGTCCAGTCCGGTGGGTGAAAAATCCATATCAATTCCTCCATACCTACGATTCGGAAGTTTAAAGTCAGGCGCGTGATGCGCCTGTGATGGGATAAGCGCTGTTAACGTTTCGCTTATCCCGCGTTTAAAACACCTTACATTAATATCGCGTTGAGCCGCGCTATCTCTTCCCGCCACTGGGCCTGTAAAGCAGGTTTTTGATGTGACATTTTACGTGCCAGATCTTGTTCCAGCAGCGTTTCCAGCGTGACAAGCCTCTCCAGCAACGCCTCAGCTTCGTCCTCCGGTTCGCCAGCCACATTCGGTGACACCGAAACGCTACGGGGCGGGCTCGTCGTTTCACGCAGGGCGTCATAGGCGGCATCAACATCATGCCACTCGCTGAATGTACCCTGACGAATTAACCAGAAGCGGTTACAGCTTGCCTGGATAAGTTCCCTGTCGTGACTGACCAGCAACACGCCGCCGCTGAACTGTACCAGAGTATCCGCCAACGCTTCTTTACCTGCCATATCCAGATGGTTGGTCGGTTCATCCAGTAATAACAGATTGTATCGCGCCAGCGACAAGCCAATAAACAGCAGGCGTGAACGCTCGCCACCGCTAAGAGACGCAACCTTTTGCCCGTGTCGGGCCCACGGAAAACCGGCGCTGATAAGCGTCATTTTCCGCAGTTCCGCTGAGTGAGCGAAAGGTTCCAGCGCGTCCAGCAACGTTGCATCATCCGGTAGCTGCTCCAGCGTCTGGTCGTAATAACCGGCATGTAAACGAGGATGCAATTTTATCGTTGCCTCGCTCGTTTGCGTCGATAACTGACGCCAGATCAGCCGTAACAGAGAGGATTTTCCGCAGCCGTTTTGCCCGAGAATGGCGACCCGATCGCCGGTTTTGATCCTTGCCAGAGGCACGGAAAACAACGCAGGCAGGTGGGGCGCCGCCGGTACAGGCAGGTTTTCCATCTCCAGCAGACGATCGGCGATTAAGGGTTCGCCCTGTAGCGCCAGACGCCACGGACTCCCCGCCGTCAGCTGCGTCTGGCTCTCTTTCAGACGTTCCACCTGCTTTTCCATCTGTTTGGCTTTGCGTGACAGATCTTCGTTGTCATACACCTGCCCCCAGGTGGCCAGCCGTTTGGCGCTGGAGGTGACCCTGTCAATCTCCTTTTGCTCAGCCTTGTGGCGAAGGGCATCGCTCGCATCACGCTCCTCCAGCGCTCTGCGTGCCGCAGAACAGGGAAGGGCAAAGTAATGCAGACGGGAATCCCGCAGGATCCAGCTTCCGTTAGTGACCGCATCGAGCAAGACGCGATCGTGCGAGACCAGCACAAAGCTTCCCGGCCAGCGTTGCAGGAACTGCTCAAGCCACAGTAGCGTAGGCAGATCAAGATGGTTACTGGGCTCATCGAGCAACAATAAATCCGGCTCGGTGATGAGTGCGCGCGCCAGTAACAAACGGGTATGTTGCCCACCGCTGAGGGTGGCAGCCGGCAGGGTGATTTCCGAAGGCGTGAGCCCCATGCTCGCCAGCAACGCTTCCGCGCGCCAGCGTGAGCTGTCATGCTCAACCACAGGCAGTTGCGCCAGAACCGCATCCAGAAGATTCAACGACAGCAGTGCATCAGGCAAATGCTGTTCAACCCGCGCGAGCAGGCAGTGTCTGGCAACGGAAACCGTGCCACCGGAAGGCGAAATCGTGCCGTCCAGTATTTTTAACAGCGTGCTTTTACCGCAGCCGTTGTCGCCGATAAGCCCGAGGCGGTCGCCCTGATTCAGGGTAAAGGAGAGGTCAGAAAATAACGGGCCAAAGGCCGTTTCAATACGTAATGATTGTGCAGACAGTAATGTGCTCATTGCTTACTCAAGAGTTACAGGCATAAAAATGCCTCGTCAAACATCGCTGACGATAACCCGGTAAGCCCGAGGGAAGGGATTCAGTTAGCTTCGCTCAAGCCGAAGTTATCGCAGCACGATACCGATAACGCTTGAGCAGGTGCGATCACCAAAAGTACGTGAAACGAAAAGACGTTCACAGTACAACATAATTATCCTCCTTTATTCAGTTAGTTGATGGATGCAGGGAGTGTAGCGTGGTCAGGCGCATTTTGCTATCAGCCAAAAAAGGCGGGGGATCGTTTGCCGGGCAGGCTCAAAATTGCCCGGCAAACAGAAGAAAGACGATCAAATCGCCGTGCGGCGATAGCTACGGTATTCAGGCTTCCAGAAGTTATCGTCGATCGCCTGTAACAGCGCTTCTTCAGAGGTTTTCACCGCCACACCCTGTTGCTGGGCAATTTTGCCGACAGCAAAAGCAATGGCGCGGGAAACCACATGAATATCTTTCAGCTCAGGCAACACCAGGCCTTCACCGTTGATCAGCAGCGGCGAGTACTTCGCCAGGGTTTCGCTGGCTGACATGAGCATGTCGTCGGTGATGCGCGATGCCCCGGAAGCGATCACCCCAAGACCAATACCCGGGAAGATATAGGAGTTGTTGCACTGCGCAATCGGATAGGTTTTGTCGTTCCAGACCACCGGTGCAAACGGACTGCCGGTGGCCACCAGCGCCATGCCCTCGGTCCAGCTGATGATATCCTGCGGCGTCGCTTCTACGCGGGAGGTAGGGTTTGAGAGCGGCATGATAATAGGGCGCGGGCAATGCTTATGCATTTCGCGAATGATCTCTTCTGTAAACAGCCCGGTCTGCCCGGAAACGCCGATCAGAATATCTGGTTTCACATTACGCACGACTTCCAGTAGTGACAGGGCGTCAGCGGCGGTGTCCCAGCTTTCCAGGTTTTCACGCTTCTGGACCAGTTTGCTCTGGAACGGCAGCAGGTTTGGCATCTGATCGGTGAGCAGGCCAAAACGATCGACCATGTAGACATTCTGGCGAGCCTCCGCTTCACTCAGCCCTTCACGCTGCGTCTGCGCAATAATCTGTTCAGCAATGCCACAGCCTGCCGAACCTGCCCCCAGGAAGACAATCTTCTGACTGCTCAGCTGACTTCCTGCGGCGCGACTTGCGGCGATCAACGTGCCCACGGTCACGGCGGCGGTGCCCTGAATGTCATCGTTGAAGCAACAGATTTCGTCGCGATAGCGGTTCAACAACGGCATGGCGTTTTTCTGGGCAAAATCTTCAAACTGCAGCAGCACGTTTGGCCAGCGATGGGTCACGGCCTGGATAAATTCGTCGACAAAAGCGGTGTAATCATCGCCGGTAATGCGCGGATGACGAGAGCCCATATAGAGCGGATCGTTGATCAGTTGCTGATTGTTTGTGCCCACATCCAGCACCACTGGAAGGGTGTACGCCGGGCTAATGCCGCCACAGGAGGTGTAAAGAGAGAGTTTGCCAATCGGGATACCCATTCCGCCAATGCCCTGGTCGCCCAGACCGAGAATACGTTCGCCGTCGGTGACCACGATCACCTTGATGTTGTGGTTCGGCACGTTCTGCAGAATATCGTCCATGCTGCCGCGGTTATTCCAGGAGATAAACACACCGCGAGCACGACGATAGATTTCAGAGAAGCGTTCACATGCCCAGCCCACAGTCGGAGTGTAAATGACGGGCATCATCTCATCGAGGTGGTTTTCCACGAGACGGTAAAAGAGGGTTTCGTTAGTGTCCTGAATATTGCGCAGGTAAATATGCTTATCGATATCGGTTTTAAAACCCTGATACTGCAACCAGGCGCGCTCAGCCTGCTCTTCGATGGTTTCCACCACTTCGGGCAACAGGCCCAGCAGGTTGAAATGGCTTCTTTCTTCAACGCTAAATGCGCTGCCTTTGTTCAACAGCGGGAATTCAAGCAGCAGTGGCCCTGCGTAAGGAATATACAAAGAACGATTTTTATTATGCTTCGATTGCATCTTACAACTCCTAAGTCATTAAAACCGGCGTGAATGCGTGCTCACGGCGGGGTACTGCAGCGCGCGTCAGTATAAAGCATCAAAATGCCAAATACTTGACGAGTGCAGTATTTAGGAGATGAATTTTATGGAGTAAATACCACCCCGGGCGGGGTGGCAGGAAAAATGCAGCGTATTAGCCTGCGCGACGATGACGTCCAGAACGGTGAGTGACCACAATGTCATTGTCGTCTTTGCTTACGACTTTCCTGATGTTTGAGACTTTATAATCCAGTCCCAGAATATGACGTGCCTGACGATTCGACTTCATGCGTACTCCTTAATTCAGTTCATGTTTCAAGGGTTACCCGTGCGACACACGGGGCAGTATCATTTCGATCGATGCGGGTGTACGTCGTCCCGCAAAACTCATGGTCGGCTATCTGGCAGGCGAGTGCAACCGCGATGCACTGCTTTCAGAACAGTCCGGGTCCGTTACCGGTTGGCAAACAACGCGGTCAGGTCACCGCCCAGGCGGGTGCTGTACAACGGGCGTTGTTGCTGAAGCTGCGCCTTAGCGGCCTCTGTGCAGCGATCAAGCGCGCACCAGCCCTCAAGCCAGGCATAGCTGGACTTTTGGCGTAAAAATGCACGATCCTGTTCAATGCCCGCCCTGATGTTGAACGCAGCGGCATTATCAAATCCTGTCACAATGCGTTCGGCCAGGCGTCGCAGGGCGTAATGATTTTCAGCAACCACATCGACATGATTACTGCGAGCGAAGAGGGCGATCATTACCAGCGGCTGGATAGCGTAATTATGGTAGGAGAAGGCACGCTGTTTTCTGCGCAGTTCGTTGGCTAAAAATCCATCGTTATCCACCTGGCCTGCCGCGGTACGGTACATTGTCAGTGCATGCTGGAAAAGATCCTGGCGATTGGTCGCCACGGCGGTCGCCATGATGGCCCATGCCGCCCAGTAACTGTGATTGTTCGTTCTGGCAAGCGGCAGGTTCGCCCAGTCGCTGACCGTCAGATCGGCCAGTTTTCCCAGCCAGTGCTCAATATCTACGGTCTGGCTTTTCACCGGATCCAGCGGATGCAGCGGTGAAAACTGCAACTGCAACCAGGCAGAAGAGAGGGAGGCCAGCGCCCATTTACGCATGGACTTGCCCGTATGATTTGTCTCTGTCGAGGTGAGCGCATCAGCCCTCGCCCAGGCGGACAGCCCATCAGCGAGACAGGCCACACGGGCGGGATCGCCATCACGTTGATACCCCATCACCAGTTGACTGACCTGCTTTTCCAGCCGGGTAATTGCCGTTGTCTGCTGGTGGAACTTTTCCTCAGCCTCTGCGTTAAGCGTCGCCCGCGCACTGTCAGCGCCTTCATATTTACTGGAAAATAGAAGTGCCCCGGTAAAGGGGGCCGGGAATTGAGGGCAGACAAAGTGAGAAGGCGGTTTACTGGGCGTACCGGGCGGTTTGAAATACCCGGGCGGTGGAACCAGCACATCAGCCGCCTGGGCAGTCGACAGGATGATAACGAACAGGATGAAAATTCGAAGCGTTGAAAGCATGGGCGCGCTACCTGCCAGGGGGTAAATACCTGACTATAACATGCGCCCGTCCAGGTTCAGCTGCCTCCAAACACATGCACCGCACGATGCAGGCGGGCGGCTCGCTCAGAGAGATCTTCCGCAGTAAGGGTGACGTTTTCGACCATGCTGGTATTGTTGTGCGTCATAACGCCAATTTTTGAGACTGACTGATTAATCAGTTCAAGCGCCAGTGTCTGTTCGTGGGTGGCAGTACCGATTTCTTTAATCATCGTCGACATGTTGAGGACGTTCTCGATCATGGCGGTCAAATGCGTCTCCGTATTTTCGACCATCTCGACACCCGTTTTTACGTTCGCCACGTTCTGTTCAATCAGCGTCTGAATTTCACGTGCGGCCGACGCCGAATGCTGGGCCAGATTACGCACTTCGGCGGCCACCACCGCAAAGCCTCGCCCAGATTCACCCGCACGGGCGGCTTCAACAGCGGCATTTAGCGCCAGGATATTGGTCTGGAATGCGATACTGTCGATCACACCGATAATATCGACAATCTTGTTATTATCCTGGGAAACCGACTGCATCATGCTGATCGTTTTCTTCATGATAGTGCCGCTGTTGGTGGCATTAACGCTGGTTTCATCGGCACGAACCATCGCTTCAGACGCCGTTTCGGCGGTTTGTTTCACCGCACTGGCTATCTCTTCAACCGCCGCGGCGGTCTGATGCAGATCCGCAGAGGTCTCTTCGGTACGTTTTTGCAAAGATTCCCCTTCCTGCGTGATGCGTTGACTGATGGTGCGGATCCCTTTGATTTGGGCAGAGACATCGTCCACCAGCGAACTGAGGTTCAGGCCCGACTGATTTACCAGCCGCAGCAGCATGCCCATTTCATCAACGCGGTTGAACGCGTAATAATCTGACTGACGACCGGATACGACTTTTTGCATCTGGGTGAGAATAATTTTCAACGGACGGGTCACCTGCGCCTGCAGGTAGAAAGAGAGCACGGCAAGCGTCAGCAGAGTAATACCTGCTTTTTCAGCACCATTTAATGTGCCAAATTGCGTAGCCATTAATAACAGAGCGGCAATGACAATACCTAAATTAGTGCGACTGCTAACGCTGATGCGTTGAAAAAGAGATAAAAAGGACAGGACCCCACGCCTGACAACCAACCCTTTATAGAAACGGAAACCACGCAGTTTATTATCGTTTACTTTTTTATAAAGTTCATCGCTGGTGTTTATTTCCTGACGAGAAGGAATGTTGCGTACTGATATATATCCGGTGAGTTGTCCTTGCTGATATACCGGGGTGACATTAGCGCGCACCCAATAATGGTCACCATTCTGGCGACGGTTTTTAACCATTCCGGTCCAGCTTTCTCCCTGCTGGATGGTAAACCACAAGTCCCCGAAAGCAGCAGGGGGCATGTCCGGATGGCGAATGATATGGTGTGGCTCACCGACAAGCTGGTCTTCGGTAAAACCGCTTGCGTCGATAAAGGCGGTATTGGCATAAGTAATATGGCTATGCGTATTAGTAGTCGACAGTAGCGTCGTGCCTTCGTTAAGTAAAAGCTCTTTCTGTGTAACGGGAGTGTTACGCTTCATGAATAGCCCCATAATAAACTGCTTACAATTAAACAGGAATAGTGCTGCCGGTAATGCTTTTTTTATTTACCAGTCAGTTGGAATGCTCTTTTTATTACCCGCACATTTTCCACCAATGAGGCGATGACGGAAAGTAGTAACGTTAAATATTTTTTTAGTCATGCTTACTGCTTATTATTTAAATGTTGTTATGTTTTTGAAAAAGAAAAAACATACAAAAAATTTCCTGCGATGCTTTCAATGCCCTTAAGGGAAATTAAAAGTGCATTCGGGATGTAATATCAAGAAATAAGTGATAAACGGGAAAAGTATTAACATAGCCGGCTAATATATCAGCAGCGCTGACAAATTTTTGTCATAATCAGGCACGACGCTTCTGTCGCAATTACCTTTGGTAATAAAGTACGGCTAAATCAGAGTGGCTTGCTGGCTAAATGTGTATTTGGTAACCCCTTGATTTGCGGGTGTAGGAGCCATGTTAGTAGAAAAGCATACCCCGATAAGGGCCTTTATTCAGCCAACGGGATCCGCAGCCACTTGCTAAACTGTTGCAGTAGTACTTATAGATTTACTTTTTATGTGGACTTATTTCGAGGGAAGTAGCCAGTGTTAGCGACTTTGATCTACCGTAGCAGACTTCATAATGCGTTGGATCCTTCGCAACTGACTGAACTTGCCCAGCAGGCGAGTCTGCGTAACACCGACCTTAACGTAACCGGCGTTTTACTCTTCGACGGTAAAGAGTTTTTGCAGGTACTTGAAGGTCCGGTCACGGCGGTAAACGCCGTATATGAACGAATACGTCACGATGAGCGCCATGCTGATGTGGTTGAACTTTTGCGTGATTTTGCGCCAAATCGCCGTTTTCTCAATCAGGGCATGGTGCTTTTTGACTTACGTATTGATAAGCCCGGCGTCGTGCTACGTTCGGTCATTAAATTTGGCACGCTGAAATATCATCTTGCCTGCAATGACAGGGTGTACAAATTCATCCGTAATTTCGTGTCAGCCCCGAAGCCAAAACCGCGGGTAAAAAATGTCATCCCCGACCGCTGGCGTCTGGACACGAAAAATTCACCGTTTGAAAATGTCACTGTTCCCCTTCTTGATGACCAACCCTGCCAGTTCGCGTTTCAGCCCATTATTGAGCCTGTGCGAGGCAATATCTCGTCACTTGAGGCGTTAATACGTGGGCCAAACGGCGGCAGTCCACAGGAATACTTTTCCACCATTCCCAGTCACAAGCTGCACGAAGCCGATCTGGCGTCTAAAGGTTGGGCGCTGGCTATGGCCCGTCAGTTGGGGATCGGCAATCATAAAATTGCCATCAACTTACTCCCGATGTCGCTGGTGAAAATTCCGGGCGCGGTCAATATTTTACTTGAACACATCACCCGCAATAAACTGGATCCGGAGCAGGTCATCGTTGAGGTAACGGAAGACGAAGTCATTTCCAGCTACGATGAGTTTAGCTTTGCCATCCGTCAACTGCGTGCGGCAGGCATTGGTCTTGCTATTGATGATTTTGGTTCAGGATTTGCGGGGTTGTCTCTGCTCGCCAAGTTTCAACCGGACAAACTGAAAATCGATCGCAGCATCGTCACGGATATTCACCAGCATGGCCCTAAACAAGCCATTGTAAAAGCGATTATCGATTGCTGTGCTGAAATGCAGATTACCGTTGTGGCAGAAGGCGTTGAAAAGGTCGAAGAGTGGTGCTGGCTGGAAGCGGCCGGGATTGAACGTTTTCAGGGCTTTTTATTTGCCCGCCCGGTTCTCAACGGCGTTTCCGCGATTCGCTGGCCTAAACGTATCGTCAAATGACGCCGTCACGTACCCAACAGGCAGGGGAATAGACCTTATTCTCCTTTTTATTCACCAGCCACTTTTTCCTGTCGATCCTTGTGATAATCCTTATAACCGCTTTTACTTATCATTCAGTGGACGTTAATGCATCAGGCCATCAATGGCAGGAAGGAAACCGCAGCCCAGGGAGTCATGATGAAGATTAATAAACTGATATCAGGCGCGCTGGCGCTCGACTCCTCCCTTGGCCGTAGCATCACCTTTTTTATGGTTGCCTTGCTGCTTGCCGGGGTTGCCACCAGTAGCTGGACGTTAAGCCGCTCCTGGGAGCGCGCCATTGAGGATACCGAGCGTAGCGCCATCAACCTTTCGGTCTCCCAGGCGCGTCAGGCAGAAGACACCTTTCTTCAGGCGGAGCTGGCCCTGCGTGATATACGGCGTACGATCCCCGCCGAGGGGGTATCGGCCCTGGATACGCAACGCTTCGATGTTTTCCTTACCGATCTCAAAGACCGTTTGCCTCAACTTCACGGCCTGTTCATTTACGATGCGCAGGGGAACATGAAAGCCACGGCATTCGGCAAATTTCCGGAAATCACCAATAACAGCGATCGCGAATATTTTGTCTATCACAAGCTAAATGGTCACAGTAATGTGCACATCGGGCAGGTGATCAGCAGTCGTACCACCGGCGATCTGGTGATCCCGGTTTCAATGCGTCTTAGCGATGCGGCGGGGGGATTTGCCGGCGTGGTACTGGCCACTATCCGTATTGACTACTTCCGTCACTTTTACAGCTATTTCGAGCTCGAAAATCGCGATCTGCTGGCGCTGATGATTACCGATGGAACGGCACTGTACGTTCGCCCGTTCCCGGATGATGTGATCAATAAAAACCTTTCTGCCAGCCCATTGTTCACCCGTGAGCTGGCACAGAAAGACCGGGGCAACGCGACCTGGATTTCTGCATTGGATCATGTGGAACGGATATTTGGCTTTGCCCGACTCGAACGTTACCCGCTGGTGGTTGCAGCAGGGTACGACAAGCCCGCGCTCTGGACGCGCTGGCTGAAAGATAGCCTGCCGGATCTGGTGCTGAACGCCATGCTGCTGCTGGGCACATTACTGATGGGCACCATCGTGTTCCGTCAGGTACGTATGAATGTGAAAAATCAGACCGAACTGGCGGCCTTGCGTGATGAGTTGACCAGTATCAACCATACGCTTCAGCTTATGGCTCTCGCGGACGGTCTGACGGGCCTGGCTAACCGCCGACAATTTGATCTCTTCCTGACCCAGAGTCTGAAGGCATCGGCATTGAGCAAAAAGCCGGTGTCTCTGGTGATGCTGGATATCGACTTTTTCAAACGCTATAACGATTTTTATGGTCACGTCGCGGGTGACAGCTGCCTGCGCATGGTGGGTGAGATCATTCAGAAACTGAAGCTCAGAAATTCTGATCTGATTGCCCGCTATGGCGGTGAAGAGTTTGCCATCATTTTGCCGGACACCGGCCCGGAGGCCGCACTCTTTGTTGCGCGTCAGGCGGTTACTGCGGTGCGTATGGCCAAAATTACCCATGCGGAATCGGGGGCCGATCAGAAAGTGGTCACCATCAGTGCAGGCTGTTTCTCGCTGATAGGGTCTGGCGCGGAGGATGAGGCTACCCGCCTGAAAGAGGGGGCTGATAAAGCCTTGTATCAGGCTAAAATTCAGGGGCGGGACAGAGCGCTGGCGGCTCAGGATTAGAGTGTGCCCGATGTCATTAAAAGATGAACAATGCTTAATACTAAAATATCTGTGTGGTGAAACAACAAGATGCAAGAGACATTAACAGAGAAATACCCCGGTGCCGCCTCATGGGCGTTTGGTGATTCATCACAAATGGCGGATGAACTGGCGTCCCTGGTCATTTCCGGCATCAAAACCGCTACCTGTAGCGCATACGCCTGTTATGACAGCGACGAACCCTTGCCGCAAATTGGGCGCTATAACATTATTCTTAACGGTGAGGGCGTGCCCGTGTGTGTGATTCGCACGACAGCATTACAGCTGGTGCGTTTCAGCGACGTCACGCCGGCACTGGCGGCCCGAGAAGGAGAAGGCGATCTCAGCCTGGCTTACTGGCAGAAGGAACACCAGGCCTTCTTCACCCGGCACGGGTGCTTCAGTGAAGAGATGGAACTGGTGTTTGAACAGTTTGAATGTGTCGAGGTGCTCTGAGGTCGCAACCTTATTTCTGTTTGGCGCTGGCGAGACGGCAAAGACTGAACACAATCGACAGTAGCGTTGCTGCCGCTGCCAGCCAGAGCGTTAACCTCACGGCGTGCTCCTGTCCGTCATGCAGACCCGAGGAAGCATAAAGGGACAGGATGACACCGACCAGAGCCGCGCCCAGGCACTGGCCGAAGGTTCGCATAATCGCCAGCACGCCCGACGCATAACTGCTGTGCTCTCGGGAGGCGCTGGCCAGCATCTCGCGATTGTTTGGGCACTGGAACGCGCCAAACCCGAGACCACACACCAGGGCGCGCAGGCTGATATCCCACCATTGCGCAGGATCGGGCAGCAGCGCGAGCAGAAGTAATCCCACCGTAAACAGACCCAACCCGACGGTTGAAATCAATGCCGGTGAGTGCCTATCGGCGAGACGCCCCGCTTGAGGCGCAGACAGGATAATCCCGACAGGCCAGGCGGTGAAAAGCAGCGCCGACGTAAAGGCACTGTAGCCGTACACACTCTGGAATAAAAAGGGCAGCGCGACAAAGGTCATGCCCTGGCTGACAAAGGAGGCCAGGGAGGTTAACGCAGCCAGCGAAAATCGTGTTGAGGCAAAAAGTGTCAGCGGCAGAAGCGGGTGTGGCGCACGCTGCTGGCGACGCACAAACAGCAGACCGGCAGTGAGCGCAATAAGACCGTACGCGCCTGCGGGAAAGAGGGTTTGCCCACTCTCGGACCCGGCATGGGAAAAGGCATTGGAGGCCATGATCACGGCTCCCAGCATTGTTGCCGACCAGATGGCGCCCGCATAGTCGAATGGCCCAGCGTTCACAGTGCGTTTATCCGGGAGGGTGCGCAGGGCCATTATCAGCGCCACCATGCCTAACGGGATATTAATAGCAAACAACCACGGCCAGCCTAATGCGCTCAGCAAAGCACCGCCGATCACCGGGGCTATCGCGGTATTGGTGGCGATTAACAACGCGTTGACCCCCAGGATCCGACCCAGAAACCGGTTAGGGAAAATCGAACGCAAAATGGCAGGCGCTATGCTCAACGTTGCCGCACCGCCAAGCCCCTGCAATAAACGCATGGTGACCAGCATTTCCAGGGACGAAGACAATGCGCAGCCCAGCGAGGCGAGGGTAAAAAGGATAACGCCTACGGAAAATAACGACCGAAACCCGGTTCTCACGGCCAGAGAAGAGAAGATGGCCAGCGTCATGGCGGTCGTGAGGAGATAACCGTTAGCGACCCACACCGCGTCACCGGCCGCCACATGCAACACTTCGGCTATCTGTGGCAGGGCGATATTAACCATCGCCCCATCAAACACGGCCATGGTGGTACAGGTCATGACGGCAAGCATCGCCAGACAGCGCTCGCGGCCTGGCAGTCCCTCATCACCGGTCTTATCAGTAAATAATTCCATCAATACCTCTGCGTAGATTCATTTGAGGAAACTATACTGTCGGCAAAGATAAGGCGGAAGACGCAGCAATTGCAGATATAACCTGCATGAAACGCCATATCTCCTCTCTTAGGATCACGGAAGCGTTACAAGATGACTGAACCCGATCTCAATTTACTTTTCGCTCTCGATGCGCTGCTGGCGGAACAAAGCGTTGCAGGCGCGGCACGCCGGTTACAGCTTAGCGCCTCAGCCATGAGCCGAACGCTCAGCCGGTTGAGAGAAACTACCGGTGATCCGCTGTTGGTGAGAGCGGGCCGAAATATGGTGCTGACGCCTTATGCCCAGGCTATTCGCGAACGGACGCAGAATACGGTGTTTGACGCGCGCTCGGTGCTTCGCCCTTCGTCACCAGAACTGAACATCGCCACGCTTGAGCAGCTGTTTACCCTGCGCGCCAACGACGGATTTGTCGAAGCGTTTGGGCCTGCGTTGATTGCCGAACTGGCTACCATCGCGCCTGGCGTGAGCCTCCGTTTTGCTGCAAAACCGGAAAAGAGCGCACGGCCATTGCGGGAAGGATGGGTTGATCTTGAAATTGGTGTACTCGGTGAGATGGGACCGGAGATCCGTGTTCAGGCGTTGTTCAGAGATCGCTTTGTCGGGGTGGTGAGCCAGTCTCATCCTCTCGCTGGAACAAAAAATGTGACAACGTCACAATATGTTAACTGGCCGCATGTCGTCACTTCACGCAGGGGGTTACTGACTGGCCCCGTGGATGAGGGGTTGGCCCAGGCCGGTTTTGCGCGCAGAATTGCTGCCATCGTTCCCGGTTTTCCGGCGGCGCTGGCCGTTGTGCGGCGCACCGATTTTATTGCCTTGGTGCCTGCCTCGTTTCTGATAAATCTCGCCGCGCCAGAAGCCTGGTTCACCTTTGAACTGCCGGTGAAAACGGAGAGGATTACCGTTTCACAAATGTGGCATCCGCGTACTGAAGTCGATCCGGCGCATCGCTGGTTGCGGCAATTTATGCGTGATATCTGTAGCCGGTTGGTGCCGGCGCTAAAGGAGTGAGAATGAGCATTGTTGTTCGTGAAGCAAAACCTGACGATTTTATTGCCTGGCGTCAGCTCTGG
>DFPL01000229.1 GCA_002377245.1 Enterobacteriaceae bacterium UBA3516
CCCCTTCAGCGGTGCCAGCTCGTTACCCACCTGCTTGTCGGTCTGGGCTAAGTTTGCCTCAAACGATTTCAGGTTGGCATCCAGCCGGGCTCGGCTTTGCGGCATAAGTTCCACTAATTTATCGTGGATTGCAACCGCCGACATCCGCGCAATCTCCGGCGAAAGCCACAGATGCATGTTGTAATCACCATGATGATGATGCTCGTCACTATTTTCATCGCCGTGGTCATGTCCGGCATGCTCATGTTCGTCATCGTCACTGCCTTTCATAAGAAGCGGCTTCACTTCCGGCAGCCCCGACATGACTACCTGCTTAGCGGCGGGAATCTGTTGCGCAGACTTGTCCATGAAGGCTTCCATCTCAGGGCCAACCCAAAAGACTAAGTCCGCGTTCTTTAAGCGTTTTACATCAGAGGGACGTAACGCATAATCATGCTCAGATGCCCCATCTGGCAGTAAAACTTCGGTGGTTGTCACCCCATCAGCAATGGCAGAAGCGATGAAGCCCAACGGCTTGAGAGAGGCCACAACAGCGGCGTTTGCCGTACCGGTTAGCGCGCCAAAAAGGGCCGTTGAGAGCGTTGCGCAAAGAAGCGTATTTTTATGTAACATTATGCGACTAATTCTCGTAATGAATGGGTGGAGTGTGATATTATAACATTCTATCACATGTGCAACCCCTTAAACGCTATGACTAATTTGGTAACCCTGGAAAACGTCTCTGTCAGTTTTGGTCAAAGACGCGTTCTGTCTGACATTTCGCTGAATCTGGAACCCGGTAAAATTCTTACCCTCCTCGGTCCAAACGGGGCGGGTAAGTCGACGCTCGTCCGTGTCGTGCTGGGGCTCGTAGCACCAGATTCTGGCACGATCAAGCGCGGTCATCGGCTGCAAATCGGCTATGTACCGCAAAAACTGCATCTTGATGCTACCCTTCCCCTGACGGTCGGTCGGTTTATGCGTTTGCGCCCGGGTACCCGTAAAGACGATATTCTGCCTGCACTCAAGCGCGTTCATGCGGCCCATCTTGTTGATGCGCCGATGCAAAAATTATCCGGTGGCGAGACCCAGCGCGTCCTTCTGGCGCGGGCCTTACTCAATAAACCCGAATTGCTGGTTTTGGATGAGCCGACCCAGGGCGTGGATGTTAACGGCCAGGTCGCCCTTTACGACCTCATCGATAAGCTTCGTCGTGAGCTTAATTGTGCTGTGTTAATGGTCTCACACGATCTGCATCTGGTGATGGCAAAAACTGACGAAGTACTGTGCCTTAACCACCATATCTGCTGCTCGGGTGCCCCCGAAGTCGTCTCCATGCACCCGGAATTCATTTCGATGTTTGGCCCACGCGGCGCGGAACAACTGGGTATTTATCGCCACCAGCATAACCATCGCCATGATTTACAAGGGCGCATTATTTTACGTCAGGGAAATGGACGCGGATGATTGAATTATTACTCCCCGGCTGGTTTGCCGGGATTTTACTGGCCTGTGCGGCAGGTCCGTTGGGTTCGTTTGTGGTCTGGCGTCGCATGTCTTACTTTGGCGATACCCTCGCTCATGCCTCCCTGCTGGGTGTGGCTTTTGGTTTATTGCTGGACGTTAACCCATTTTATGCGGTCATCGTGGTCACGCTTTTGCTGGCTGGCGGTCTGGTGTGGCTGGAAAAACGCCCCCATCTGGCCGTCGATACTCTGTTGGGTATCATGGCCCACAGCGCACTCTCGCTCGGGATGGTGGTGGTCAGCCTGATGTCGAATATTCGCGTCGATTTAATGGCCTATCTGTTTGGCGATCTGCTTGCGGTTACGCCCCAGGATTTGATTGCCATCGCGCTCGGTGTCGCCGTGGTGATTGCTATCCTGCTATGGCAGTGGCGCAACCTGCTTTCAATGACCATCAGCCCTGAACTAGCGTTCGTAGATGGGGTTAAAATTCAGCGGGTTAAGCTGTTATTGATGCTGGTAACAGCGCTGACAATTGGCGTGGCGATGAAGTTTGTCGGTGCGCTCATTATCACCTCCTTACTGATCATTCCTGCTGCCACCGCTCGCCGCTTTGCTAAAACGCCGGAGCAGATGGCCACTGTCGCAGTCGGCATTGGCATGATAGCCGTCACCGGGGGGTTAACCTTCTCAGCGTTTTATGACACCCCAGCCGGTCCGTCCGTGGTGCTTTGTGCAGCCCTGTTATTTGTTCTCACCATGGTCAAAAAGCCCGCCAATTAATCCCTCGTTTTCGCAGGGCACCGGATGTGCCCTGCGACTAGCGCAAAATCTCCCGATATCCCCCCCTGCCACAGAAATATTTCAGCCATGTGATCTTTTGCTCACTAATAGATTCTTCGTACAGAGAGGCCTGAGAAGCGCATCTACAGTTAAGTCAGGACTGATTGTCACAGTCCGGACAGATTAACCTGACGGGAGGTGCATTATGCTACTGATCGGAACGGGCGTCCTTTTGATGATAATCCTGCTGGCAACACTGGTTTCCCGTTCGGCCATGCAGGATATCGAAAACGACTATTAAGGTCCCAGACGTGAGTCTCAGGGCATTGCGGGTGGGGTAATGCCGAAGTGATTCCAGGCGCGAACCGTGGCCATACGGCCACGCGGTGTACGCTGCAGGAAACCTTGTTGAATCAGGTAGGGTTCCAGCACGTCCTCAATGGTTTCACGCTCTTCACCAATTGCTGCGGCGAGGTTATCCAGCCCGACCGGACCGCCAAAGAACTTGTCGATGACCGCAAGCAGTAATTTGCGGTCCATATAGTCAAAGCCTTCGGCATCCACATTCAGCATATCCAGCGCCTGCGCGGCAACATCAAGTGAGATGGCGCCGTCGTGCTTCACTTCGGCAAAGTCACGCACCCGGCGCAGCAGACGGTTAGCAATACGCGGCGTGCCTCGCGCACGTCGCGCCACTTCCAGCGCCCCCTCATTGCTCATCTCCAGGCCCATGAAGCGTGCACTGCGCCCGACAATGTGCTGCAAATCCGCAACCTGATAAAACTCAAGACGCTGCACAATGCCAAAACGGTCGCGCAACGGAGAGGTCAGCGACCCGGCGCGCGTGGTTGCGCCAATGAGCGTAAAAGGCGGCAGATCGATTTTAATCGAACGGGCCGCCGGGCCTTCACCGATCATGATGTCCAGTTGATAATCTTCCATCGCCGGGTAAAGGACTTCTTCAACAACCGGGGAGAGGCGGTGGATCTCATCGATGAACAGCACATCGTGCGGTTCCAGGTTAGTCAGCATCGCGGCCAGATCGCCCGCTTTTTCCAGCACGGGCCCGGAGGTCGTACGCAGGTTAACGCCCATCTCATTGGCGACGATGTTGGCAAGGGTGGTTTTGCCTAAACCCGGTGGCCCGAAGATCAGTAAGTGATCCAGCGCGTCGCCACGCTGTTTCGCCGCCTGAATGAAAATTTCCATCTGCGAGCGCACCTGCGGCTGGCCAATGTACTCTTCCAGCATCTTCGGGCGAATTGCACGGTCTGCCACCTCTTCAGCATTGACGCTTCCGGCGGAAATCAGACGGTCTGCTTCTATCATCCTTTACCTCACAACGCGGCGCGTAATGCTTCGCGGATAAGCGTTTCACTGCTGGCATCTGGTTTAGCGATTTTACTCACCATCCGGCTGGCTTCCTGAGGTTTATAGCCCAGCGACACCAGCGCTGCAACGGCTTCCTGTTCCGCATCATCTGTCGCCGGTCCTGATGGTGAGGTGAGCACCAGGTCAGCCGCCGGGGTAAAGAGATCCCCATGCAGCCCTTTAAAGCGATCTTTCATTTCGACAATCAGACGCTCTGCGGTTTTCTTGCCGATACCTGGCAGTTTAATTAACGCTGCCGGTTCTTCACGCTCGACGGCATTGACGAACTGCTGAGCGTTCATACCAGAGAGAATGGCGAGCGCCAGTTTTGGGCCAACGCCATTGGTTTTGATTAGCTCGCGAAACAGCGTGCGTTCCTGTTTGTTATTAAAACCAAACAGCAAATGGGCATCTTCACGCACCACAAAATGGGTGAACACCACCGCTTCTTTACCTGATTCAGGCAGTTCATAGAAACAGGTCATTGGCATATGCACTTCATAGCCCACGCCTCCGACTTCCAGTAAAACCAGGGGGGGCTGTTTTTCGAGAATAATGCCTCTGAGTCTGCCTATCACGTGACGCTCCTGCGTTAGGGCGGAAGAAAGTATGCAGTATCATAAGAAAAGGCTGGATAGATATCCAGATGAAAAACGTGTAATTCCATTGCCTTTTTGCGTGCGTCCGTCGCCTGCCTGACACTGGGCTTCCTTCTGGCGGTGTTGCCTGTCAGGGCCCTTTTTTAGGGCGGACATGCCAGCTAATGCATTCCACTCTTATTTTTCTGCGTCCCTGGCGTCGCGTTTCCTGAGTCCGGAAGGTGGCGCACACACGATACCGGCTGCCAATGAACCGTTCGGCTTCCTCAGCGTTCTCCGTCTCAAGCAATAGTTCACGCCGGGGCGTGCAGACGCGATAGATAAATTTTCGCCTTTTCGCTCGCCTTGAAACAGCAAAGCGGTGAATCAACACTGTCAAGGCAATGAAGGCGAGAATGGCCCACATCATGATGAGCGCGGGGATACGGCTTTGAATAAAAAACCAGTCGCCGCAGGGTTTTGCCAGCGCAGGTTCACCTGCCACGACGTTCATGCAAATCTGGGTGTCGGGTGCGATGCGGGCTTTATCGACGTGCCAGGTCCAGTCCCTGCCCTTTGCACGCCAGGTCACATCATAGTCATAGAGAGTAGAGCAATCGGTGCGGCCACGGAAATGGTCACACCGATCGAGCATACGTCGCTCGGCACTGCTCGTGATATGGAGTCTGGAAACCGTCCCTGAAGCGATGACACTGTCGCGATACCACGCGGACTCAGTGATGACCACATACGCGTTGAGTAACAGAAAGAGTACAAAAAGCACTTTTTTCATCGACAGTATCACTGGTCCTCGTGATGACGTTTTAGCGCAACCGGCCTCGTGCCAGATTGAGACGGGTCTCGCTCATCTGCATTGCATTTTGACTGACGTGACAATGGGTGATCGCAATCGCCAGCGCATCGGCGGCATCCGCCTGCGGGTTAGCCGGCAGTTTCAGTAAGGTACGCACCATATGCTGAACCTGGGTTTTCTCCGCACCGCCGTTCCCTACCACCGTCTGTTTCACCTGACGTGCAGCGTATTCGAACACCGGGAGATCCTGATTCACCGCAGCCACAATAGCCACACCCCGCGCCTGACCGAGCTTGAGCGCAGAGTCAGCGTTTTTTGCCATGAAGACTTGTTCAATAGCGAAATAATCAGGCTGGAATTGGGTAATGATTTCCGTCACACCCGCATAGATGAGCTTCAGACGCGACGGCAAATCGTCGACTTTGGTACGGATACACCCGGAGCCCAGGTAGGTCAGTTGCCTGCCTACCTGGCGGATGACACCGTAACCGGTGACGCGTGAGCCCGGATCGATACCGAGAATAATAGACATCACGCGTCTCCTCTTAACGGTTCAGGCAGCCTCATTCGAGAGTCGCTGCAACCTCATCAGAGATTTCACCGTTGTGGTAAACTTCCTGCACGTCGTCACAGTCTTCCAGCATATCGATCAGACGCAGCAGTTTCGGTGCAGTTTCTGCATCCATGTCTGCTTTGGTTGATGGGATCATGGATACTTCAGCGGCGTCGGCTTTCAGGCCAGCAGCTTCCAGGGCATCACGTACCGCACCCATTTCTTCCCAGGCGGTGTAAACGTCGATTGCGCCATCATCAAAGGTCATCACGTCTTCCGCACCGGCTTCCAGCGCAGCTTCCATGATCACGTCTTCATCACCTTTCTCAAAGGAGATAACGCCTTTTTTGCTGAACAGGTAAGAAACGGAACCATCGGTACCCAAATTGCCACCGGTTTTGGTAAAGGCATGACGCACTTCAGCAACGGTACGGTTACGGTTATCAGACAGGCATTCCACCATCACTGCGGTGCCGCCAGGACCGTAACCTTCATAAATGATGGTTTCCATGTTCGCATCGTCGTCACCGCCCACGCCACGTGCGATGGCACGGTTGAGGGTGTCACGCGTCATGTTGTTCGACAGTGCTTTATCGATTGCCGCGCGCAGACGCGGGTTTGAACCAGCATCACCGCCGCCAAGACGGGCAGCCGTCACCAGTTCACGAATGATTTTAGTGAAGATTTTACCGCGTTTGGCATCCTGTGCCGCTTTGCGATGCTTGGTGTTGGCCCATTTACTATGACCTGCCATAAATATTTCCTCAAAATTATCCTGCGCCTTTCAGCGTCCAGATGTGTTGGCTACGCCCACTCACACCCGTCACTTACCAAAGTAAGCGCCTGGCGATTCGCGACCTTGCCGCCTGCCTGGAAACTAAAATGCTCGGAAATTAATTAACATTAATTACAAATTCTTCAATTGCCTGCCGGTTACTCCATGATTTGGTTAATGCCGCCGCTTGTGGCGCATCAACCCAGCGGTACGCCAGGTGTTCGGTGAACACAATGGCGCGCTCATGGGGAAGTGCAAGGCAGAACCAGGATTCTGTATTGCGCTCAATACCCGGGGCGTAACGATGACGTAAATGACTAAAAATTTCGTACTCTACCGTGCGCTGGCAGTCCACTAAGGTCAGATTCTCGCGAGCGATATCAATCGTGACCTCTTCCTTTACTTCACGCGCGGCAGCATGCTGCGCGAGTTCATCGTCTTCCAGGCTGCCGGTCACCGATTGCCAGAAATCCGGATCATCGCGCCGCTGAAGCATCAGCACCCGTTTCGTGTCTTGCGCATAGATAACAATCAACACCGAAACGGGACGCTTATACACTTTATCCTTCACACTGCCTCGTTGTTGGCTGCCCTCGTTCGTCCCGTTCACATAGTTATCTATGCTCATGGGAATTCACTCAGTTGCCGCCGCGATGCGGAGCGAATGATTTCGTGTATATAAGTCATATCAGTTCTTCTCTTCCTTTTTCACCACTTCGATACCCAGCTCGGTTAACGATGCCGGGTTAGCGAAGCTCGGTGCTTCTGTCATCAGACAAGCAGCGGCGGTGGTTTTCGGGAAGGCAATCACATCACGAATGTTATCAGTACCGGTCAGCAGCATGGTCAGACGATCCAGGCCAAAGGCGAGGCCGGCATGCGGCGGGGTACCGTATTTCAGGGCGTCCAGCAGGAAGCCAAACTTCTCGCGCTGTTCCTGTTCGTTAATGCCCAGGATACCAAATACGGTCTGCTGCATTTCGCCGCTGTAAATACGCACGGAACCGCCACCCACTTCATAGCCGTTGATGACCATATCGTAGGCGTTAGCCACCGCATCTTCCGGTGCCGCTTTCAGTTCGGATGCCGTCATGTCTTTTGGCGAAGTGAACGGGTGGTGCATCGCCGTCAGGCCGCCTTCACCATCATCTTCAAACATCGGGAAGTCGATAACCCACAGCGGCGCCCATTTGTTTTCGTCGGTGAGGCTGAGATCTTTACCCAGCTTCAGACGCAGGGCACCCAGCGCATCGGCAACCACTTTCTTGTTGTCTGCGACGAAGAAAATCATGTCGCCATCTTGCGCACCGGTGCGCTCAAGAATCGCTTCCACAATTTCTGCGTTGAGGAATTTTGCCACCGGGCTGTTGATGCCTTCGAGCCCTTTTGCACGCTCGTTCACTTTGATATAGGCCAGCCCCTTCGCGCCGTAAATCTTAACGAAGTTGCCGTAGTCATCAATCAGCTTACGGGTCAGCGCCGCGCCACCCGGCACGCGCAGTGCTGCAACGCGACCTTTCGGATCGTTAGCCGGGCCTGCAAACACTGCGAATTCAACGGATTTCAGCAGGTCAGCAACGTCCACCAGCTCCATCGGGTTACGCAGGTCCGGTTTATCAGAACCGTAACGACGCTCAGCCTCGGCAAAGGTCATGATCGGGAACTGGCCCAGATCGACGTTTTTGATATCCAGCCACAGTTTACGGATCAGGTCTTCCATCACTTCGCGCACCTGTGGTGCGGTCATGAAGGAGGTTTCGACGTCGATTTGGGTGAATTCCGGCTGGCGGTCAGCACGCAGGTCTTCATCACGGAAACATTTAACAATCTGGTAGTAACGATCGAAGCCGGACATCATCAGCAGCTGTTTGAACAGCTGTGGGGACTGCGGCAGCGCATAGAACTTGCCTTTGTGTACGCGGCTTGGCACCAGGTAGTCACGGGCGCCTTCCGGGGTCGCTTTGGTCAGCATGGGGGTTTCGATATCGAGGAAACCGTGATCGTCCATGAAGCGACGCACGAAGCTGGTAATTTTCGCACGGGTTTTCAGGCGCTGCGCCATTTCCGGGCGACGCAGATCCAGGTAGCGATATTTTAAACGCGCTTCTTCGGTGTTGACCTGGTTGGAGTCCAGCGGCAGCGGCTCTGAGCGGTTGATAATGGTCAGTTCACTCGCGAAGACTTCGATTTCGCCGGTCGCCATGTCGCTGTTGACGTTTTTCTCGTCACGCGCACGCACGGTGCCGGTCACCACGATGCAGAATTCGTTACGCAGTTCAGAGGCCAGTTTGAATGCCTCAGCATCCGGATCGAAGAACACCTGAACGATGCCTTCGCGGTCACGCATATCAATAAAAATAAGGCTGCCGAGATCACGACGACGGTTGACCCAACCACACAAAGTCACCTGCTGCCCGACGTGGGTCTTACGCAGTTGCCCGCAATATTCTGTACGCATGAGATGTCCCTTAACTTAAGCCGCAGGCTGTTTGTTGCCTGCCCTGCAGACGACGTTATCGCAGCTTTAGCTGAATGTCACAACTGGATGAAAAAAGGCGGCTATTATACTGGAAATAATGGCTGACGATAAGCCCGATACCGCCTGTACGCGCGTTTGCTGCACGCTTAATGACTATTCTCACAAAAATTAACAAAATTTGTAAACCGTACGGGCGCATATACCGCGTAAGGTAAATGTGATGTCATTCATATTTCAGGAGTAATCATGCTGGAACTTCACCCTGCAAAAACCGCGCTGGTCGTCATTGATTTACAGGAAGGCATTCTACCTTTCGCCGGCGGCCCCTACTCTGCCGCAGAGGTGGTCAACCGCTCCGCAGAGCTGGCAAAGACGTTTCGGGCAAACGGCTCGCCGGTGATTCTGGTGCGTGTGGGCTGGTCAGCGGATTTTGCTGAAGCGCTGAAACAACCGGTCGATGCGGCTGCCTCAGGCCATGGCTTACCGGATAACTGGTGGGCCTACCCGACCGCATTAGGCAAACAGGAGGGCGATATTGAAGTGACCAAACGCCAGTGGGGGGCATTTTATGGCACCGATCTGGAACTTCAGTTACGCCGTCGCGGGATTGACACCATCGTCCTGTGCGGAATTTCAACGAATATTGGCGTAGAATCTACCGCACGAAATGCCTGGGAGCTGGGCTTTAATCTGGTGGTGGTGGAAGATGCCTGCGCTGCGGCCACCAGCGAGCAGCATCACGGCAGTATGACTCATATTTTCCCGCGCATTGGTCGCGTTCGCAGCACGAAAGAGATCCTCGACGCATTATGATTTATCTGGGACTTCCCCAGTGGTCGCACCCGAAATGGGTGCGCCTGGGTATTACCGGTCTGGAAGAGTACGCCCGCCACTTCAACTGTGTGGAGGGCAACACCACGCTCTATGCCCTGCCGAAAGCAGAAATTGTGCTGCGCTGGCGGGAGCAAACCGATGATAATTTCCGCTTTTGCTTTAAATTTCCGGCCACCATCTCTCATAACGCTTCGCTGCGCCAGTGCGGCGATCTGACGCTGGAATTTTTCACCCGCATGGCGCCGCTGGATGCCCGTATTGGGCAATACTGGTTGCAACTGCCCGCCACGTTTGGCCCACGGGATCTGCCGGCATTGTGGACCTTTCTCGACGGCTTACCGACCGCCTTCACGTACGGCGTTGAAGTCCGTCATCCGTCATTTTTTGCCAAGGGTGATGATGAACGCGATCTTAACCGGGGACTGCTTCAGCGCAACGTTAACCGGGTGATCCTCGACAGTCGCCCGGTACACAGCGCCATTCCACACAGTGAAGCGGTGAGAGAGGCGCAACGGAAAAAACCGAAAGTCCCGGTTCACGCGCTGGTCACTGCACAAAACCCCATGGTGCGCTTTATCGGCAGCGATAACATGCTACAAAACCGCGAGTTGTTTGCGGTCTGGCTGGAAAAACTGCCCGTGTGGGAACAGACCACCACGCCTTATCTCTTTCTGCACACGCCTGATATTGCCCAGGCGCCAGAGCTTGTGGATACCTTATGGCACGACTTGCAGCAGGTCGCGCCCTCTATTGGCACTCCTCCGTCCATCCCTTCGCAATCTTCTCTTTTCTGAATGGATTACCTATCATTGTAAAGCCATCAGGTACTAAAGGGAGTTTGTATGGTTAGCGCGCTGTATGCCGTGCTGGGTGCGTTACTGCTCATTAAGTTTTCGTTTGATGTCGTTCGCCTGCGTATGCAATACCGCGTGAGCTATGGTGACGGCGGTTTCAGTGAGCTGCAAAGTGCAATACGCATTCACGGTAACGCGGTGGAATATATTCCCATCGCGTTGATCCTGTTGCTGTTTATGGAAATGAACGGGGCAGAGACCTGGATGGTTCATGTGTGCGGCATTCTGCTGATTGCTGGGCGACTGATGCACTATTACGGTTTTCATCATCGCCTTTTTCGCTGGCGGCGCTCGGGGATGAGTGCCACCTGGTGTTCACTGTTGCTGATGGCGCTGGCTAATCTGTGGTATATGCCGTGGGAGTTGGTTTTCTCCCTGCGTTAGCGCACAATACGCCACTTTGTTTTCCCGGGTATTTACATTATGTCTAACCGCGACACGCTTTTTTCCGCGCCTATCGCCAGCCTGGGCGACTGGACCTTTGACGAACGGGTGGCCGAAGTCTTCCCCGATATGATCCAGCGTTCCGTTCCGGGTTACTCCAATATTATTTCGATGATCGGCATGCTCGCCGAGCGCTTCGTGCAGCCTGAGACGCAGATTTATGATCTCGGCTGTTCACTGGGCGCCGCCACCCTGTCGGTGCGCCGTAACATTCATCACGACGGCTGCCGCATCATCGCGGTCGATAATTCCCCCGCGATGGTTGAACGCTGCCGCCGCCATATTGATGCGTATAAAGCGCCAACCCCCGTTCAGGTTGTTGAGGGTGATATTCGCGATGTGACCATCGAAAATGCCTCGCTGGTGGTGCTGAACTTTACTTTGCAATTCCTTGAGCCGCCGGAGCGCCAGGCGCTGCTCGACAAAATTTATCAGGGGCTGAACCCTGGCGGCGCGCTCGTGCTGTCGGAGAAATTCAGCTTTGAAGATGAAACCGTCGGCGAACTGTTATTTAACATGCATCACGACTTTAAGCGTGCCAATGGCTACAGCGAGCTGGAGATCAGCCAGAAGCGCAGCATGCTGGAAAATGTGATGCTGACGGATTCCGTCACTACCCACAAAGCACGCCTGCGTAGCGCCGGTTTTGAGCACAGCGAAGTCTGGTTCCAGTGCTTTAACTTCGGTTCACTGGTCGCCGTCAAAGCAGGGAATGGCGCATGATTACCTTTGAGCGTTTTTACCAACAGATTGCAGTCAGCTCCTTATCACACTGGCTGGAAACGTTGCCCGCGCAAATAGCCACCTGGCAGCGTGAAGCGGTGCACGGTCAAATTAAGCAGTGGACCAGCGCCATTAACTATTTGCCGGAGCTGAAACCGCACCAGCTCGATCTGCTTAACGGCGTCATCGCGACAAGCGAAGAGCCATTAAGTGCAGGTGAGTTGACGCGCATTGAGACCCATCTGCGTAACCTGATGCCGTGGCGTAAAGGCCCCTTCTCGCTCTACGGTCTGGACATCAATACCGAATGGCGTTCCGACTGGAAATGGGATCGCGTTCTACCGCACCTGTCTGATTTGCGCGGTCGCACGATTCTGGATGTGGGTTGCGGTAGCGGCTATCACATGTGGCGAATGATCGGGGCCGGGGCAAAATTTGCTGTCGGTATCGATCCGACGCAGCTTTTCCTGCATCAGTTTGAAGCCGTGCGTAAGCTGCTGGGTGACGATCGCCGTGCACACTTGTTACCGCTGGGCATAGAACAACTTCCGGCTCTCAATGCGTTCGATACCGTCTTCTCCATGGGCGTGCTGTATCACCGTCGCTCTCCGCTGGAGCACCTCTGGCAGCTCAAGGATCAACTGGTGCAGGACGGCGAGCTGGTGCTGGAGACGCTGGTGGTTGAGGGTGACGAGAATACCGTTCTGGTGCCGGGCGATCGCTACGCGCAAATGCGCAACGTCTATTTCATTCCATCCGCCGCCGCGTTGAAGAACTGGCTGGAGAAATGTGGATTCGTTGATGTGCGCGTTGTGGATGTCAACACCACCACGGTGGAAGAGCAGCGCCGCACCGACTGGATGATTACTGAATCGCTGGCCGAATTCCTTGACCCGAATGACAGCAGCAAAACCATTGAAGGCTACCCTGCCCCCGTTCGCGCCGTGCTGATTGCCAGAAAGCCGTAATCATTATGCCGGGTGGCGGCTTCGCCTTACCCGGCCTACAATCCCCGCCGTCAGCTCCTCGTAAACCTGAAATGTGCAGTGGAATATTGCGAACGCAGCGAGTGCCCGGGAGTTTACATAAATAAATGACCGGGGTGAGCGAGGAAAGCGAACGCCGCTGCGGGCCGAAATATGCCGGAGAAGTCTTCTCCAAAATAGTTCGGTTTGCAGCAAGGCAGCAACGCAGCGAGTGCCCGGGAGTTTACATAAGTAAATGACCGGGGTGAGCGAGGAAAGCGAACGCCGCTGCGGGACGAAATATGCCGGAGAAGGACAAAAAAAGACCCCTGTTGAAATTGCAGGGGCCTGGTACAAATAAGCATCATATTGGGCGACATGATGCTGCGGTAAAATCGGTTTACTGTGCGTGATGAACAATGTGCGCTTTCATCATCGCGACGGCATCGCCATCCACACGGTAGCGGGAGTATTCATCCGCAGTGGTGTCTGCCGACATCGATAAGCCGGTATTGCGATATCGCATGGGGGACGCAATAAGCTGCCCCGCTGAACTATGCACTTCCGGGATACCGGCACTGAGAAAGCTATCCAGATTGCTCGCTCGAACGCCTGCACCCGCCATAATGATTGGAACACCTGAGCGGGCATTTAGTTCCGTAATTAATGAAATACCTTTTTCGGCGGAAGACTGCTGACCCGATGTCAGAATCCGCGCCACACCCAAATGGCCCAGAATATCAGCGACTTGATGCTAGTTAGCACACATATCGAAAGCGCGATGAAATGTGACTTTCATTCCGTGCGCGGCATGCATGAGTTGCTGCATCCGCGGCACATCGACGTTACCCTCTTCGTCCAGCACTCCTGTGACCAGTCCTGGAAAGCCCAGTTCGCGAATGACCTGAATATCTTCCAGCATGGCGGCAAACTCTTCGGCGTCGTAACAAAAATCGCCACCGCGTGGGCGCACGATGGGGTGCACCGGAATCGTCACCGTCTGGCGAACCCGTTTCAGCACCCCGAGTGACGGCGTCAGCCCGCCCTCTTTCGGCGCAGCGCACAATTCGATACGGTCGGCCCCATGACGCTGTGCCGTTAAGGCGCAGGCCGCGCTGTAACAACAAATCTCCAGTAACGTCATTTTTCCTCCTTAAAACTCCTGTTCGCTGGCTACGATGGCTTCAATGGACCAGGGGTGAAATTTCACCGTCACTTTACCGTCGGTGACCGCAAGCGTCGGGTTGGGTAGCCGCTCACGCTCTCCTTTTGGCGAGCTGGTTTTAACAAAAATGCCTGCCTGGCTCAGTCCCTCGTCGGACAGCAGCGCCAGCGCACGGGCATTGAGCGTTTCTGGCTCGCCCGGCAACACAATCTCAATGTGCTCCCAGCCTTCATGCGGATAACGCTTTTCACCAGGCCAGGGCAGTTCTACAACCTGAAAGCGCCAGTGGCCGACGCATACCGGGTCATGCAACTTGAACAGACAAATAGGACGACCGTTGATCACCGTCTCCGACAGCAGCTCGCCGCACTGCTCAAAGCCGCGACGCCAGCGCTCGGCCGTGGCATTCTGATGACACCGCAGTGAGATATGGTCCGCGTCGAGAGAGGTAATGTCCAGCCCAAGGCGAGCGCTCAGTTGGGTAAAATCATCAATAAAACGCGGGAGATCCGCGCTAATATCGCGCAGTTCTTCAAGGGTCTGCCAGCGGGTCATTTCTCGTTATCCATGCAGTTGATAAGGCGGCTAATCTACCCTGTTATTTCCGGCTTACCAACCCAGCAAGCGAAACAAAAACCACTGCGGTTCCCCTGCTGACGCCATGGGGCAATTGCAGTATACTCCCGCCTTTCATTATCAACACCCGGACGCAGCCCGCGTTTTGCACGTTGCGTCGACAATGTAAGGTATCCCGGTGAATATTCAGACTCTTCTCTCAGAAAAAGTCAGTCAGGCGCTCATTGCCGCAGGTGCGGCGGCAGATTGTGAACCGCAGGTTCGTCAGTCAGCAAAAGTCCAGTTTGGCGACTATCAGGCTAACGGCGTGATGGCGATTGCTAAAAAACTGGGTATGGCCCCCCGACAACTGGCTGAGCAGGTTCTGACCCATCTCGACCTCAACGGGATTGCCAGCAAAGTAGAAATTGCCGGTCCTGGCTTTATCAATATCTTCCTCGCCCCGGCGTTTCTCGCAGAACACGTCAGCGAAGCGCTGAAATCTGACCGTCTGGGCGTGGCAAAACCCCAGCCGCAGACCATTGTTATCGACTATTCCGCGCCAAACGTGGCGAAAGAGATGCACGTGGGTCACCTGCGCTCCACCATTATTGGCGACGCGTCCGTACGTACTCAGGAGTTTCTCGGTCATAAAGTCATCCGCGCCAACCACGTGGGCGACTGGGGTACGCAGTTCGGGATGCTGATTGCATATTTAGAAAAGCAGCAGCAGGAGAACGCCGGTGAGATGGCGCTGGCGGACCTCGAAGGTTTCTACCGTGCAGCCAAAAAGCATTACGATGAAGACGCGGAGTTCGCCGAACGCGCCCGTAGCTACGTGGTGAAACTCCAGGGCGGCGACGAATACTGCCGTCAGATGTGGCGCAAGCTGGTTGACATCACCATGGGCCAGAACCAGATTGCCTACGAGCGTCTGAACGTCACCCTGACCCGTGACGACGTGATGGGCGAAAGTCTTTACAATCCGATGCTGCCGGGCATCGTGGCCGATTTGAAAGCCAAAGGCCTGGCCGTGGAGAGTGAAGGTGCAACGGTTGTCTTCCTTGACGAGTACCAGAACAAAGAAGGTGAACCGATGGGCGTTATCATCCAGAAAAAGGATGGCGGCTACCTCTACACCACCACTGACATCGCCTGTGCCAAATACCGCTACGAGACGCTGCATGCGGACCGTGTGCTCTATTACATCGACTCCCGTCAGCACCAGCATCTGATGCAAGCATGGACCATTGTACGCAAAGCTGGTTACATCCCCGATTCTCTCTCGCTCGAACATCACATGTTCGGCATGATGCTCGGCAAAGACGGCAAACCGTTCAAAACCCGCGCAGGCGGCACCGTCAAACTGTCTGACCTGTTGGATGAAGCGCTTGAACGTGCCCGTCGTCTGGTGGCAGAGAAGAACCCGGACATGCCTGCCGATGAGCTGGAAAAACTGGCGAATGCCGTGGGCATTGGGGCCGTGAAATATGCCGATCTCTCTAAAAACCGCACCACGGATTACGTCTTCGACTGGGACAACATGCTGGCGTTCGAAGGCAACACCGCACCTTATATGCAGTACGCCTACACGCGCGTGCTGTCGGTGTTCCGTAAAGCAGGTATCGAAGAGAGCGCTCTGCTGAACGCGCCGGTTATGATTGCGGAAGATCGTGAAGCGCAACTGGCAGCCCGCCTGCTGCAATTTGAAGAGACGCTGACCGTGGTCGCCCGCGAAGGGACGCCGCATGTGATGTGTGCTTATCTGTACGATCTGGCCGGCTTGTTCTCCGGCTTCTATGAGCACTGTCCGATTCTGAGCGCAGAGAGCGAAGCGGTGCGTAACAGTCGCCTGAAGCTGGCGCTGCTGACTGCCAAAACGCTGAAGCTGGGCCTGGATACGCTCGGTATTGAAACCGTCGAGCGTATGTAACGCCTTCTTACTGCACTTCATCATGAGGCCGGAGCGGACAACGCTTCGGCTTTTTTTATTCCTCTGGCGCCTTGCCTTATCCTACCTTCCGGCCAGCGCATTAGCGGTTTGAAAAGTTCATTTCACGCGGATCATTCAGCGCCCTGCCTGGCCCGAATTTCACTCTTTACGCCCAAATTTCAGTGATCCTACCAGTTTTAGGGAGGCCAAAACTCAGAATTGTCTGTGGTTTTAGGACTAATCCCTCTTTCGTCGTAAGGCAAATAACACAACAATTTTACAAAAATTCACATTAGCTCCTTTTTGCTTACACGGCACGGAATGACCGATGATCATAAGACGCAACCTCACCCTCATAATCACCACGGCAGCCAATCTTTCTATTGTTCCTTTTACGCATGCGGCATCGCCTGAAGATCAGTTTATTATTCAGCAACAGCGCCAAAGGGCGCTGGAAGAACAGATTACTCCGCCGACACCCGATGTGCGGCTCACCGAGCCCACCTCCAGCTTTGGTAAGATCCCGTTCCCCAATGAAACGCCCTGCTTCCCAATCAACCGTGTTGAACTCAGCGGCCAGGAGGCACTACCACACTGGTTGCCTCTCCAGCGGGTGGCGAATCAGGCACAGGAGCAATGTCTCGGAGGCAAAGGGATTAACCTGCTGATGAGCACGTTACAAAACCGGCTGGTTGATCATGGCTGGATAACCACCCGCGTGCTCGCACCTTCGCAGGATTTGAAAAGCGGGACCCTGAAACTGGCGATTGTGCCGGGATATGTACGCCAGGTAAAACTGACGCCGGACAGCGATGATTACATTCAGCTTTATAGCGCCTTCCCTGCTCATGAAGGGAATCTTCTGGATTTACGTGACATCGAGCAAGGGCTGGAAAACCTGCAGCGCCTGCCCACTGTAGAAGCCAATATGGAACTCCTGCCGGGTGAAAAACCGGGGGAGAGCGATATTGTCATCACCCGCAAACAGCGCAAAATGTGGCGTCTTGGGTTGTCAGTGGACGATTCAGGTACCGAGACCACCGGGCGCTATCAGGGTGGCGTCACGCTATCGCTGGACAACCCCTTCTCGCTTAGCGACTTACTGTACGTGTCTGCCAGCCATGACCTGAATGATAAAGGCGGCAAGGGCAGCAAAAACTATACCGCACACTATTCCGTCCCCTTTGGCTACTGGATGTTGGGTGTAACGGGCAGCGATTACGACTATCACCAGACCGTGGCCGGTTTAAATCAGGACTACCGGTACAGTGGCAAAAGTAAAAACCTCGACGTCCAGCTTAGCCGTGTGCTGCACCGCAGCGGTTCGCAGAAAACCACCTTTACTTACGATGTGCTGGCGCGCGAAACGCGCAATTACATTGATGATACCGAAGTGGGCGTGCAGCGCCGCCAGACAGCAGGCTGGCGTATGGGGCTACAACATCGTCACTATATTGGCCAGGCCACGCTGGATGCAGGCGTCAGCTATCAGCGCGGCACCCGTTGGTTTGGTGCGCAACCTGCGCCGGAAGAGTATATCGGTGATGCCACTGCGCTCAGCAAAATCATTGTGCTCAACAGCCAGCTGGACCTGCCGTTTGATATCGGCACTCAGCACTTCCGCTATAACGTGCAGTACCTGCGTCAGATGAGCAATACCCCGCTGACCCCGCAGGATCAGTTTGCGATTGGTAACCGCTGGACGGTGCGCGGTTTCGACGGTGAACGCACGCTTAACGCCAGCCATGGCTGGTACGTTCGCAACGATTTGGGCTGGAGCACACCGCTGCCTAATCAGGAACTGTATATCGGTGCGGATTACGGCGAAGTCGGCGGCTACAGCTCAGATTACCTGATTGGTAAACATCTGGCAGGCGGCGTTGTGGGGCTGCGCGGCAGCGCCTTCAACACCGCCTATGACCTGTTTGCTGGCACGCCTTTCTCGAAACCGGACGGTTTCCACACCAGCTCCGCCACCCTGGGCTTCAACCTGAACTGGAGCTGGTAATGCGCGTTGGAGACTACGACATCAAAGCGCCGTTGCTGCTGGGTGGCGAAGAGAATGAGGCCGAAGTGTTGGGGGCCAGCGTCTGGCTGTGGATGCACTCCCCCATGCACCGCGATGCGCCTCTTCATGCTTTGCCCACGCTGCTGTTGCCGATCATCAAGCGTCGTCAGTACGTGCTCATTGCTCGCGACGCACAGCCTATTTTCTTTCTCAGTTGGGCCTGGCTTGATGAAGAGGCCGAAGCCCGGTTTCTCACCCGTCCCTCCATTGAGATGCGTGAAGAAGACTGGCAAAGCGGCGATCGCATGTGGTTTTGCGACTGGATTGCGCCCTTTGGCGATACCACCGAAATGAACAAACTTATGCGCAGCGACTTCTTTGCAGATCGTTGCGCCCGCGCGCTGTACCACCGGGGTGCTGAGCGCGGTAAACGTGTCGTGATGTTCCACGGCAATAATGTTACCCGCAAAGCCGCACGGCACTGGCAGCAGACGCATCCGCTTGCCGTGAACCTGCCGGAAGTGTTTAAAGGAATGAATAATGAATAAGAACCTGTACCGTATCGTCTTTAACAAAGCGCGCGGCATGTTAATGGTCGTGGCAGATATCGCCCGTTCCGGTCGCGCTGGCTCCTCACGCGGCGCCGGCCTCGGCCATACCCACAGCCGTTTGGTATGTAAAATCAGTACCATGAGCCTGAGCCTGTGGCTGGCGATGGGGGTCATACAAACGGCGCAGGCCAATATTGTGGCCGACATCAATGCCGCGAAAAATCAGCAGCCAACGGTTCTGCAAAGCGCCAACGGTACGCCACAGGTCAACATTCAGACGCCGTCCAAAGGTGGGGTTTCGCGCAACAATTACACCCAGTTTGATGTGAATCAACAGGGTGCCATCCTCAACAACTCCCATAAAAATGTGCAAACCCAACTGGGCGGGATGGTGGCCGGTAACCCCTGGCTGGCTAAAGGCGAAGCCAAAGTCATTCTGAACGAAGTCACCGCCCGCGATCCCAGCAAGCTTAACGGGATGATTGAAGTGGCGGGCCAGAAGGCGCAGGTGGTGATTGCCAACCCGGCAGGGATCACCTGTAACGGCTGCGGTTTTATTAACGCCAACCGCGCCACCCTGACCACCGGTCAGACACAGCTGACCAATGGCAATCTTACGGGCTACAACGTCGAACGCGGCGAAGTGGTAGTAGAAGGTGCCGGGATGGACACCACCGGCGCGGATTACACCGATATCATCGCCCGTTCGGTCAAAGTCAATGCCGGACTGTGGGCAAACGATCTCAAGGTCACCACCGGACGTAACCAGGTTGATGCGGCCCATGATCAGGTCACCAAAGGTAGCGATGAGGCCAGCACACGTCCGCAGCTGGCCGTCGATGTCTCCAGCCTGGGCGGCATGTATGCCGGTAAAATCCGTATGGTCGGTACCGAAACGGGCGTCGGCGTGCGTAACGCCGGTGCGCTGGGCGCACAGGCGGGCAGCGTAACCCTGACCGTTGACGGTCGAATTGAGAACAGTGGCACCGTGCGCGGCAGCGAGAGCGCTATTGTGCAAACCGCGGGCGAGTTCCGTAACAGCGGCGTCATGACTGCAGGAAACGATCTCCAGGCGCGTGCCGCCACGCTCACTGCCGATAAAGGCAGCGTCCTGGCCGCCGGGGTGAGTAACGACGGCAAAGTGGGCGACACGGGCGAGTTGCAACTGACCACCAACGGACAACTCAGCGCGCACGGCCAGACGCTGGCTGGCGGAAATGTGGCTATTCAGGGTCAGGGTGTGGACATCAGCGGCAGCCAGACCCAGGGTAAACGAGTCGTGCTGAACGCCAATAGCGGCGATCTGAGCACGCAAAACGCTCTGGTTGGCGCCAGTGAGTTGACTGCCACTACCGCGGGAACGCTCAATAACAATGGCGGTAGCCTGAGCGCCGATAAGCTTAACCTCAGCGCACAGCGTCTTTCAAACCAGAAAGGCAAACTGATTCAGAGTGGCAAAGGCACGCTGGCGGTCGCTCTGCCCGGCTCGCTTGATAACCAGCAGGGGCAAATTGCCAGCAATGGTGACCTTGAACTGAATGCAGATGCAGTGAATAACCGCGGTGGGCAGTTATTGGGCGTTGAAGGAAGCACCCGCCTTACCAGCGGATCGCTGGATAATACCGACGGACTTATCTCTGCCACCGGTGGCGAGGGTCAGATCCGCGCTCGCCAGGCGGTTAACAATGCGGGCGGTCGCATTGAAGCGGCAAAAAACCAGCGCATTGAGGCGGCGAGTCTGAACAACCAAAAAGGGGTGATCGTTGCTGATGGTGCAGCGCTCGCCCTGAATAAAGGCGACTTTGATAACCAGGGCGGCTCTCTGCTCTCGCAAGGCACGCTGGATATCGAAAGCGGTGCCGTCAATAACCAGAGTGGTTTCCTTGCCAGTAATGGAGCCTTTAACTTTACGGGCGGGGATGTCGATAACCGTCTCGGTCAGTTTGGCACTGACAGCACGTTGAATGCCCGCTTTGACAACTTTATTAACGAGCAAGGTGCGGTGAAAGCCGGCGGCGACATGACGCTGGATGGAACCAGCCTGGTCAATGACAACGCGGGTCTGATTCAAAGTGGCGGCACGCTTAATGCCAGCGCACAGCGCATCAGTAACCGCAACAGCGGCAAAACGGGGGGCATCATTTCGCTTGGTGATACTACCCTCGCCGCAGATACGGTGGATAACAGCAACGGTGTGGCTTATGCCGGCAAGGGGATAAACATCAGCGGTGACACGTTGAATAACGCCGCCGGTCAGTTGGTCGCCGCAGAAAGTCTGACCGTGAATTCGGCCCAGCGACTTGATAACCAGTCCGGTCTGATTCAGGCTAAAAACATCCAGGCCTCCGCCGGCGCACTGAACAATGTCGATGGCACGCTCAACAGCCAGGGCGAACTGAACCTCTCCAGCAACAATCTGAATAACCAGGCGGGGACACTGGCGGCAAAAGGCGCAATGGATATCGCCGCAGCCACGCTGGACAACCGCAACGGCGGGCGCGTGATTGGCGAAGGTAAAACCGCCTTACACACCGACAGCCTGTTGAATAATGATGGCCAGATTCAGTCGGTTGACGATCTGCTGCTCGACAGCGCGAAAGGCGTCATCGATAACGCATCAGGGCTTATCCGCACCGGGAAGTCATTGACCCTTAACGCCGTCGATTTCGTTAACCAGAATACGCTGGGCGACAATAAAGGCGTGGAAGGCCAGCGCGTCACGCTGTCGACCGGTACGCTTAACAACCAGAGCGGCAGCGTTCTCGCCGACGACGCGCTGGTGATTCGAAACGCAGGTGAGCTAAACAACACGGGCGGAGCGCTGGCCGCTTCCGGTGTGCTGGATGTGGGCGGCGAAAAGCTTAATGTCATAAACCGCGACGGTACGCTGAAAGCGGGTAAGGCACTGAATGTGGATGCGGAGACCCTCGATGGCAGCGGCCAGCTCTTGTCGCTGGGTGATATGGATCTGCAAAGTGCCAACACCTTTACTAACAGCGGTTCGACGATTGCCAACATTACCCTCACCCTGGCAACAAACGGTGATGTGATTAACAGCGGCAAACTCCTCGCCGGTCAGGCTCTCAATGTCGAGAGCGAGAATCTGACCAATGCGAAAGACGGGGAAATAAACGCCGGACGCAATACGCTCACAACGCGTGGCACCCTTCTTAACCGCGGCCTGATTGACGGCGGTTATACGCGCCTCAATGCCGATACGCTGACCAACATCGGCACCGGTCGTATCTATGGTGATGCCGTGGGCGTCAATGCCACGACCTTCAATAACCTCGCAGAAAACGGGACGGCGGCAACGCTTGCCGGACGCGAACGCGTCGATCTCGGCGTCACCACCCTCAACAATGTCGACCATGGCCTGATCTACAGCGCAGGCAACATGGCGATAGGTGGAAGCCTGGCCGATAACGGTGCCGCCACCGGGCAGGCCGCCGCCATTAATAACCACAGCTCGACCATCGAGTCGGCTGGCGATATGGCGATCAAAGCCGACCAGATCAATAACATTAACGATCGCTTCTCAACCGAGATCGTGACCGTTTCACAGGAGCCGTTGACCGAATATCAACACTCCGGTTCCACCAACCGCTGGAAAGCAGGCACTGAAAACGTCTTCGTTGACGACAACTCTTCAGATGGCTTGCGCAATCTCAGCACGCCGGAGCTGCCCGGTGGCGGCCACGATAATTTCAACCAGTATGATTACACCCGTACGGTCGAAGAGACGCGTATCAAGGAGAGCGACCCGGCGAAGATCCTCGCCGGCGGCAACCTGACCCTGAGCGGGAATACGCTGAATAACGATAAGAGCCAGGTGATTGCGGGTGGAACGCTGAGTACTGACGGGCTGGGTACCATCAAGAACGATGATGTAACCGGCGTACGTCGTACCACGGATGTCGGTACCGTCACCCATTACTATCGCATCCGTCACAAAGGCGATGACGAACAGGGACGTGACAGAACCAACTACACCCCGCCAACGGCCATTCAGTCTATCAAGCTGAAACCGGGCCAGTTGGTCAGCAACAGCACCGTTGATGGCAGCAATCTGTCGATTTCGCCGCTGGTTCAGCAGGCGACACAGGTGACGATCGCTAAGGGTGCAGGTGTGGGTAGCGGGCAAGTCGGCTCACCGACTTCGCCTCCACAACAGGCGGTCTCGCCTGGCGAACCTGTTACGCCACCCGCCGGGCAGCAGTTTGAAGTGACGCCAGCAGATGGCCTTATCCGTATCGTTGGCCCGAACACGACGCTACCGGACAACAGCCTGTTTAAGGTTAACCCTTCAGCCGATGTGCCGTTTTTGGTCGAAACCGATCCGCGTTTCACCAATGAGAAACAGTGGCTGGGCAGCGATTATATGCAGAAAGCCTTCAGTAGCGATGGCGACAACACCCAGAAACGGCTTGGCGATGGCTACTATGAGCAACGTCTGGTACGTGAGCAGGTTATCGGTGCCACGGGTCAGCGCTACCTCGACGGCTACTCCAATGATGAGGAGCAGTACAAGTCATTAATGGATAAAGGCATTACCTTCGGCAAACAGTACGACCTCAAGCTGGGTGTGGCGTTGACGCCGGAGCAGATGGCGCTGCTGACCGGGGACATCGTCTGGCTGGTGAACACCCGCGTGAAGATGCCGGATGGCTCAATGCAGACGGTGCTGGTGCCGCAGGTCTATGCCAAAGTGAAACAGGGTGATATTGACGGCTCCGGGGCGCTGATTGCCGGCAACAACGTCTCTCTGAAACTGAACGGTTCGCTGTTCAACAGCGGGACCATCAGCGGTCGTCGCGTGTTGCAGCTTGACGCTGACAATATCACCAATCAGGCCGGTACCATTCGTGGAGCGGACGTCAATCTTGCGGCCCGTACCGACATTAACAATATCGGTGGCACGATGGTGGGCGATAACAGCCTGATTGCCAATGCCGGACGCGACATCAACGTCACCACCACCACCGCCAGCGCACAGAGCGCTAACGGTGAAAACCGCTTCAGCCGCACTACGATTGACAGCGTCTCCGGCATTTACGTGCAGGGGAAAGACGGCAAGCTGGCACTCCAGTCTGGCCGGGATATTACCCTGACCGGCGCACAGGTCATTGCCAGCGGCGAGAACGGCAAAGCCCAGCTTGTCGCGGGCCGCGATCTGAATCTCGACACCATCACCACGGCGCGTAGCGACAATCTCATCTGGGATGCCGATAACACGCTCAAACAGAGCAGCCTGGAACACAACGGCACCACCGTGAGCGGCACCGGCGGCGTGACGCTGGCGGCGAAAAACGACATCAATGCTCGCGGCGCATCGGTGAACTCCGACGGGGCGCTGGCGTTGCTTGCCGGTCAGGATGTCAACATTAGCGGCGTGCTGAATGAAAGCCAGCTCGATGAGCGGCACAAAGTGGTGGGCGGCAACGGCTGGCTGTCCAAAACCACCCGAACGACCCGTGACACCATTGATCGGCAGACGGTACAGGGAAGCGAACTCAGCGCCAACACGGTGAAAATCGATGCGGGCAATGACGTGACCGTCGCAGGCAGCAGCATCGTGGGTACCGGCGACGTGGGCGTTCGCGCTGGTAATGATTTAACGCTGACCACCATGGGCGGACGCAATGAAGAGACACACTTTAAGCAGGAGAAAAAATCGGGTCTGCTGAGTTCAGGGGGTATCGGCTTTACCGTGGGTTCGCGTAAAGAGACCACCGAACAGGCCAGTCAGGCGCTTTCCGGTCAGGGTTCTATGGTCGGCAGTCTTCAGGGCGACACGGTGCTGCTGGCGGGCAATGACTATCGCCAGACCGGCAGCACCGTCGCATCGCCTGAAGGCAATGTTGGCATCCAGGGTAAAAACGTCACCATTGAAGCCGACGAGAACACCTACGTCTCTCAGTATAAACGTACCGTGGAGCAAAAAGGCTTTACCCTGGCAGTCAACGTGCCGGTAGTGCAGGCCGTACGCGGAGCCATTCAGAGCACGGAGAATGTGGGCAAGAGCAACGATGACCGCATCAACATGCTGGCAGCCGCCAACGCCGCATGGGACAGCGCCCGCGCGGCCAGTGCAATGATGAATATGTCGCAAGGTCTGATGGAAAACGGCGCCCAGGCGATGGCACAGAACGTCAGCGTGTCGCTGACCTATGGCCAAAGTAAACAGACGAATACCGAAAACACCAACAGCACCAGCGCGCTGGCCAGCAAAGTGAACGCCGGGCAAAACGCAGTAGTGGTGGCGACCGGTGGCAAGCAGTCGGACATCAACATCGTCGGCTCAGATGTCAGCGGCAAGCAGAGTACCACCCTGTTTGCTGACAACGACATCAATATCGTGGCCGCGCAGCAAGAGCGCCATGAACGCAGTGATAATAAGTCCAGCGGCTGGAACGCGGGCGTTGCCGTCAGCTACGGCCAGGGGGGAGCCTCCTTCGGCGTCACGGCCGGTGCCAATAAAGGCAAAGGCTATGGCAACGGGGATGAAGTGTCCTGGCGTAACAGTCATGTCGGCGATATGGACGGGCAGACCACCCTTACCAGCGGTGGCACCACTACCCTGCGTGGCGGTCAGCTTCTGGGTAAAGGCGTCGACATTACCGCTCAGGATCTGAACATCGAAAGCCTTCAGGACACCATGCAATACGAAGGCAAACAGATGAATGTCGGTGGGCAGGTGACGGTGGGCTTCGGTTTTGCCGCCTCCGGTAACTACGGTAAGTCGGATGTGAATGCCGATTACGCCTCCGTGCAGGAGCAGTCCGGGGTCTTTGCCGGGGCAGACGGTTACGACATTAATGTTAAAGGCAACACCGATCTCGTCGGGGGGCTGATCACCTCCAGCGCCAGCGCGGAGCAGGCAGGTAAAAATCAGTTCAGCACCGGCACGCTCAGCTGGCGTGATGTTTACAACAACTCTGATTTTGAAGGCAACGGCTTTGGCATTGGCGGCTCAATGAGCATGAACACCGACATGGGACTGGGCAAAAATGCCACCCCACAGAGTGGCAAAACCGTGACGGATAAAGACGGCAATACCCATCTGGCGGAAGGCTATGCATCGCTGGACAAAAACATCAGCTTCGGCATTGGTCACGACAGCGGCAGCGAGAGCTCTGTCACCCGTAGCGGCATCAACACCAGTAATGTGACCGTTACCCGTCCTGATGCGCAGCAACAGGCGATTGACGGCATCAAAACCGACATCACGACCGAGACCGCCGCCGCCAACTCGGGTCGTCTTGAGAACAACTTCGACAAAGATCAGGTCTTTAAAGAGCTGAATCTGCAGGTCCAGGTGACGCGCGACTTTAAAGAGAATGCCAACCGTCAGATTGGGGTCCTGCTGGATGGCAAGCAGGCGGCAGCCCGTGATGAACTGCAAAAAGCGATTAAGTCAGGTGACGTGGCGAAACGCGATGCCGCCCTGGATGAGATTTATAAAATTCAGTATCAGCGCCGCCTGCTACAGACCGTCGTTGGCATCGTCGCCGGCTCCCCGGATGCCGCCATCACCCAGGGTACCCTGGTTCTCGCTGCAACCAAATTGCGTGAAGAGACGGCCAGAAACTCAATGTTGTCGCCGG
>DFPL01000232.1 GCA_002377245.1 Enterobacteriaceae bacterium UBA3516
GGGACTAAGCACACATTTGTCATTCAAACAAAAGATTAGTCTATGAGCACTGATAATAAGCAATCATTGCCCGCGATAACACTCGCGGCTATTGGGGTTGTCTACGGTGATATCGGCACCAGCCCGCTTTATACTCTTCGTGAATGTCTGTCAGGTCAGTTTGGTTTTGGTGTTGAGCGCGATGCCGTCTTTGGTTTCCTGTCGCTGATTTTCTGGCTATTGATACTTGTTGTTTCTATAAAATATCTCACCTTCGTGATGCGTGCTGATAACGCCGGAGAAGGCGGGATTTTAACGCTGATGTCTCTTGCCGGGCGAAATACGTCGGCGCGGATGACCTCGGTTCTGGTGATCATGGGGCTTATTGGCGGTAGCTTCTTCTATGGGGAAGTGGTGATAACCCCTGCCATTTCGGTGATGTCAGCCATTGAAGGTCTGGAAATCGTCGCCCCTTCCCTGGAAACCTGGACCGTTCCTCTTTCTATTGTGGTACTGACGCTGCTGTTTGTGATTCAGAAGCACGGAACGGGGCTTGTTGGGAAACTCTTTGCGCCTATCATGCTCGCCTGGTTTTTGATTCTGGCCATGCTGGGGGCGCGCGGGATTATCTCTAATCCTGAAGTGCTTCAGGCGCTTAATCCTGCCTGGGCTGTCCATTTCTTCCTTGAATACAAAACGGTGTCGTTTGTGGCGCTCGGGGCGGTTGTGCTCTCTATTACGGGCGTTGAAGCGCTGTATGCCGATATGGGGCACTTCGGTAAACTGCCGATCCGCGTGGCCTGGTTCCTGGTGGTACTGCCGTCGCTGGTGCTCAACTACTTCGGGCAAGGGGCGCTGCTGCTGAAAACGCCGGAAGCCATCAAAAACCCCTTCTTCCTGCTGGCTCCCGACTGGGCGCTGATCCCGATGCTGATTATTGCCACCCTGGCAACGGTCATCGCATCGCAGGCGGTCATCTCAGGCGTCTTTTCGCTGACGCGTCAGGCGGTACGCCTGGGGTATCTGTCACCGATGCGCATTATCCACACCTCGGAGATGGAGTCCGGTCAGATCTACATTCCGTTTGTTAACTGGCTGCTCTATTTTGCCGTCGTGATCGTTATTGTCAGCTTTGAACACTCCAGTAACCTGGCGGCCGCTTACGGTATCGCGGTGACCGGCACCATGGTGCTGACGTCCATTCTCTCCATGACGGTGGCGCGCAAAAACTGGCACTGGAACAGGCTGTTCGTGGGGCTGCTGTTGACGGGCTTCTTGTGCATTGATATTCCGCTGTTCTCAGCGAACCTCGATAAGCTCCTGTCAGGGGGCTGGCTGCCGCTGAGTCTGGGCCTCGTGATGTTCGTTATCATGACGACCTGGAAGAGTGAACGTTTCCGTCTGCTGCGCCGTATGCATGAGCACGGGAACTCTCTGGAAGCGATGATTGCATCACTGGAAAAATCACCACCGGTACGTGTACCGGGCACTGCGGTGTATATGTCTCGTGCACTGAACGTGATCCCGTTTGCCATGATGCACAACCTCAAGCACAACAAGGTGCTGCACGAGCGCGTCATTCTACTAACGCTGCGTACGGAAGATGCGCCTTATGTCCACAACGTGCGCCGTGTGCAAATAGAACAACTCTCCCCGACGTTCTGGCGGGTGGTGGCGAGCTATGGCTGGCGTGAAACGCCAAACGTCGAAGAGGTTTTCCACCGTTGTGGTCTTGAAGGATTAAGCTGTCGCATGATGGAGACCTCGTTCTTTATGTCTCATGAATCGCTGATCGTGGGTAAACGCCCGTGGTATTTGCGCCTGCGCGGTAAGCTTTATCTTCTCCTTCAGCGTAATGCGTTGCGTGCGCCAGATCAGTTTGAAATTCCGCCTAACCGGGTTATCGAACTTGGTACCCAGGTCGAAATATAACTGCCCTTTAAAACCCCTCTTTCTGAGGGGTTTTTGCTATTTATCCCCCGCAATTTTGCTTAAGAAAGCAAAGAAATGTTTCCCTGATGCAACACGAGCGAAACGTTTCGATTTCGATCACACTTCTGTAACGCCACGGTGGTTTTCTGAACTTTCTCAGGTTTACACTGAGTCTAGCGAAACGTTTCGCTAATGGAGCATAAAATGAAAAAAGGTCCTGTTCTCAACTCAGAAATCTCGGCGGTCATCTCTCGTCTTGGGCATACCGATACGCTGGTGGTATGCGATGCAGGCTTGCCTGTGCCGCAGAATACTCAGCGCATTGATATGGCTCTCACTCAGGGCGTACCCGGCTTTATGCAGGTGCTGGAGGTGGTCACCGCAGAAATGCAGGTTGAGGCAGCTATCATTGCGTCGGAAATTGAGGAACAGAATCCGCAGCTCCACGAAACGTTGCTCAAGCATATTGAGCAGCTGCAACAACACCAGGGCAATACCATAAATGTTCGTTATGTGACCCACGAACAATTCAAAAAACAGACCGCGGACAGTCAGGCGGTTATTCGCAGCGGGGAGTGTTCCCCGTATGCGAATATCATTCTCTGTGCTGGCGTCACCTTCTGAGGCCGGTATGGACGCATTACTGCAACTTAAGGGAATCGACAAAGCATTCCCGGGGGTAAAAGCCCTCTCCGGTGCGGCGCTGAATGTTTATGCTGGCCGCGTTATGGCGCTGGTCGGCGAGAACGGCGCGGGCAAATCCACCATGATGAAAGTCCTGACCGGCATCTATCAGCGTGATGCCGGTTCGCTGCTGTGGCTGGGGAAAGAGACAACCTTTACGGGGCCGAAATCCTCCCAGGAAGCGGGCATTGGGATTATCCACCAGGAACTTAACCTGATCCCGCAACTGACCATCGCGGAAAACATTTTCCTCGGTCGTGAGTTTGTCGGTCGTTTTGGCAAAATTGACTGGAAAACAATGTATGCCGAAGCGGACAAACTGCTGGCGAAACTGAATTTGCGTTTCAAAAGCGACAAGCTGGTGGGCGAACTTTCCATCGGCGATCAGCAAATGGTCGAAATCGCCAAAGTGCTGAGCTATGAGTCGCAAGTCATTGTGATGGACGAACCGACAGATGCCCTGACCGATACCGAAACAGCGTCGTTGTTCCGTGTTATTCGCGAATTGAAAGCGCAGGGGCGCGGCATCGTTTACATCTCCCACCGTATGAAAGAGATCTTTGAGATTTGCGATGATGTGACCGTGTTCCGCGATGGGCAGTTTATCGCCGAGCGCGAAGTCGCATCGCTTACTGAAGACTCGCTGATTGAAATGATGGTCGGCCGCAAGCTTGAGGATCAATATCCGCGTCTCGATAAAGTACCCGGTGATATCCGTCTGAAAGTCGACAACCTTTGTGGACCGGGGGTGAACGACGTCTCCTTCACGCTGCGTAAAGGTGAAATTTTGGGTGTGGCGGGCCTGATGGGCGCCGGACGCACTGAACTGATGAAAGTGCTGTATGGCGCGATGCCGCGCACCAGTGGTTATGTCACCCTGGACGGGCATGAAGTGGTTACCCGTACACCGCAGGATGGGCTGGCGAACGGTATCGTCTATATCTCAGAAGACCGTAAGCGCGATGGCTTAGTGCTCGGTATGTCGGTTAAAGAGAACATGTCGCTGACGGCACTGGGTTATTTCAGCCGAACCGGCGGTAATCTCAAACACAAAGATGAACAGCAGGCGGTGAGCGATTTCATTCGCCTGTTTAATGTCAAAACCCCGTCTATGGAGCAGGCCATCGGTTTGCTTTCCGGTGGTAATCAACAAAAGGTGGCCATTGCGCGCGGTTTAATGACGCGTCCGAAGGTGCTTATTCTTGATGAACCCACCCGTGGCGTGGACGTTGGGGCGAAAAAAGAGATTTATCAGCTTATCAACCAGTTCAAGGCCGACGGGCTGAGCATCATTCTGGTGTCATCGGAAATGCCGGAAGTGCTGGGCATGAGCGATCGCATCATCGTGATGCACGAAGGGCATCTCGGCGGTGAATTCACGCGCGAGCAGGCCACTCAGGAAGTATTGATGGCTGCCGCAGTGGGCAAGCTTAATCGTGTGAATCAGGAGTAAAAAAGATGACTACCCAGGCTGTATCTGGTCGCCGCTATTTCACCAAAGCGTGGTTGATGGAACAAAAATCACTGATCGCTTTACTGGTGCTGATTGCCATTGTATCGACCCTGAGCCCGAACTTTTTTACCGTCAATAATCTGCTGAATATTCTGCAACAGACCTCGGTCAACGCCATTATGGCGGTCGGCATGACGCTGGTTATTTTGACTTCCGGGATCGACCTGTCCGTCGGTTCCTTGCTGGCACTGACCGGTGCGGTCGCCGCGTCGCTTGTTGGTATGGAAGTGAATGCGCTGGTGGCTGTCGCCGCCGCCCTGGCGTTGGGTGCGGCCATCGGTGCGGTGACGGGGGTTATTGTGGCAAAAGGGCGCGTTCAGGCCTTTATCGCGACATTGGTCATGATGCTGTTACTGCGTGGTGTAACGCTGGTGTATACCAACGGAAGCCCCATGAATACCGGCTTTACTGACAATGCTGACGTCTTTGGTTGGTTTGGTATCGGTCGCCCGTTTGGGGTTCCGACGCCAATATGGATTATGGCGGTGGTCTTTATCGCCACCTGGTATCTGCTGCATCACACGCGTCTTGGGCGCTATATTTATGCGCTGGGGGGTAACGAAGCGGCAACGCGCCTGTCAGGTATCAGCGTCGATAAAGTTAAAGTTATTGTCTACTCCTTGTGCGGCTTGCTGGCTTCACTGGCCGGTATTATCGAAGTAGCGCGTCTTTCCTCCGCGCAGCCCGTTGCAGGAACAGGTTATGAGCTGGACGCTATCGCCGCTGTTGTATTGGGTGGTACCAGTCTGGCGGGAGGTAAAGGTCGCATCGTGGGAACATTGATCGGTGCGCTTATCCTTGGCTTCCTGAGTAATGGACTGAACTTATTAGGCATTTCTTCCTATTACCAGATGATCGTTAAAGCAGTGGTGATTCTGCTCGCGGTGCTGGTAGACAACAAAAAGCAGTAATTACCTACACAGGACATCATGAATATGAACATGAAAAAGCTGGCTCTTTTGGTTTCTGCTGTTGCACTGAGCGCCACCGTAAGCGCAAATGCGATGGCAAAGGATACGATTGCTCTGGTTGTTTCCACCCTGAATAACCCGTTCTTCGTTAGCCTGAAAGACGGTGCGCAGAAAGAAGCAGACAAACTGGGCTATGACCTGGTGGTGCTGGACTCGCAGAATAACCCGGCAAAAGAGCTGGCTAACGTTCAGGATTTGACCGTACGTGGTACTAAACTGCTGCTGATTAACCCTACTGATTCTGATGCGGTCGGTAACGCCGTGAAGATGGCTAACCAGGCGAAAATCCCGGTAATCACCCTTGATCGCGCAGCGGCACAAGGCGAAGTGGTCAGCCATATCGCTTCTGATAACGTACTGGGCGGCAAAATCGCAGGCGACTACATTGCCAAGAAAGCCGGTGAAGGCGCGAAGGTTATTGAACTGCAGGGCATTGCAGGGACTTCAGCGGCGCGTGAACGTGGCGAAGGTTTCCAGCAAGCCGTTGCGGCACATAAATTCAATGTCCTGGCCAGCCAGCCAGCTGACTTTGACCGCACCAAGGGGCTGAACGTCATGCAGAACCTGCTGACCGCGCATCCGGACGTGCAGGCCGTGTTTGCTCAGAACGACGAAATGGCACTGGGCGCTATGCGTGCGCTGCAAACGGCGGGCAAATCCGATGTCATGGTGGTGGGTTTTGACGGTACACCGGATGGCGTAAAAGCGGTTAACGACGGCAAACTGGCGGCTACAATCGCACAGTTACCTGAGCAGATTGGCGCGAAAGGCGTTGAAACCGCTGATAAAGTGCTGAAAGGCGAAAAAGTACACGTTAAGATCCCGGTCGACCTGAAGCTGGTTATCAAGCAGTAAGCCGGGTTCAGACGCTCCCTTTGGGAGTCAGTCTTGAGGATAACCTCAAAAAGCAGGGCATGCGCCACGCGTACGCGGGTGGCGCACTTTAATGGACAAGCTCATCATGAAAACCAGTGGCAAACTCGTTGTTCTTGGCAGCATTAATGCCGATCACATTCTCAACCTTGAATCCTTCCCGACCCCTGGGGAAACCGTCACCGGTAGTCAGTATCAGGTTGCCTTCGGTGGTAAAGGTGCAAACCAGGCCGTTGCGGCGGGCCGCAGTGGCGCAGATATTGCCTTTATTGCCTGCACGGGTGATGACGACACCGGAGAGCGTGTTCGCCAGCAGCTGAGCAGTGACAATATTGATGTCGCTCCGGTCAGCGTCATTACGGGGGAATCGACAGGCGTTGCGCTGATTTTCGTTAACGGCGAAGGTGAGAATGTCATCGGTATTCATGCAGGTGCAAACGCGGCGCTCTCCGTAGCGCGTGTTGAAGCACAACGCGAGTTAATCCGTCAGGCTTCCGCATTGCTGATGCAACTGGAGTCACCCGTTGAGAGCGTGCTGGCAGCAGCCCGTATCGCGCATGAAAACAATACTATTGTGGCGCTGAATCCCGCGCCTGCCCGTGAACTGTCAGATGAGCTGCTGGCGCTGGTAGATATCATTACACCAAATGAGACTGAAGCAGAAAAACTGACAGGTATTCGGGTAAACAGTGACGAAGACGCCTCAAATGCGGCGCAAGTACTACATACTAAAGGTATTGAGACTGTCATCATT
>DFPL01000347.1 GCA_002377245.1 Enterobacteriaceae bacterium UBA3516
CTTCCCACTAAGCGGCGTCGCGGTACGCCGCTTCATTTTTTTGTCATATTCCCCCGTTATACTTGGCCTCACCGACCCTAATTATCCCTTATTTTCGCAATTTGCTGCGTTCCTCCCAAAACAATCCCTTAGCAGGTGTTGACCTTCATCGTCGCTCAATTTATCTTTGCGCAGCCCTGCACAAATTGCGGCTCGCAGAAGTGGACCACTCCCCTCTCCACGCACTGTCCGGCAGGTATTGACCCTCACGCCAGGGTGTTCACATGGCGTTTTCGTGATAGTGACTATGAGCCTAATAATCAAAGAACCTCTTGTCTCCCGTGGGCAAGCGCTAAGCCCGTGGACAGGCTTCTACTTTTTACAATCCATCCTGATTAATCACGCCCTCGGCTACGAATTCAGCGTGCTGTATGCGGTGGTGCTGACCTGCTTTATGTGGGTGATGTGGCGACATGCGCCGCGCACGCAAAAAGTGCTGGTCGGCATCTTCTCGCTGGTCGCCGCCTCTTATTATCCGTTTGGCCAGGCCTATGGCGCGCCAAACTTTAATACCCTGCTGGCGTTACACTCGACCAATATGGAAGAGTCCACGGAAATTCTGAAAATATTCCCGTGGTATCACTACGCCATTTGGCTAATCATTTTTGGCCTCGGCGTGGTGTCGATCCGTCGCAAGACGGAACATAAGGTGGCATGGACAAAATGGGACGCCCTTGCCGCCGTTTTCTGTGTCGGCTGTTATTTTGTCGGGCCGGTGCAAAACTATTTCCGTGGCTACGATGTGCATCTGCGCGACACCGGTATTCCGGTGCTGCGCTTTGTGCGCGATGTGGTGGTCAATAATCAGGGTGTGATTGACGAGCAGGCCAGCATGGCTCAGCTTGCCAACATGAAAGATTCCTGGAACGTGATCGCGGTGAAACCGAAGTATCACACCTACGTTGTGGTGATTGGCGAGAGCGTGCGCCGCGATGCCGTTGGCGCGTTTGGGGGCCACTGGAATAACACGCCGTTTGCCAGCCAGGCTAACGGGACTTTCTTTATGGATTACATTTCGGCCAGCGGCTCAACGCAAAAATCCCTTGGGTTGACTCTCAACCGGGTGGTCAATGACAAACCGGAATATCAGAATAATTTCGTCACCCTCGCGAACCGTGCCGGCTTTCAGACCTGGTGGTTCTCCAACCAGGGCCAGATTGGTGAGTACGATACGGCCATCGCCAGCATCGCAAAACGCGCTGACGAAGTGCAGTTCCTGAAAAAAGGCGACTTTGAAGCGGATAAAAATACCCGTGACGAAGATTTGTTGAAGATGACGTCTCAGGTCCTTTCCACGCACCGTACGCAGCCGCAGCTGATCGTTTTGCATCTGATGGGTTCTCACCCCTCAACCTGTGAACGTTCGGGCGACAAATACAATGAGTTTGTGCAGTCGAAAGAGACCTCGTGCTACCTCTACTCCATCACCGCAACGGACGAGTTGCTTGGCAAACTCTATTCGCAGTTAAATAACAGCGGAGAGAGCTTCTCCATCACCTATTTTTCCGATCATGGATTGACCTTCAGAGAGCGGGGTAAAGAGGTGCAGTATCTGGCGCATGACGACAAGTTCCAGCAGAACTTCCAGGTGCCGTTCATGGTGATTTCGAGCGACGATAAAACGCATCGGGTGATTAAAGCGCGGCGCTCCGCTAATGATTTCCTGAGCTTCTTCTCACAGTGGACAGGGATCAGTGCGAAAGAGATTAAAAATGCGTACCCGTTTATGTCTGAGAATAAAGCCGGGCCAGTCTACGTTACCAACTTTAAGTTACAGAAAATTGACTACAGCCGCCTGGCGACGGATATTTTCGAAACACGTAATCGCTAAGTTGTACGCGTATTGCAGATAAAAAAAATCCGCCATCAAGGCGGATTTTTTATTGCTTACCGAATTAGAAACGGTAGCCGACGCCTGCGATCCAGGTGCCAACGTCAACGTTACGAATACGAGACTGCTCGTAAGAGAAGTCCAGTGCAACGTTTTCCATTGGGTTGAACTGCATACCTGCGCCGTAGGAGAAACCGTAGTCGCTGTTGCTTGCAGTTTTAACCTGATCTTCAGACTGCTGGAATTTACCGTAGCCTACACCCACCACACCGTAGATGCTTGCCCAGTCGTTCAGACGGAATGCCGGACCTGCGGTAACACCGTAGTACTGGCCTTTATTGTAAGTGCCGTCTTCGAAACGATCTTTCTCAGTGTAAGTGAAAGAACCAATCACACCCAGCGGGCTGCTATCATCTTCATAACGGTATTTCAGGTTGAAACCGTTCATTTTGTTTTGTACGCCCTGCGCGTCGCTCTGAGCATAACCACCGGTAACGGTAGAAGTTGCAGCGGAAGCAGTACCTACGGAAACGGCCAGAACAGCGGCCAGTGCTGAAAGACATGCAATTTTTTTCATAACCACCTCAAATGTGCTTCAAGTAAATCCTAAGTTTTAAATATATCAAAAGTTGTTAAGAAACTCTTTGGGATTAACGATGTCTAACCGGACCTATGATGTAACAGAACATTTCCTCGGCTTACTAACTCTTTCATTAAACAGTCGTTTTGCCAAAGAACGTGCCATTATGAAGGTTCCATCACGATATGTTCATCCAGATTATTCCTA
>DFPL01000118.1 GCA_002377245.1 Enterobacteriaceae bacterium UBA3516
CCCTCTGGGAGAGGGCAGGGGTGAGGGTGGGGCAGATAGCGCTGAAGTTGCCCCTTCTCAACAGTCTCTTACCACTTCATCTCGCCGGTGTTCACCTTTGCGCTCAGCTCCAGCGAACTCTCATCCGCAAGGCCTGGATACGCCTTTTTCATGGCATCAATCACGGCTGTCGATCCTTTCTGGCTGGCCAGCGTCTGCTCGAATGTCTTCAGGTACCCATGGGTAAAGGTAATGGCCCCATCGCCTGCCGGGCGTTCACCCAGGTAGTGGCCCGGAATGACCTGCTGGGGTTTCAGCGCCTGCATTTCGCTTAATACGTTCATCCAGCCCTGGCGAATGGCCGGGGTCTGGGTATCTGCCGTCCAGACATGAATTCCTGACGCAATGCCCGTTCCGCCAAGAATTGCCTTGTTCGCGGGGATCCAGACATAAGCGGCATAATCGCCCGCGTGTTTTAGCTCCAGTGATTCCCCATCAACGGTAAAGTGCGTGGTGCTGGCAACCTGCGGAACGATCAGTGTTTTTGGTGCGCCGTCCTTCATCTGCGGCCCCCAGAAGGCCAGTTTGGCGTCTTTCGTGGCCTTAATATGCTCAACCACCGCTTCAGAGGCCACTACTTTAGCCTGCGGGAAGGCTTTCACCAGCGGTTCGAGACCAAAATAAAAATCCGGGTCGCCAGAGGTAATCACAATCTCTTTTAACGTTTTGCCACGGGATTGGATGAGCTTCACCAGTGCTTCGCCATCTTTAACGCTGAACTGGGCATCAAACAGCACGGCTTCTTTCGGCCCGGAGACCAGCGTAGAAGAGACCGGGAAAATGCCTTTTTCCTGCGGGTTATAAACATCCAGTTGCAGCGGAGCAGCAAACGCCGGCGCGGCGGCCAGTGACAGTAACAGGGTGGCGGATTTTGCGTTCATGGCATTCCTTAATGGCTTAATGAAGAGAGAAGCGGATTAACCAGCGTGAAGAACGCGTCTGGTTGCCCGTAGTAACGTGAGACGGGTAACAGAGTGTATTGCCCGTCGTTATGGATGAAGACGGCGGTGGGGAAACCCTGACCGCCCGTCTGATCCATCAGCATTCGCCCGTGTTGAATGACATTCAGCGCTTCATTTTCCGGGATTTGCCCAAGCACAATGCCCGGCGCAACGGATTGAACGATGACTGCATTAACCACGTCGGCGCGGGTAATATCCTGGCCCTTTTCGTACCACGCTTGCTGAACCGCATTCAGAAACTTCAGGTCGCTGCCGGGTGCGGCAAAGCGTTGTACAGCCAGAAGCCCACGACTGGCGGGAAGGGAGTCCAGCACAATCTCGCTGTTCACCAGCAACTGTGTGCGGTAGGCGCTGCCGAAGGTCATGCCGGTTAAGGCGGCAATGCGAGCATCATGTTCATGTACATGTGAAAGCCAGTCGGCATCAAGCCTTCTGCGCTGAGCGCCAATGAATAATCCCCCCGGTAAAATGTGCTGCTGTGAAAACGCCTGTGCCACACGGTTGAGCAGCGGCAGTGCGCCATAGCTCCAGCCGCAAAGCGGATCGATTATCCAGTAAAGTCCGGGTTGAAAGCCCATGATGTGATTCTCCAGTCAGTCAGTGATAACCATTCTACGGATTACGAGTTCTGCTACTATTCCTGAAACAATTCATGCTGTGTTTCATGAAACGATCAAATGGAGCGGGAATGGACAGGATAATGGCGGCAATGACCTACAACCGGATTTGCGAACTCGGCAGCCTGAGCGCAGCGGCACGCGCGTTGGGCATTTCGCGCCCGATGGTCAGCCGCTATCTGGATGAAATGGAAAAATGGGCAGGAGCACGGTTGATTCACCGCTCGACGCGGCGGCTGACGCTGACGCCTGCCGGTGAAAAAATCCTTGAGAAGACGCGTCAACTGGCCCTGCTGTCGCAGGACATTGAAGGCGACGCCACGCATCTGACGCCATCGGGTACGCTGCGGATTGCCTGCGCCCACTTTACGGCCACGCACCTGCTGGGGCCGGTGATCCCGGCATTTCTGGCGCGTTATCCGGCGTTGCGCATTGAAGTGGACATCAACAATCAGCCGGTCAGCCTTGTGGGGGAGCGCATCGACCTGGCGATTCGCATTACCAATGCCCCGGAACCCGGCGTGATCGCCCGCCTGCTGGGGGAATGTCGTTCAGTGCTGTGCGCTTCTCCGGGTTATCTGGCCCGGGTTGGGCAGCCTGAAACCCTTGACGATCTTGCTCAGCACAATTGTCTGCATTACAGCCGTTTTTCAGGGCAATCATGGTCATTTCGCGATCCGGAAAAGGGCGCGGTCGCCATTGCAGTCAATGGCAATTTCAGTGCGGGCATATCGTCACTGCTGTGCGATATGGCAATGGCGGATGTGGGCCTGGCGATGGTGCCAGACATCGAAGCGCTGCCGGCGCTTAAGAGCGGACGGCTGGTCAACGTGCTGCCGCAACTGGAGCCGCAGCCGCTGGGCATTTACGGGTTATACCAATCCCGGGACCATCAGCACGCGGCGCTCGGCCTGTTTCTGGATGCTGTCAGGCAGCACCTTGCCGCCTAAGCCGGCGTCAGCGCTGCCATCCACTGCTTATGTTCGCGGTCCAGTTCCTGGGTGGTGAGATCAAGGAAGGTGTTGACCGCCGCCGGGCGATGTTTGCTGCCGGGCACCTGAATTTGCAGGGTGCGCTGGCTCAGCGACGAGTTATTAATGCTTTTAAGCGCCATGCCGTCCTGCTTTGCGCGCCACAGCACGCTGAAATGGCTGCAAACCGTTACTGCGTCTGGCGTGTGGCGGGTGAAGCCATACAGCGCCGAGAAATTATTGCTGCTGAACGCCGGTTCCAGAAAGGTGCCCGCCATCCGACAGGAGAGGTCGAAAAGCTGGCGCAGCGTGGTGCCCGCTTCCGGTAACACCAGCGGGTAGTGATGTAAATCCTCCATGGATACACTCGGTTGCTGCATCAGCGGGTGCTCATCCGCCAACAGTAACAGCACCGGCGCGGGCCAGGCGGTCATGATCTCCACATCCCGTTCGGGCGCGAGACTGAACTGGAACGCCACATCACAATCGTTGCGTCGGATCCACTCTGCCACCTGCATCGCCGTACCGACCTGTAAATCAAAACTCACGGCAGGGTGCTGCTGGCGAAAACGCGCCAGTAAGCCGGGCAACAGGTCAAAGGCCATGCCATCGGTACAGGCGATACGCACCAGCGCTTTACGCACCGCTTTCAGCCCCTGGATTTCCGCCATGGCAAATTCCATATCACGCATGCTTTTGCGCACATGGTTCGCCAGAATCTGCCCGGCATCCGTCAACACCATGCCGCGCGAATGGCGTTCAAAGAGGGTGACACCCAGCCGGGTTTCCAGTTTTTGAATTTGCCGACTAATGGCGGATCCTGCCACGTAAAGCTGCTCGCTGGCGGTGCTGAGCGAGCCGGTAGTCGCCACTGCAAAAAAATAGCGTAGTTCGTTGCTTAACATAGATGAATCCTCTGCGACGCCCTGAATTTGTGCAGTGTACCCTTATCAAAAAGGCAACGCCAATTTGCGATTATTGTTATTGTGGCAAGGCTCTGTTCGGTTTAGAACAAAAAGACAACAACAGGCATTTGCGCCACCGGTAGCAAATAGCCCCTAAATAATTCGGGTTGCAGCTTGAAGTATGACGGGGAAGACAGGGTAAACAACATGACAACACAACAGATCGTTGAGCAGGCGCTGGCGTGGTTCGACAGCGGCCATTTTAAAACTACGCTTGCCAGCCGGGTGGCTATCCCCAGCGAAAGCCAGCGTACCGACCGGGATGACCAGCTCACCCGCTATTACAACGAAGCGTTTATTCCCGCGTTTCAGGCGATGGGCTTTACCACCGAGGTGATTGCTAACCCGGTGAATGCCGCCCGGCCATTTTTGCTCGCCAGCCGCGAAGAAGACCCGGCCTTGCCCACCGTGATGTGTTACGGGCACGGTGATGTGGTTTTCGGTGACGATGCACGCTGGGCGGAAGGGCTATCGCCGTGGACGCTGGTGGAGCGTGACGGTAACTGGTACGGACGTGGTGCCGCTGATAACAAAGGTCAGCACTCGGTCAACCTCGCCGCGCTGGAGCAGGTTTACCATGCACGCAATGGGCGGCTGGGCTTTAACTGCGTCTGGCTGTGCGAAATGGGTGAAGAGATGAGTTCGCCGGGGCTGGCAGCCGTGTGCGAACAGCTTAAAGATCGCATCCACGCGGATCTGTTTATCGCCTCCGATGGCCCGCGTCTGAGCGCAGAGCGCCCGACGCTGTTCCTCGGCTCGCGCGGCTGCGTCAACTTCCGTCTGACCATCAACGCGCGCGCCAAAGATTATCACTCCGGCAACTGGGGCGGCCTGCTGAGTAACCCCGGCACGCAGTTGGCAAACGCCATTGCAAGCCTGGTGGACGGTAAAGGCGAGATCCAGATTGCAGCACTGAAACCGCCAGCGTTAACGCCTGAACTGAAAACGATTCTGGCGGATATCACCCCGGCACGGGGCGAAAACGATCCTGGTACCGACCCGAACTGGGGCGAGCCCGGTTTGTCGGCGGCGGAAAAACTGTTTGGCTGGAACACCCTTGAAGTACTCTCTTTCCTGACGGGGAATCCGGCACAGCCGATGAATGCGATCCCAGGCCAGGCGACGGCAGTGTGTCAGCTACGCTTTGTCGTCGGCACCGAGTGGGAGCAGCTTGAGCAGGCGGTCCGCGCACACCTGGACGCACAGGGTTTTTCAATGGTCGCGATCAGCGAGGTGCGCGGCACGCCTGCCACCCGTTTTGACCCTACCGATCCGCTGGTCAACTGGACGCTTGAGGCGATGGCGGAGGCGACAGGCAAAAAGCCGGCTCTGTTACCCAACCTGGGCGGATCGTTACCTAACGATGTGTTCGCCGGGATTCTGGGCCTGCCGACGCTGTGGGTGCCGCACTCTTATCCTGCCTGCGGACAGCATGCGCCGGATGAACACCTGCCGATTGCTATTGCCCGTGAGGGGCTGGCGATCATGACCCGTCTATTCTGGGATCTGCATGAACGTGGCGCAGAGCTGCTGGTTCGCCACCTTGAGCATCAGAACGGAGGTGCAAAATGACCACTCTCGCCCGTGAAACAGAGCAGGGCAGCGCCCGCCCGAGCCTGATGAAAACGCTGTTCGCCACCTGTATTGGTAATGCCCTGGAGTGGTTTGATATTGCGGTTTATGGCTTCTTTGCCAGCTATATCGCTCAGGTCTTTTTCCCGACCACTAACCCGACCGTCTCGTTACTGCTGGCGTTTGGCAGCTTTGGTATCGCCTTTCTGATTCGCCCTCTCGGCGCGGTGGTGCTGGGTGCTTATGCCGATAAGCACGGCCGCAAGGCCTCACTGCTGCTCTCCATCAACCTGATGATGCTGGGCGGGGCGATGATCACCTTTATGCCCGGTTACGCCACGCTGGGTGTGGCTGCCCCGCTGCTGATTTTGCTGGCGCGCCTGATTCAGGGCTTCTCCGCAGGCGGCGAGTTCGGTAGCTCCACGGCATTTCTGGTGGAACATTTCCCGGAACGCAAAACCTTTATTGCCAGCTGGCAGTTCGCCACCCAGGGGGCCAGTACGTTGATGGCGTCCGCGTTTGGCCTGGGTCTGGCACACTGGCTGACGCCGGAACAGTTGCTCGACTGGGGATGGCGCGTGCCGTTCGCCTTTGGTCTGCTGATTGGCCCGGTAGGGCTGTGGATCCGCCGTCATGTGCACGAACCGACGGCGTATGTTGAGATTGAGAAACCGCGTCACCCGGTGAAGCTGCTGTTTGGCTCGCAAAAGCGCTTGCTGCTGCTGGCGATTGGCCTGATGGTGGTTTCAACGGCAATCAACTACATGCTCAACTATGTGCCGACCTGGGCGACCAAAAGCCTTGGCCTGCCTGCGTCATCCGCCTACAGCGCGACCTTGCTGGCCGGGGTGATCCTCACCGTGGTGACGCCGATTGGTGGCCTGCTGGCGGAGCGTGTCGGGCGTGAGCGTCTGTTGTGGACGGCACTGGGACTGCTGGCGTTTACGCTGCTGCCTGCTTTCTGGCTGATGAGTCTCAACGTGACGCCGCTGTCGCTTTCGCTGTTGGTAGGGTGGATGGCGTTACTGAAGTCCATTTACTTCTCGACCATTCCTTCGGTGATGGCGGATATTTTCCCGGTCTCGACCCGTGCCAGCGGGATGTCCATCAGTTACAACATCGCGGTTACGGTGTTTGGTGGTTTTGCCCCATTCATCTGTACGCTGCTTATCAGCGCCACGGGCAGCCATTTTGCGCCAGGGTTCTACCTGATGGTCACCGTGTTCCTGAGCGTTGCCGCCCTGTGGCATACGCAAAAACAGCTGCGTTAATCTGCTTTCCCCTCTTTGCCCGGAGAGGGGATTTACCCCTGAACGCCGGGGCTGCGTAAAATTACCCGCGAACTGCCTTCCTCACTCTCTGCGTTTTCTTCAGCACTGTCTTTGCTGTTAGCCAGACTGTTTTCATAACGCGGCGGCGTGATGACCGGGTAGAGATAACTTCCCTGCACCGTACATTGCGCAGGCTCGCTGGCCCCGGCATAAAAGAGATAGTACTGGCCGCTGTTGGGGAAGAACGTCAGCTCATCGCCGTTGCCAAATTCCGTCGCCCAGAACGGCACCCCGGCTTTGGTATGACTCTGGGTTTTACCCGAAGCCACCTGGAAATGGTCGCCCCATTTCATGGTGATGAGGTAATAGTTAAAAAAGGAGACGGTCATCTGACCGCGCGGCGGGCAGTTAAGCTTGATGGCACTGTCTGCCTGTGCTGCCATGGCGGGTAAAGTGAGTAACAATAAAAACAGGGAGTATTTCACGCATCCATTCTCGTGGGCATAACCTCAGGAGCGTGGATCCTACGGCGTCTGGCCGCCGCCTGACCAGCAGCAAGCTGTTACATCTCCCCATAAAGTTAATCAAAATATGACGTTGGGATTATTTGTTCGTTAGTTATAGCTAATATGGCCGTTTGCGAAAGCGTAACGTGGTGATGAATATCCCTTTCGGGGGATGAATGTGCAAAAAGAGAGAGCCCGTGATGGACATGAATTTTATCTGGCTGAGTATCGTCAGCCTGATGCTGATGGCAATTGCCATTCCGCTGCTTATGCAGAAGGTGAAACCGAACCGTTGGTATGGTGTTCGCACCGGACGAACGCTGAATGATGAGGGGCTCTGGTACCGCACCAATTGTCTGTACGGCATCACAATGCTGGTTGCGGGCGGGGCGTTTTTTGTGTTTTCAGCTCTGCTGGGGAACTGGCAGCCGGGTGAAGATAATCAGAAGATAAGCCTGGTGCTGTTTATGCTCGAAGTGCTGATTCCGGTGTTTTTTACTCAGGTAAGAGCGAGAGCCCTGGGGCGGAAATGATGCTCATGATGTGCCCATTAGGGGCTGAGGAATCCCCAGT
>DFPL01000121.1 GCA_002377245.1 Enterobacteriaceae bacterium UBA3516
GCCACTGGCCGTGGTGACCTGGGTGTGCCGGTAGTTTGTCAGTTCCCGCATGACCGACAGGAAGGCACTCGCGGACGTGTTCATTGTCTCGATACGGGCAGCTTCCATGGACACGCGAATGGTGTTGCGGATAGCGACAAGCTCATCACAGGTGCGCTGCGAGAAGCCGCCTTTGACCTTCTGGCCGTACACGATAAATACGCGGTAGTTACGCAGGTACAGGGGATCGTCACGCTTGTTGGCCAGTCCTTTGAGCGCTGAACGTTCCCAGAAGGCGCGGGTGATTTTGTTGAGGTGCCCGGCCATCTCCCCCTTCCACATGTCGCTGCTCACCCCCTGCTCAATACGCCCGCCCACGCACTTACTGGCGGTCATGATGACGGTGACGGGTGTTTTGCGGGGCAGCTTTTTGCGCAACATGTCGTCAAGTGCGGCAATCACCTGCTGGTTCGCGCCTGGCAGCGGCGCGGCTTCCATAATGAAGCCGGCCGTGGAGTTATTAATAAACAGATCGGTCACCTCATCGTAATAACGCCAGGGCAGTGCCGACGTGAGGGAGGGGTAATCCCAGCTCTGCTGCAGGTTGTTTCTGGCGGCGGCAGCGCCATCCGGGTACTGACTGCCGCGAACCAGTGACATCAGACCATCAAGGAAACCACTCATAACCGTATGCTCCCGTTCTGCTGAAGACGGCGGGAAATATCCCGGATCATCTCCAGTCGCTGCTCACTGCCCCGGATACCGTTATCGAGGACAAATGTAAGGGACTCTTCTGCGCCGAACGCAGGCGGCAGCTCATCCGGTGCCAGTGGCTCACTGCGTGCGACGGAGAAATCTTCGGCGAAACGTTCGTTGCGGTTCCACTGCAGCGGGTCCCGGCGGGATTGCTGGTTGCCGGTGTGTGTTTTCATTCCCCGCCCTCCCCGATAACCCGGAAGCCTTCATCCCAGCGGGATTTGCTTTTCACGAACTCCACCACGGCGGGCTGATGAAAGTTGTCGTCAGTGTCAACCCACGGGGCAATCCAGAGACGCTGAACATCATCCGGGATACGCTGCGCCGTCACACGCCCTGCACCGGTATCCGGCCTGAGCGGTGTGATGACAGACCCGGACCGGGTGAGCGGCGTGACGGGTTTACTGAGAGGTGAAATGGAAGCAGGTCGTGCGGCGAGCGGTGCTGACGAGGAAACACCGGTTGCTGCGACAGAAACGGGTCGGGAGGGATTCACCACCGGTGCCGTGTTGTGCAGTGCCGGGAGGGCTTCATCCGCAGGCTTTTTTACTTTCACCGCGTTGTCGATGTCATCAAGGCTTTTGCCCTGGGCGGCGAGTTTGTTGGCCTCGGCCGTGGTCAGGCATTTGTCGGTGGCGGTCTTGTTGCAGTCAAAATCTGAGTTCATACCGGCGCAGCCGGTCAGCGCGCCGCACAGCAGTGCGGCACCCAGTAATTTATACATGGATGTCTCCGGGTTTAAGGGGGATGTCAGTTACGCGTTGTAAATGACGTAGCCTAAGTAAAGGATTGCGGGTGCAAATACGGACGTAATGGCGGCATGTTTAAACCAGTCCAGGGGCGGCCAGTAAATCTGCCAGTCAATAAACATGTTCAGGGTCGCCAGAAATCCGTAAATAACCCAGGGGATAACGCATACTCTCGCTGTTATGAAGCGAGCTTTCGGGAACTGACGCATGCACAAAGCGGTGAGAAACAAAATTGCAATGACAACGAGCAAGCAGATACGCCAGTCACTCCATGTGGCAATAAGGAGGCCGCTTTTAATCAATCTTGCCAGTATTCCCAACGTTGCTGAATCGACAATTAGCGGCACCAGGAACCAGAGAAAGGTGTGTGGTTTTGCGTTGTGGGATGTCATTTATTGATAACCCCCGGCATATCATTAGCTGCAGTCAATAAAACCAGTAAAATCGACGCTGCAATGGCAAGACTCATCAGAATGAGGTTGTGGCGTATGAATGAACTCATCTGCCCGCCTGATTGCCGGTTGAAGTGATGTCTCGCCCGGTAAATGTCGACCCTGAACTGCGGCACGGTCGTTGAAGTCGGGCGCGGCGCTCCACTTCAACCCATTTCCCGAGCGTCTCTTTCCGGAGTAGACCGTCTGCCTTAACTGCCGCCTGAAATGCGGTAAATGCATCAATATCGACAGGCTGGTAGTCGTTGAGGTACTCATCAATAACAGGTGGCCATTCAGTATCTTTTGAAAAAACGGTATATCCAACCATGCTCAAAAACCAGCCTGCGGCTAACGGGAACAGGTCATGGTAAATCCAGCTCAGTATTATTGAGGTGGCTGCGAAAAAGGCCATTATCGTCAGTGCCAGCCAGTTTCCCCCTGGTACCTTGCCCCTGCACCAGTCCTCGTAACCCTCGAAGATGTTGATAAAGCAGTTATCGTTTTCCACCTGCGTCAAGCGATTATCGTTCACTGTTCACTTCTTAATTAATGGTATCGCCCAGGCGCAACTGACTGGCCTGACGGAGCACATCATCGGGATTGATGTTGCCGACCGATGTGGTGCTGGTCGTGGTCGTGTGCTGGTTTTGCGGCTGCGGTGCGACAGCGTTCTGCGCCTGCTCACCGGCTTTCTGAGCCGTTTCCTCCAGTTTGCGGGCTTCACTGTCCTGGCGGGTTTCAAGCTGGAAACCTTCCTGGAAGACCACGGTTACCAGGTTCCCTGCGCCGATGTCGATGATGGGGTGATACTGCTCCGCGCGCTTGATGAAGTACTGGCTGAGCGTGTCGGCAGCTTTGCTTCCCCCGCCACCGAGGCCCTGACCCAGCACATCGCCGGCGCTGACGCTGGCTGTTGCGCCCAGGCCGACGGACGGTGTGGCGGCGGATTTGACCCCTTCTCCTATGCCGGAAAGGAATCCGGCTGCACCGGCGTAGCCCACTATCATGCCGTTACGCATAACCGGCGTACCCTTCACACCCCCTTTTCCCATGTAGCTCACGTGGCCCTTGAATTCCATGTCCACGTCTTTACCGTTCTTCAGGTTGCAGCTGATGCTTCTGGTACGCACCTCACCGCGTTCACTAGAGATGTCCCCCCAGATTTCACCCGTGACAAAACAGCCGTCCATGTCGAACTCTTTGTTGTTCGGCATCTGCACTTTGCCCTGCAGGCGGAGGGTGACGGGTTTGGTGTTCTGCTGACCGGTGACGCTGGCGTTGGCGTCGGCCCCCTCAATCATGATGGCGTTGGTGAACGAACCGGATGAAACCCAGGGCAGTGTGGTGGGCTTCTTTTTCAGCTGGTCATACTTAAACGTGGTGGTGCTCAGGCCGCCAGACATGCGCTGGCCGCTCCCCTGCGGGTAAAATCTGGCACCCTGCGCATTCGCACCGCTGGCGGCAGGTGCGAAGTTCGGTGTGACAGAATACTGCGGGGGTTTAGTGGAGCCGGCAGCAACAGGACCCGGCAGTGGTGTGCCGTCCGGTGCAGCAGGTGGTGTCTGCTGGCCGTTTGTCGTGTTGCTGCCGGAATTGCTCTGTTGCTGCTTCAGGAGGTTCTGAATGTCCAGCTCCTTCTGCTGCATTTTGTTCTCGAAATCGAGTTTGCTCTGGGCGAACTGTTGCTGCAGGATGGCCATCTGCGATTCAAGCGCGGAGGTCTTGGCCTGCTGTTGCGACAGGGCTGACTGATTCACGCGTTCATCAAAAGCTGCGGTCACGGCACCGGCCATGTTGGGTACCGGAGCGGGCTGCCCCTGCTGCGCGGCACTTCGCTCATCGCCGTACATCACAACGCCTGCGGTAGCGGCGGCCCCCACGGCACATATGATGCCGAGGATGACCATCTGCCGTTTACGGGTCAGTGAATTTATGCTGATGCTCATTTACCTGCGGCCTCCGTGTTGTCCGAGAAGACAATCCAGAGGTATCCCTGTCCGCCGGAATAAAGCTGGTTCTGGCTGAACATGACGGCACGGACCCCTTTGCGCCAGAAATCACGTTCGCGCAGGGAGAGGGTCACCATGCCGGGGTTGGTTATGCGGTAACGCACGGCCCGCAGGTGTTCGCCGATAATCTGGCGTTCCGGGGTGAGTTTCACGCTGACGGCGGGTGTGTACGCCGGCATACGGGAAACCGGGAATTCCTGATAGCCTTCCGGGGTTTCATTGCGCACGATGGCGCGGGACAGGCTGACCAGTGTTTTTTCGTAGCTCTGCCCTTCTTCCCAGGCTTTCGCTTCTTCACTGGTGTGCACCGGCATTGACTGCGGCGCAAATCTCAATGTGCGCCCGTTGCCGGGGCGCGGTTCAATGTTCAGGCCAACGGACACGCCACTGGCGGTCTGAAGGAATACGGTAAAGTTCTGGCCTACAAGTGGCGAAAGAATCAGAGCGCCCTCGGCGGTGGTGCTCTGGTCATACGCTCCGGTTGGTCCGCTGATGCTGGTTATCAGTTCCCCGTCAACGATGATTTTGTTGGGGTTGGTGTTACTGAGCGCGACTGAGAATGTGGCGTCATTCTCAAACGGGATGGCGGCAGGGGAAGTGGCGGCCCGAAGGCCGCCCGTGAATAACCCTGTTGCCAGTAACACAGCAGCAGCTGCCGGTGAAAAACGCATTTTCATTGGCAGTCCTGTTATTGGTTAGTGGTGGTGACCGGCATCATCTCGCTGAAATCGAGGAGGCTAATCATGCCCCCCTCGTAGCTCATCCTGATTCGCCAGGTCGATTCGACAGGTGGGAGCGTGGTGGTGATACTCCCGTTTGTGGTGGAGGAAGAAAGAATGCCTCGCACCTCCATCAGGCCCGGTTCAATTTCACGCAGTTCGCGGATTTCGAGCCGGGAGGTTATCCCTCCTTTTTTGATGCGGTCAGCTTCAACATCCAGCACCTTCTTCAGTACATCCCGGTTTGCGGGTGGGACATACGCCAGCAGGTTCTTTTGCAGTCCGTCGATGGTTTCAGGGCTGACGCTCAGTCGCCAGTGGGCGAATGAGGTTGCGAACAGGTTCATTGCCGTTGCGTCAGCACTGGTGGCATCGGAGGTAAAGGGGCGGTTAAACCCCATGGGTGTGGTGATGGTTTTCTGGGTGGAGTAAAAATGCCAGGCCAGAGAGCCGGTGATAACATTGCTGGCCGCCAGGACTGCCGATAAAGAAGTCAGTCCCAGAAAAGCCAGCCGGATATAACGGTCGCGCGCTCCTTTAATGTTGTATTCCATTAATAATTACGCCCTCCAGTGCCGGAAACACGAATCGGGTATCTGTCGAAATGATAATTTGAAAATAAGAAAGGGAAGATGCCAGTAACAGAAATTCAGCATCCAGTACGAGCCCTGCCCTTTCTTCAGATACCTGATAAGCCACCACAGTAACGCTGCAACTATCGACAATACCGTAGACATGTTTATTAAAATCCCGGTGACCACTAATGGCACTACGACAATAAACTCATCAATCGGAAGTCCGAGGAAGCGTTCCTGCTGGTTGAGGGTTTCCGGGAAGTAATATTTATCTTCTTCCCCGGCCATAATCAGCTCGCGATGGAGAAGCCGACGCGGGTGAAAATGATACAGATGACGAGGCCGACAAATACGAGAGGGGAGCGAACTTTAATGAAGGTGAAGAGCGCAATAATGATTTCAGAGATATAAAACCATTTAACCAGGGATGACCCGGAACCAAACGTAGAATTTACGGTTGTGTTCTGGGATGACAGTAGGTCGGTCCCTGTTGCAAATGCCGGGTGAGTAACCAGTAATGCAAGTGCAATTAATCCTCCTGCCTGCATGAATTTCTTCATCTGAATATTACTGCGGTTTTTGCGAAATAAAGACGCTACCGCCCATCCCTTTCTGGTGCTAAGGGCATTACCTGCATTGGCCATGCTTGATTCTCCACGTGTTTACAAAGGTTGTTTGCGTAAGTGTTTGTTTACGCGGACGTTAGTGTCTCATGACCCTAAAAAAAAAAAACTGCGAGCTGCGTCACACTTTTTGGCATTATTAGGACGATTCCTAATATTGGTAGGGCATACCCTAAGTCATGCAGGTACAAGTCCTGTGTTGTCAGGGATCTATAGGTATGAAAGTTAAAGAGAATATGTGGGAGCGTCGCGGCAGGCCCCGGAAGTTCCAGGCAGGGGATGCTGTGGAGTGGCGGCTGCGCGCTCCGGATAGTTTGTTAATGGAAATGCGTATTTGCGCCAGAATGGGTGAAAGAAGTGTTAATGATGAAATAACGGCCCGTCTTTTAATTTCCCTGAATTACCAGCCGCATATTCCCGTCATCAGAACGGCGGAGGGTGAGCGGTTAATTTCACTGGCGGTTAAGTTTGAGCAGTGGCTGGATTTTATACTGGACAGAAAAAGTGACTCCGGGATCGATGAGGGTGCAGGAAATACGCTTTCTGGCGAAGCGTGGATGTGGCGGGAAGGTGAGCGCGTACTGATTCCGGGTAAAACATCCGGGTTCAGTATGCGTATTCCGCAGAATCTGGCGGACGAAGTTCGGGTGATGGCAAGGATTCACAAACGCAGTCTGAACGATGAAATGCTGACTCGCCTGATGTGTTCTTTTGGTTATTTGACTGAGCGATTGCTGGATAACAATGAAGATACTCAGGCACTTAAAGTTTTAACGATGGCTTTTGAGTGGTACCTGCGGGATAAAATCTCCGAAGCGGAGAAGGTTCCGCTTCCATGGAATAAACCTGAGTGATTGCGTGATCGAAGGCTGGCGGAGTGGCCAGCCTTTTTTTATTCTTCATCAAGCACAAAGTGCAATTTCTCTGCTGCGTCTTCGGCATTGTTAATTGCTTCAAGAGTCTGGCTGAGATAGGTTTCGATTCTTTTCATCTCTTCCGGCCCTTTCATACTTAGATACATCTCAGTGATAAGGGTCGTCATAATCATCAGTCCCTCGCGAGTACCGCTGACTTTTTTTATCAGGTCCCTTCTGTAACCCTCAAGGTCAAAAGCACTGGTTTCTTCTCTTGACTTGTGCACCATCAAACCCAGCTTAACAAGTTCGTTCACCTGCGATGAATAGCTTATATCCGCGCCATTTGCACCCTTCTGTCTTTCAATCTCGATTATGTTTTCAATCTCACGGTCAATTTTATCTTTGAAGTAGATATTTTTACGTGGCATATATTTTTCACCAAAAGTTCAGCAGTGCTGGTTCCGGCACTGTCAGATATTTTTTTATTTAAGACTTGCTGAATGTTGTGCGGCAATAATGTGTGTGGGTGCAGCACTTGTCAACAGCATTACAAAAATATACAGGTGTGTGCCAATAGCACTATATGGGGTGTGCTATTGCGGCACTAATGATAACTAACTCAATGATAACTAAGATGTACACACTATGCAGCCACACGACGGTGCCGCCCCCGGCACCAACAGGTGTGTGCCAGCGGCACCGATTGGTGGCCGTTATAAGCACCATCAGGTGTGTTATTTGACACACCTTTTTTCTCAAGTTGTTCAAACAACAAAATAATTACAGACTATCCACCTGAATCTAAAGAAAAAATCTGCAAGACGAAGTCTTGCGTGGGGTGTGAGGTTTTTAAAGGTTAGTAAAGAGCGGCCTGATAATAAGAGAATGTGGTGTCTGTTGTTATTTCATCGGAACCCCGAAGGGGTACATTGAAGCGCCTCCGCGCGTTTGTAGGAGGCGCTATTGATTTAAATGATCGCGAAGGGTATTTTTAAATACGCCTCGCCTGGTGCATTCCAGGCATCCTGAATCCCGAGGAAAGAAATGAAATATCTGGCACTGGTTTTTCTGGTACTGTCTTTATCCGTGCAGGCGACACCGGAATTATGTTTCGATGAAGCCGGGCGTGATTACGGCATTGATCCCATTCTGCTGATGGCCATTTCCATTCAGGAGAGCAGGTTAAACCCTCGTGCCATTAACAGCACCAGTGCCGGAGGCACTGAAGATATCTGCGCGATGCAGCTGAACAGTAATAACTTTGGCAAACTGAAAAAGTTTAATATTACGCGCGCGGATTTGCTTAATAACCCGTGCATCTGTGTTTACAGCGGCGCCTGGATTTTAGCGAGAAACTTTCAGGCATATGGCAGGAACTGGGACAGCGTGGGCATTTATAACGCAGGGCCGAGACCGGAACTGATGAAAGCGAGGCGTGAATACGCAAAGATTATAAAAAGTATTTACACCGTTCTGATTGCACGTAAACAGATACTGGAGGCTCGCTCAGGCGATCCCGTGACTGTCTCGCCTTTTGATGTAAAAAAAGACGAGACTACAAAAACAAGCGCCAATAAAAAACCCGGCTAACCGGGTTTGTTTTTTAGCTCTTAAGCTTCGCGAATTCTTCCGCCATTTTCCAGAGCGCCTGATTTAATTTTATGTCGCCATCGATACCCGTCACCGGACGTGTTCTGGTATGACGTCCTTTCTCCGTTCTGGCACGAACTCCCCCTTTAATCAGGTTTTCCTGCACGGTGTTAAATGTGGTCCACAAATCCGTGTTTTTATCTTCCCAGCGACGCGCTTCCAAAATCCGCTCCGGGGTAACCGGTGGTTCTTTTTTGTCGTACTTAATATCGAGGGCGGTATTTGCCAGCAGCAGTCTTTCGCCCTGAGTGACAGTGATCGACTTCATCATCTCAATATCTTCGGTCACGCTGTCGAATACCTTCAGCACCTCATAAGCGCCCTCGATAACCTGTCCGGTGATGTCGCCTTTGTGGGGCACGCTAATTTCCCCGAAGGTTTTCCAGCACACCAGGCCATTGCTGCAAATCTGGCGAAACATGCCGGGGATCATTTTATAGCTGCTCGATCCATCATGGCTGTTCAGTAATAAAATCTCCGGGGTGTCTTTCCCCGTGGAATTACAACCGCGACGCAGACGAATAAGGTGTTTTGTAAATTCCCGGCGTTCCGGATCACGCGTGCGGGACTGGCTGGCATAAAACGGCTCGAACCCTTCCTGACGTAATTTGTCCAGTAACGTAATGGTGGGAATATAGGTGTAACGGTCAGAGCGCGATTCATGTTTTTCAACGGAAAAAGCACTCGGCACAATGCGCATCAGCTCATCATTGGTGAGAGGGCGATTCTGGCGCATATACGTCGGGCGGGCGTAACGGTTTGCTAATGTGGTCATATAAATCTCCTCAGATAATTAATTAAGCGGGCAGGATTGCCCGCATCATTTTTATTTTGTTAAAGGGGAATACCGGTCAACACGGCCAGATATCCGGCCTCGGGGACGGCGATCGCTTCCGGCCATCCTTCCACCATGATGAGCACGATTTGCATCCCCAGTGGGGCGCTACGAAGGGTTGTGATCCCGGCATTTTCCGGCGGGATATAGAATGCCGGTTGCTTTTGTTTCTCTGAGTTATCCCCGATATAGAGAAGCAGGTCGCGCATCTGGGCGCGGGTGAGCGAACTCGTTTTGAGCACGGCTTTTTTGCCCCCATCTTCCTGGAAGATTCCTGAGCGGCGGTTTTGACGTTGACGTTATGTGTGTGCATCCTGGTTTTCTCCTCGTGATGGCTAATCCATCTACCTAGTGAGTTCTCTCGCGGCAAAGGGCCATGTAGCGACGGCGAACGGAAAAGACCAGGGCGCG
>DFPL01000123.1 GCA_002377245.1 Enterobacteriaceae bacterium UBA3516
ACCCTGCGCATGGCTGGACGCAATTATGGGCTCAGTGGCCCACGCTATGTCTTCACCATTTTGACCACGGCCTCATTGCCTGCGATCCTCTCAGGGTTAAAGATCGGCTGGGCTTTTGCATGGCGTACGCTGATCGCCGCCGAACTGGTATTTGGCGCATCCAGCGGTGAAGGGGGGCTTGGCTGGTACATTTTCCAGAATCGTAACGAGCTTTTCACCGACCGCGTCTTTGCGGGGCTGGTGACGGTGATTGCGATTGGCCTGTTGGTAGAGGGCGTGGTGTTTGCCACACTGGAAAGAATCACCATTCGCCGCTGGGGGATGCAGCGTTAGCACGCAGGCAGGTCGCGCTTACCTGTAATGCACCGGCGGTGCAAGAACAGCTAATTTTTTGTTCAAAACGCTGGGTTTTCTGCGGGGATTATGTGCAGATGCCCGGCGCTTTTTCTTTTTGGTCCTTCATTTCACTTTTCTAAAAATCCTGTCGCGTAATAACGCTTGATTGACCATATAGAATGCGTATAGTTCTCATTCTCTTTAGTGTTATCGGGGCAAGCAGGAGAGATTCACCCGTATAAAGTGGGCTTCAAGGCGCACAGGGAACACTGAACAGGAGTGGCGAGCGCACCGGGTCTACATCCCGCCAATAACAACGTTCACGTCACCTGCGTGATGCGCTTTTCGCCTGCCTTTTTGACGTTACTGGTAAAGGATCCTCCCGATGAAAATGAAAACCTCCGCCCTGGCACTCATGGCTGCCATGATGCTGGCTGGCTGTACGGCTCAGTCTGCGCATCAGGCTAAAAATGATGCCCACGTGCAGAAACCTGCGGCCGCAGAAACGGCGGTCAACGTACAAAAACGGGACCTGGCAAGCGGCCTGTATGAAATGGCGCTGAGTCCGAAAGGGGACGCGTTGTATGTGGCGAGCGCGGAAGGCTTCAAAGATGTGCAGGGCGGGATGATTTATAAACTCGATCCGACCAGCCTGAAAACCCTGGGCGCCACGCACACCGACCTGAAAAACTTCGGCATGGTCATCTCTGAAGATGGCAAAACCGTTTATGTGACCAACTCGCTGGACGGCGGCGTCAGTGCGGTCGACACCGCGAGCGGTAAAGTCCTCAACCGTGTGCTGTTCCCGGAACGCAATAAAGAAGGGTTCCCGTTCGGTGCGCGGGAAATCCTCCTGCACAACGGCCTCCTTTACATTGGCGCGGTCGGCGATCCCGCGCTGGTATGGGTGGTGGACGCCACAACCATGAAACTGAAAACGCGCATCAAAAATGCAGGCAAGTGGGTCACCGGTCTGCACTGGTCTGAACAAACCCAGCGCATTTATGTCGCCAACGGCGGCGGTGAAATCCTGGTGGTCAACCCGCGCAACAACCGCATTGAACAGCGTTGGCAACCGCTGGGCGACCAACCAGCGCTGCTGCTGAACATCGCCGAAGACAAAGAGACGGACCGTCTGTTTGTGACCGACAACTCCAAAGCCAAAACCACGCTGGTGCTGGATATTCATACCGGCAGCATCATCAAAGCGCTGCCTGGCGACGCGCTGGCGGTGAAATTAAACCCAACGCGCCATGAGATTTACCTCACTCAGCGTGAGTCCGGCAAGCTGCTGAGCCTGGATGCGACCTCTTATGCCGTGAAGAAAAGCTGGGATCTGAAGCCGCATCCGAACAGCCTGCTGCTCTCTGCGGATGGGCAGACGTTGTACGTGACCGTGAAGCAGTCCTTTAATAAAGATCACTCCACCAATGGGCCTGACAGCCTGGTGCGTATCCCGCTGAATCAATAAAAAATCTGGCCCGGAAACGGGTCCTCTTTTGTTTCAACCACGAGTTAATCATGAACGTTAAGACATACACCCCTTTGCGCAAGACATTACTCGCGCTGGCAATAGGTGCAGCCACGCACTCCGCGACCGCTGCCACCACGGACGCCAACAGCAAACCCTCACCGGACGACACCATTGTTGTGCAGGCAACGCCTGCAAGCGATTTTAAAGCCGGTGGCGATGCGCTGGTCCCCGCTTATCTCGATGGACAGGTGGCGCACGGTGGCCGTCTGGGCATGATGGGTGAGCAAAAAGCCATGGATGTGCCGTTTAACGTTATCGGCTACACCGCAAAACTGGTTCAGGATCAGCAGGCGAAGACCGTTGCGGATGTGGTCAGCAATGACGCCGGAGTGCAGACTGTTCAGGGCTACGGCAACTTTGCCGAAACCTATCGCATCCGTGGCTTCAATCTGAACGGCGATGACATGCTACTGAGTGGCCTGCCGGGCGTGTTACCGCGTCAGGTGGTCGATACGCAGATGATTGAGCGTGTGGAAGTGTTTAAAGGAGCTAATGCCCTGCTAAACGGTGCGGCATCAAGCGGCGTCGGCGGGATGATTAACCTTGAACCAAAACATGCTGAAGAGACGCCGGTGACGCGCGTGGGTGTGGATTACGGCACCCGGTCTCAGGTCGGCGGAACCCTGGACGTCGGGCGTCGCTTTGGCGATAGCAACCAGTTTGGTGCCCGCGTTAATCTGGTGCATCGCGAAGGTGAAGCGGCAGCCGAGGACGATAAACGTCGCACGACCCTGGCGTCACTGGGCCTGGATTACCGCGGCGATCGCCTGCGGACTTCACTGGATGTGGGTTATCAGAAAAAAACCTTCCATGGCGGTTCCACCGGGCTGAATATCAGCGGCGTGGACTTCATTCCTGATGTTCCCGACCCGCGCAAAAACTTCGCCCAGAAATGGGGCTACAGCAATATTGAAAACGAATTCGGGATGGCGCGCGCAGAGTACGACCTGACGGATAGCTGGACGGCGTACACGGCATATGGCGCCCAGCACGCGCATGAAGAGGGCATTTACAGTACACCGAAGCTGCTCAACAAAGAGGGCGATGCCACCGCCGGGCGGCTGGATACCAACCGCATCATGGACTCATCCAGTGGCATGGGCGGCGTGCGCGGTCGCTTTGATACCGGCGTTGTCTCGCATGACGTTAACGTGGGGTATTCTGCAAACATCAAGCGCGATAAAACCGCGTGGCGGATGGCAGGAAAGGGGGCATCGGTCAATATTTACGACAATGACGATGTCTCTATTCCGACCAATACGCTTTTTGGCGGCAACTATCACGACCCGCTCACCACCAGCCGCACCCGCACCCAGGGCTGGCTCCTCAGCGACACCCTCGGGGTGCTGGATGACAGCCTGCTCTTTACTGCCGCTGCCCGTTACCAGAAGGTATGGGTACGCAACTACAGTAATGCCACGGGCGCAGAAACGACCTCTTCTCGCTACACCGAAGACCGCTGGATGCCGACCTTTGGCGTGGTCTACAAACCGCTGGAAAGCGTCTCACTGTACGCCAACCATACCGAGGCGCTGCAACCGGGCAGCACCGCACCGCGAGGCGCAGCGAACCAGTTCGAGGCCACCGGGATTGCCCACTCCAAACAGAATGAAGTGGGTGTGAAGACCGATTTCGGACGCGTGGGCGGCACGCTGGCGCTGTTTGAAATCAAAAAGCCGACCGCCATTCAGAACAGCGACACCAATATTTACGCGCTCGATGGTGAGCAGCGTAACCGGGGCATTGAGCTGAACGTCTTCGGTGAGCCAATGCTCGGCCTGCGTCTGAACGGTAGCGCCACCTGGCTTGACGCTGAACTGACCAAAACGCAGAACGGTGTGAATAAAGGCAACAAGCCGATTGGTGTGGCCAACTTCTACGCTGTCGTTGGCGCGGAGTACGATATCAAACCGGTTGACGGTCTGACGGCGACCGCACGCGTGAACCACACCGGTTCGCAGTACGCTAATAACGCCAACACCAGGAAACTGGACAGCTACACCACCCTCGATCTGGGCATGCGTTATCGTATGCGTCTGAATCAGCAGCAGAACGAGATGGTCTGGCGCGTCGGTATGGACAACGTCACCAATGAGAAATACTGGGCCAGCGTCGAAGACAACGGTTCTTATATCTTCCAGGGGGAGCCTCGTACCCTGAAAGTCTCGATGAGTTACGACTTCTAAGTTCTACGCCGTTTTGCAGTCCACTTGATGCGTTGGGCAAGGATGCCCGACCACACCTCTTTTACTGCTTTTCCTCGCTCATTTACCTTCCTCTTGCCGATGATTTTTTCGGCAGTGTGGCGAAGCCTTAAGCGAAATTCTCTGTCAGGTTAAGTAAAAGTGTGGAGATTTGAAGGAGATTTTCGCAAGAAAAATGAAGTTCCTTCTTCACAATATGAAGATGTAATGCAAATCATTATCATGCTCATTCTCGAAATATGACATAAAAATGGAGAAGCGTGACATGGTGGTAAATCCTATTTTCAGGAAACGTCCTCTGGTGTGGGTACTGGCCTCCTGTCTGAGTGCTGGCGCGTCTGCCGCTGAGACAACGCCCGGATCAGATGAAGAGGAAATCCTGGTGCAGGCTACGGCGGAGCAGGAGTTAAAGCAGCAGCCCGGCGTGTCTATTATCACCGCCGAAGACATTAAAAAAGAGCCGCCGGTCAACGACCTTTCCCAGATCATCCGTAAAATGCCAGGCGTCAACCTCACCGGTAACAGCGCCACCGGTAACCGTGGCAATAACCGTCAGATCGACATCCGTGGGATGGGGCCAGAAAACACCTTGATCATGGTGGATGGCGTGCCGGTGACCTCACGTAACGCAGTGCGCTATAGCTGGCGTGGTGAACGCGATACCCGTGGCGACAGCAACTGGGTGCCGCCTGAACTGGTGGAGCGCATTGAAGTGATTCGCGGCCCGGCCGCAGCACGCTACGGTTCGGGTGCCGCAGGCGGGGTGGTGAACATCATCACCAAACGACCGACCAATGACTGGCACGGCGCGCTCTCTCTTTACACCAACCAACCTGAAAACGATAAAGAGGGGGCCACCCGACGCGCCAACGTTGACTTAAGCGGTCCGCTGGCCGGTGACGCCCTGACCATGCGCTTGTACGGCAACATCAACAAAACCGATGCTGATGATGCCGATATTAACCAGGCGCAAAATGGCGCTTATGCTGCCGGGCGCGAAGGTGTGCGTAACAAAGACATCAACGGCCAGCTCTCCTGGAAAATCACCCCCACGCAGATTGTCGACCTCGATTATGGCTACAGCCGCCAGGGCAATATCTATGCGGGGGATACGCAATACAGTAATGGCAATCTGAGCCCGAACGGGCTGGTCTCCTCGCTCTACGGTGAAGAGACTAACCGTATGTACCGTCAGAACTATGGCCTGACCTGGAACGGCATCTGGGACTGGGGTCAGTCCAAAGCGGGGGTTTACTACGAGAAGACCAACAATACCCGTCTGCAGGAAGGATCTACCGGGCGCGTGGAAGGCATGATCAACAGCGACACCTTTGATACCAGTCGGCTGGAAACCTGGCGCGGCACCGGGGAAATCAGCCTGCCGCTGACCCTGTGGGTCCCCAATATGCTGACCCTGGGCGCCGAGTGGGAAAGTGAAAAACTCGACGATCCGGCGTCGATGTCTGCGACCTCAGCGGCTGATGGGGTGATCAACGGCATTTCCGGCGATCCGGCCGGGCGCAGCAGCAAGAACAGTGCAGAGACCTCCGCCTTCTATATTGAAGACAATATTGAGGCTTTCGCAGGCACCTTTATCATTCCGGGCCTGCGCATGGACTACCACAATAAATTTGGCACCAACTGGAGTCCGTCGCTCAACCTTTCCCAGGACCTGGGCGAGATGTTCAAACTGAAAGCCGGTATTGCCCGGGCCTATAAAGCGCCGAACCTCTATCAGTCCAGCGAGGGTTACCTGCTGGCGACGCGTGGTAATGGCTGCCCGAACAGCATTGAGAGCGGCAGTTGCTACCTGCTGGGTAACCCGGACCTTGATCCGGAGATCAGCATCAATAAAGAGATAGGTCTGGAGTTCAATCACGCAGGCTTTGTGGCCGGTATTACTTACTTCCGCAACGACTATAAGAACAAGATTGTCTCCGGCACACACGTTCTGGGTGTGACCGCTAATAGTTACAACATACTACAATGGGAGAACGGTGGGAAAGCGGTGGTTGAGGGGCTGGAAGCCAACCTGAGCGTACCGGTGATAGAAGACACCCTGACCTGGCGCACCAACGGGACGTACATGATTGAATCGAAGAATAAAGAGACCGGTAACCCGCTGTCGATTATTCCCGAATATACCGTGAACACCATGCTGGACTGGCAGGCCACGGACAAGCTCTCAGCCAACGTCAACTGGACGATGTATGGCCGCCAGAAGCCGCGTGAATATGTGGAGTCGCGTACGGACGTCACCTCGATGTCGTCGAAAGAGGTGGGGTCGTACTCCATCGTTGGCGTTGGGGCGAACTATCAGTTGAGTAAAAACCTGCGTCTTAACGGCGGGATTTCCAACCTGTTTGATAAGCGTCTCTACCGTGAAAACGACGGTGCATCCACTTATAACGAACCGGGCCGCGCATACTACGCAGGCGTCACCATGTCCTTCTAAACCCACGAGCTGACACTCCGGCAGCATGCCGGGGTGTTTTTTTCCACTCCCCATGGTTAAAGTGAAGGCTCTGAGTAACCCGCCAGTGAGCACACTTCCATGATTCATATCGCCAAAGCCGATCCCTTATCGGCGGATTCCCACACCCTCATCGAAAAATTGTCTGCCGCGCTTGCGGGGATCACCGGCAGCAGCGGGAAAAATTCCTTCAATATTGACGATGTGCAAACAGACAGGGCGCTCTGGGTGCTGGCGCATGATGAGCAGGGTGTTGCTGTGGGGTGCGGTGCTATCCGTCCGTTGAGCGCAGAAACAGCGGAGCTCAAGCGCATGTTTGCTTTGCACGCAGGGAAGGGGATTGGTTCATCGCTGTTGCGTTATCTTGAACAGGCGGCAAGAGAGTTTGGCTATCGGGAAATGAAGCTGGAGACCCGCCGTGTTAATCACCCGGCGGTGGCGTTCTATCAAAAGCAAGGCTATGTGCAAACCGAAAATTACGGAGTCTACGTTGGCAGGCCGGAGGCGGTATGCTTTGTGAAAGTACTGTAATGAGGAAGTGGCGGATGTCCGTCATCACCGGCAACGTGTCAAAGACGCACTCGATTTTCTACTGAACGGTTTTTAAGCCAGTTCTGCCTTACTTGCGCAGCAATTTTTGCAGCCGTTTCTTTTGCCAGTCGGCAATCCGCGTGGCAAAGATAAAAATACGCAGCCCACGCAGCAGAATCAGCGCGCCCCAGATGGCGGCGACCCACAGTGACCAGTCGCTTTGTGGTGAGGTGGTGCGATTGAGCAAATACAGCAATGCGCAGACAATCACTGCTGTCAGCAGGCTGCGCCAGAAGCGACTCTCAGCGTTAACCTTCTCTCGTGCGGCAATAATGCGCTGATCCACGGCCTCGTCAGATTCACTGTCACCGTTTCCGGAAAGCTCTGTGACGCTCACCTCAAACACCGCGGCTAACGCACTCAGCGTTTCCAGACTGGGCTGTTCCTGATTCTCAATGCGTTGCACCGTGCGAACGCTGATAGCGGCCATTTCGGCAAGTTGCTCCTGTGACCAGGCGCGGGCAAGGCGGTAGGCTTTAACTCTGTTGGTACTCATGTTGGTCTCTCCGTTTTGAACAGGATCATAGCGTCGCTCAAATCGTGAAACAGCAACACGACACGGACCCGACAGCAGGCTGACACGGACCTGACAGCGCGACTGGCGCGGCTAAGCGCCAGAATGGGCCTGCACAAAATGACCGTCTCCCTGCGACCAATAACGTTACTGCTCGTCAGCCTCCAGCGTACCGCCAAACAGACGCAGGGTGTTGAGATCGTCAATAGAATAACGTTTTGAAACCCGTTGTCTGGCAAACTCCTCCACCCCAAAGGCTTCATGATTAATACCATTGATGGGCGTGATGCTGCCATTAAAAAGCTCAACCTGATAGTTAGGTCTCACACCCGTCCCGGATAAACCAATACGCAGGAAAATTTTCTTATCATCTTCCGGCTGTTTTTTCACTTTCGCCAGCATGCGTGCTGCACTTTTCATCTTTTCAAAATGATCTAATGGAATATCACGAAAATTGCCGTCCCAGTCTTTGCGCACTCTCTCTTCCTCTTTTTATTTTTACTATCAGTTAATTAATCTGTTAATGGCTACTGGTGCCGACGTGCTAGGCCCGGATAATAATTTCGATACACTCTTCGGAGACTTCATATTTTTGGGCCAGCAGCTTTTTTGCCTGCTGGATGGTAATGCCGCTCAGGTCGGGTTCTGACGCTGGCGCTTCGACAACGTTGGGCGGTGCAATTTCAACCGCAGGCATCTTATTGAAAGTCAGCTTGTCTTCTTGAATACCCAACGCTTTTAAAGAGGAGTAGGCCACCGGGTTTCTGGCGCCATCCCACATATCGGGAATGGCAACACGGGCATATTCACTGACCTGAATAAGCCACTTCTTCGGGCGCGTACCGTCCCAGGTTGGGGAAGGAACGATGTCAGCGATTTTGCCAATGAAGAAGGCATTTTTATGCGGGTCGGAGGCATCCCCCCAGTCATTATGCTGGTTATCCGCAGGGTCCCGATTCTGAACGCAGACCACGTACTTACACCCTCTCGCACGCTTTTCGCTGAGTACCCAGGCTTGAGACCCCCCCTCTTTGAGCATTCTTTCAAAACCCCGGGCGGTATACACAACGATGGCTGAATCTGTCATTTCATCCTCACGATTTATTAAAAGTATGGTGAAAGTATATAAACCGAAAATAGAATGTCAATAACATCTATAAAAAGTATTAAAATCTATCCTGACTATCCTTCAGGCCTGGATGACGAGCGCTGCGCAGAGAGATTGGGAGGCTATTTCCCTGGCCTTGCTACACCCTGCCGTAAGTGTTAAAAGGTGCGGCTTCATGACAACAAGAAAGGGGAAAGACGTGAAAAACGCGTCAATGGCATCTGAGCACTCCGCAGATGCCGCGTCGGAAACAGGGCCGACGCTGCAACGAGGACTTAAAAACCGCCACATTCAATTAATCGCCCTTGGCGGCGCGATTGGCACCGGATTGTTTCTCGGCATTGGTCCGGCAATCCAGATGGCGGGGCCAGCGGTGCTGCTGGGCTACGGTGTCGCAGGCATTATTGCCTTCTTAATTATGCGTCAGCTCGGTGAGATGGTCGTCGAAGAGCCGGTGTCCGGGTCGTTTGCCCACTTCGCCTTTAAATACTGGGGGCCGTTTGCCGGATTCCTCTCTGGCTGGAACTACTGGGCCATGTTTGTGCTGGTGGGGATGGCGGAGCTGACCGCTGCCGGGATTTATATGCAGTACTGGTTCCCGGACGTGCCGACGTGGATTTGGGCCGCAACCTTCTTCATTATCATCAATGCCGTGAATCTGGTGAACGTGCGCCTGTACGGAGAAACCGAATTCTGGTTTGCGCTGATCAAAGTCCTCGCCATTATCGGTATGATCGGCTTTGGCCTGTGGATGCTGTTTAGCGGCAACGGCGGGGAGAAAGCCAGCGTCGAGAACCTCTGGCGTTTTGATGGTTTCTTTGCCACCGGCTGGAACGGGCTGGTGCTGTCGCTGGCGGTAATCATGTTCTCCTTTGGCGGACTGGAGCTTATCGGGATTACTGCAGCCGAAGCCAGCGATCCGCATAAATCAATTCCGAAAGCGGTTAACCAGGTGGTTTATCGCATTCTCCTCTTTTATATCGGTTCGCTGGTGGTGCTGCTGACGCTCTACCCGTGGGTTGATATCAAGGCCGACAGCAGCCCGTTTGTGATGATTTTCCACGATCTGAACAGCAACCTGGTGGCATCGGCGCTGAACTTTGTCATTCTGGTGGCGTCATTGTCGGTCTACAACAGTGGTGTTTACTCCAACAGCCGCATGCTGTTTGGCCTGTCAGTGCAGGGGAATGCGCCCGCATTTTTAACCCGCGTCAGCCGTCGCGGTGTGCCGGTGAATTCGTTGTTCCTCTCCGGGGCAATCACGTCTCTGGTGGTGCTGGTGAACTATCTGCTGCCTAAAGAGGCCTTTGGTCTGCTGATGGCGCTGGTGGTCGCAACACTGCTGCTGAACTGGATCATGATCTCGCTGGCGCACCTGAAATTCCGTGCCGCGATGCGTCGTAAAGGCCGTGATACGCTCTTCAAGGCGCTGCTTTACCCGGCGGGCAACTACCTGTGCATCGCTTTTATGCTGATGATCCTGGCGCTGATGTGCACCATGGACGGTATGCGTACCTCGGCCATTCTGCTGCCGGTGTGGATCGTGTTCCTGTTTATTGCGTTCACCCTCTCTCGTCGTAAAGCGTAACGCGCTGACCTTGCGTCCCGCTGGTTCCGGCGGGACGGTGTTCCAGTAAAAATTTATCGTGACCGATCTCCCACTCTTATTTCATCAAACAGGAAAATTATTTTGTAATCGATTACTTTTCATTTGAGTTCATTTGTAATCGATTACTTTTTAAGGGTGAGGCAAAAAAATGGTGTCAACAACCGAAAGTAGTGGAAACAGAGTAGTGCACCGGCTGCTGGTCCCCCGGCTGTCGTTGATGATGTTTTTACAGTTCTTTATCTGGGGAAGCTGGTCGGTCACCTTAGGTCTGGTGATGACGCAACACAACATGTCGCTGTTAATTGGTGATGCCTTCTCAGCGGGGCCTATCGCCTCGATTCTGTCGCCGTTCGTCCTCGGGATGCTGGTGGATCGCTTCTTTGCTTCGCAAAAAGTGATGGCAGTGATGCATCTGACGGGGGCGGCAATCCTGCTGTTTGTGCCTCAGGCGCTGGTGGCGGAAAACGGCTCGCTGCTGATTGCACTGCTGTTCGGCTACACGCTGTGCTACATGCCTACGCTGGCGCTGACCAACAACATTGCGTTCCATAGCTTATCGAATATCGACAAAACCTTCCCGGTGGTGCGCGTGTTTGGCACCATCGGCTGGATTGTGGCAGGCATCTTTATTGGGGTCACCGGGATCGCGTCCAGCGTCACCATCTTCCAGGTGGCGGCGGCGTGTTCCGTCCTGCTGGCGATCTACAGCCTGACGCTGCCTCATACGCCAGCCCCGGCCAAAGGGCAGCCGGTGGCGTTGCGCGACCTGTTCTGTGCCGACGCCTTTGCACTGCTGAAAACCCGCCACTTCTTCGTCTTCTCGCTGTGCGCCATGTTGATTTCGGTGCCGCTGGGCACCTATTACGCTTACACCGCTTCTTACCTTGCGGATGCCGGCGTCGCCGATGTCAGTACCGCCATGTCGTTTGGTCAGATGTCTGAAATCTTCTTTATGCTGGTCATTCCGCTGCTGTTCCGCCGTCTGGGCGTGAAGTACATGCTGCTTATCGGCATGCTCGCCTGGTTTGTGCGTTATGCCTTCTTTGCCCTCGGCGTCAGTGAAGAGGGGCGCTTCCTGCTCTATCTCGGCATTTTGCTGCACGGCGTCTGCTACGACTTCTTCTTCGTGGTGGGCTTTATCTACACCGATCGCGTGGCCGGGGAAAAAGTTAAAGGCCAGGCGCAGAGCATGATTGTGATGTTTACCTACGGTATCGGCATGCTGCTGGGCTCGCAGATTTCCGGCGCGCTCTACAACCGCATCGTGGCGGGTCAGGCTGTCCCGCAGGCGTGGGTCACCTTCTGGTGGATACCGGCCGTCGCGGCTGCCGTTATCGCACTGATTTTCCTTTTCTCGTTCAAATATAACGACCGCGAGCACGCATAGTGTTGGGAGATGTGATGAAAACCATTCAGGGGCCGGGTATTTTCCTGGCGCAATTTATCAGTGGGCAACCACCGTTCAACTCGCTGGCCGGGCTGGCGGGTTGGGCATCCGGGCTGGGGTATAAAGCACTGCAAATTCCCTGTAATCATCCGGCAATTTTTGATGTTGCGCGCGCCGCGCAAAGCCAGACCTATTGCGATGAAGTGACGGGGCTGTTGGCAGAACATGGACTGGTGATAAGCGAACTCTCTACCCATCTGGAAGGGCAGCTGATTGCAGCACACCCCGCTTATGATGCGGCCTTTGATGGCTTTGCCCCTGAGGCGCTGCGCGGTAACCCGGCGGCGCGACAGGCGTGGGCAGTGGAGAAAGTCATGCAGGCCGCGGTGGCATCAAAAAACCTCGGCCTGAAGGCGCACGCGACCTTCTCCGGGGCGCTGGCCTGGCCCTATCTTTACCCGTGGCCGCCGCATAATGCGCTGTTGCTTGAAGAGGCTTTTGACGAGCTGGCCCGCCGCTGGCTGCCGGTGCTTAACCACTTTGACGAGCAAGGCGTGGATCTCTGCTTTGAGATTCACCCAGGTGAAGACCTGCATGACGGCGTTACCTTCGAGCGTTTCCTGGCGAAGGTCGACCACCATCCACGCTGCAACATTCTCTATGACCCCAGCCATCTGCATTTGCAGCAGCTTGATTATCTGGCGTTTATTGACATCTATCATTCACGCATTAAAGCGTTCCACGTCAAAGATGCGGAGTACCGGGCGAACGGGCGCAGCGGTGTCTACGGCGGTTATCAGAACTGGGGCGACAGGCCGGGGCGTTTTCGTTCACCGGGAGACGGGCAGATCGATTTTGGCGCCGTGTTCAGCAAGCTCACCCAGTACGGCTTCGAAGGCTGGGCAGTGCTGGAGTGGGAGTGCTGCCTGAAATCAAGTGAAGAAGGGGCGCGCGAGGGCAGTGAATTTATTCGCCGCCACATTATTCCGGTTTCAGAGCATGCGTTTGACGATTTTGCTGCCGGTGCGGAAGACAGGGCGAGCGTGCGCAGGATGTTAGGTTTGGGAGAGGATGCATGATTCAGGTTGGGATTGTTGGCACCGGGTTTATTGGCCCGGCGCATATTGAGGCCCTGCGTCGGCTGGGGTTTGTTGAGGTGGTGGCACTGTGCGATGCGTCGCTGGCCGATGCCACGCAAAAAGCGCGTGCGCTGGGGGTGCCACATGCCTACGGCAGCGTGGATGAGCTTCTAGCCCATCCAGGGTTGCAGGTGGTGCATAACTGCACCCCTAACCACTTACATGCGGCGATTAACCGCCAGATTCTGCGTGCCGGTAAACACGTGTTTTCTGAAAAACCGCTGTGCATGACCTCAGACGAGGCCCGCGAACTGGTCGCACTGGCAGAAGAGGTAGGCGTGGTGCATGGCGTCAGCTTTGTCTATCGCCAGTTTGCGATGGTGCAGCAGGCCGCAAGCATGAACCGCAGCGGGAAAGTGGGGCGGCTGTTCTCTGTTTATGGCAGCTATTTGCAGGACTGGATGCAGCTTGAAACCGACTACAACTGGCGCGTGGATGCGGCCGTGGGGGGCGCATCCAGAGCCGTGGGGGACATCGGTTCCCACTGGTGCGATACCCTGCAATTTGTCACCGGGAAACGCATTACCCAGGTGATGGCGGATTTATCAATCGTCTGGCCGACCCGCAAGGTCAGCCCGTCTGCCGCCACGTTTTCCTCAGCCAGCGCGAGTGAGGCCCGCGAAGACCGACCGGTCACGACCGAAGATGCGGCCTCAGTGTTAATTCGTTTTGAGGATGGCAGTAAAGGCTGTTTCAGCGTTTCGCAGGTGAGCGCAGGGCGTAAAAACCGCCTCAGTTTTGAGATAAATGGTAGTGAGTGCTCACTGGGTTGGGATCAGGAGATACCTCAGCAGCTGTGGATTGGGCATCGTCAGCAGCCGAACCAAACTCTCACCGATGACCCTGGCCTGATGTCTTCGGATGTCGCCGCCAGCGCCCACTTCCCCGGCGGTCATATCGAAGGCTGGCCGGACGCTTTCAAGAATATGATGCTTAATTTCTATTCAGCAGTAAAAGTCGGGAAGATGCCTGCGCGTGAGGAGGCCAAATTTGCCTCATTCCACGACGGCGCAAACGTGATGTTCATTATTGATGCGATTTTGCAGAGTCACGCTCAGCAAAAATGGGTAACGGTGGAATATTGAGATGGATGTGCCTGCGAGCACATTCCACCCCTCGCCCCTGCGGGGCTGAGGGATGCCCACAAAAATTGCGAGCCGGCCTGGTCCCCTCTCCCCACCGGGGAGAGGG
>DFPL01000058.1 GCA_002377245.1 Enterobacteriaceae bacterium UBA3516
GCCACGTCGAGCAGGTTTTTTAGCCCGGTCTGGTAATGGCTGTTCAGCCAGGCGGTATGCAGCACACGTTCGCTGACTTTGCCGGCGATGTCCGTGTGGTTCTCCAGCACAATTTTATCCTGGGTCAGGGTGCCGGTTTTGTCGGTGCACAGGATGTCCATCGCGCCAAAGTTTTGAATCGCATCGAGATGCTTAACAATGACTTTCTGTTTTGACAGCTTCACCGCCCCGCGCGCCAGCGTCGAGGTGACGATCATCGGCAGCATTTCTGGCGTCAGCCCAACCGCCACCGAAAGTGAAAACAGCGCCGCTTCCCACCAGTCGCCTTTGGTAAAGCCGTTGATCAGCAGCACTACCGGCGTCATCACCAGCATGAAACGGATCAGCAGCATGCTGACGCGGCCAATGCCTTTCTGGAACGCATTGGGCTCGCTCGCCTGCTCGCTGACGCGCCCGGCCAGTTGCCCAAACCAGGTATTGCCGCCCGTGGCAATCACCACCGCCTGCGCCGTGCCGCTCACCACATTGGTGCCCATAAAGCACAGGGTGTCGCTCTCCAGCGGATTGGTTTGTGCTGGTTGACGCGTTCTTGCTACTTTTTCAACGGGCAGGGATTCCCCGGTCAACGAGGCCTGCGCCACGAAAAGATCGCGGGCCTGTACCACGCGCAGATCGGCGGGGATCATATCCCCGGCGGCCAGCTTGACGATGTCGCCCGGCACCAGTTGATCGAGTGGGATCTCCACCCAGCCGCTTGCCCCCTTCTCATCCACCACCCGTTGTACGGTGGCCGTGTTGCTGACCATCGCCTTGAGCGCATCCGCCGCCCTGGTGGAACGCGCCTCCTGAATGAAGTTCAGACAGGTTGAAATAGCCACCATCAGGCCAATCACCCCTGCCGCAAAGAGATCTTCTGAGGCATAAGAGAAAAGCCCGAGGCAGGTCAGCAGCAGGTTGAAAGGGTTGCGGTAGCAGCTCCACAAATGCTGCCACCAGGGCGTCGGGCGCTGGCCGGGGATCTGGTTGGCACCATGTGCTTCCCGCGCTTCCTGTACCTCTTTGTCGTTTAGCCCTTCCGGGTGGCCGTTGAGTTGTTGCCAAAGTTCAGCGATCTCCATCTTCGCAAGCGTCAGGCAACGCTCGCTTAAGGAGGCCGGAATCTCGGCGTGTTGAAGCGTTGCTGCGTCTGGCAGCGGGTCACGCTGCACCAGGCGGCGGGGTAAATGGCGATTTAACCGGGCCAGAATCCGGGTGATATTTTTGAACATGATAAGTCCCTTATCTTGCGGGCACGGGCAAGCCGCGTCCTGAAGACGTAATTAATTTTGCAGGGACGGATGACGTCGCTGCCTTACGTTTCCGGTAAGGCAGCTGAGGCGGGCTTACCGGAAGGGGTGTCTCCCTGGAGGGAGAGGTGCGGGATCAGGGTCCATATAGCCTCCGGTAAGCGTAAAAAGAGTGTGCGTTTGTACTCTGCAATAATAACCCTGCTGAATTAAACCGAAGATAAACCAGACTTTACTCATTGCCGTCTGGTTGAGTCCTTACCAAACTTTCTTTATTCTGCAATCCGCCCAGATGAGGAACAGGACAGGACCCATGCAAACCCGGCTGACGATCAAAGACATAGCGCGTTTGAGTGGCGTGGGGAAATCAACGGTCTCCCGCGTGTTAAACAATGAAAGCGGCGTCAGTGAACGCACCCGCGAGCGCGTGGAAGCGGTGGTCAACCAGCACGGTTTTTCACCTTCCCGTTCCGCCCGCGCCATGCGCGGCCAGAGCGACAAAGTGGTCGCCATTATCGTCTCCCGTCTTGATTCGCTGTCCGAAAATCTCGCCGTCCAGACCATGCTCCCGGCCTTTTATGAGCAAGGGTATGACCCGATCATGATGGAAAGCCAGTTTTCCCCTGAACTGGTGGAAGAGCATCTGCAAATGCTGAGCCGCCGTAATATCGATGGTGTGGTGCTGTTTGGTTTTACCGGTGTGACGGAAAAACTGCTCTCCGCCTGGCGGGCCTCGCTGGTCATGCTGGCGCGTGATGCCAAAGGGTTCGCCTCGGTCAGCTATGACGACGAAGGGGCGATTACGCTGTTGATGCAAAACCTTTTCGAAAGAGGGCATCGCCAGATTAGCTTTATCGGCGTACCGCACAGTGACGTAACCACCGGCAAGCGTCGCCACGATGCCTATATGGCGTTTTGTCAGCAACACGCCCTTACGCCCCACTTCATCCTGCCGGGTCTGGCGATGAAACACGGTTATGACAACGTGGCCAACGTGCTAACCCCGGACACCACCGCCCTGGTGTGTGCGACCGACACCCTGGCATTAGGGGCCAGTAAGTATCTGCAAGAGCAGCGTATTGAAAATCTGCAGCTTGCCAGCGTAGGGAACACCCCGCTGATGAAATTCCTCCATCCTGAGATCGTCACCGTCGATCCTGGCTATGCCGAAGCGGGTCGCAAGGCCGCCGCGCAACTGATCGATCAGATCAATGGTCGTACCGATCCGCGCCAGATTGTGATCCCCGCCAGCCTCATCTGATCCCGTCGATTTACGCTTTATTGTGATCTTCGCTTGGTTTCGGGAACGTTCCCATTTTCAGTTATTCTGTCAATGGATATGCTTGCGATCATTCATCAGCAGTCATTATTTTCTCTCAGCAGGGCATCACGATGAGCAAAGTCAGACAAGAAGAGATTACCCGGCTTATTGAGCTGGTCGGCGGGCGCGAGAACATCGCGACGGTGAGTCATTGCCTTACCCGTTTGCGCTTCGTCCTCAATTCCCCGGCCAAAGCCGACCCGAAAACCATCGACACCCTCCCCATGGTCAAAGGCAGCTTTACCAATGCCGGGCAGTTCCAGGTGGTGATCGGCACCGATGTGGGTGACTGGTATCAGGTGTTGATCGCCACGATCGGACAGGCCTCTGCTGACAAAGAGCAGGCGAAGCGCGCGGCGCGTCAGAACATGAAATGGCACGAGCAGTTGATCTCGCATTTCGCGGAGATCTTCTTCCCGCTGCTGCCTGCGCTGATAAGCGGCGGCCTGATCTTAGGCTTCCGCAACGTCATTGGCGACGTGCCGATGAGCAACGGCGAAACCCTCGCGCAAATGTACCCCGGTCTGAAAACGGTTTACGATTTTCTGTGGCTGATTGGTGAGGCGATCTTCTTCTATCTGCCGGTGGGCATCTGCTGGTCGGCGGTGCGCAAAATGGGCGGCACGCCGATCCTCGGCATCGTGTTGGGGGTAACGCTTGTCTCGCCACAGCTAATGAACGCCTACCTGCTCGGTTCTCAGGTGCCGGAAGTGTGGGACTTTGGCCTGTTCAGCATTGCCAAAGTAGGTTATCAGGCCCAGGTCATCCCTGCTCTGCTGGCAGGCCTGGCGCTGGGGATCATTGAAACGCGTCTCAAAAAATGGGTGCCGGATTATCTCTATCTGGTGGTTGTGCCGGTCTGTTCCCTGCTGCTGGCGGTCTTCCTCGCACACGCCTTTATTGGTCCGTTTGGCCGCATGATTGGCGACGGCGTGGCCTTTGCGGTGCGCCACCTGATGACCGGCAGCTTTGCGCCAATCGGCGCCGCACTCTTTGGTTTCCTCTACGCGCCGCTGGTCATTACCGGCGTGCACCAGACCACGCTTGCCATCGACATGCAGATGATTCAGAGCATGGGCGGCACCCCGGTGTGGCCGCTGATTGCGCTCTCTAATATTGCCCAGGCCTCGGCGGTCACGGGGATCATTATTGTCAGCCGTAAGCATAACGAGCGTGAAATCTCCGTCCCGGCAGCTATTGCCGCCTACCTCGGGGTAACCGAACCGGCGATGTACGGCATCAACCTGAAATACCGCTTCCCGATGCTCTGCGCGATGATTGGCTCCGGTCTTGCCGCGCTGTTATGTGGCCTGAACGGCGTGATGGCAAACGGCATCGGCGTCGGTGGCCTGCCAGGCATCCTCTCCATTCAGCCCTCTTACTGGCAGGTCTTCTCGCTGGCGATGGCCGTGGCGATTATCGTGCCGATGGCGCTGACCACGGTGGTGTACCAGCGTAAGTTCCGCCAGGGCACGCTGCAGATTGTGTAACTTTTGGGGCGCAGCTGCGCCCCTTCTTTTTGACCAGGAAAACGCGATGAATACCCTTCCTCACTGGTGGCAGAACGGCGTCATCTACCAGATCTATCCCAAGAGCTTTCAGGACACGACCGGCAGTGGCACCGGAGATTTACGTGGCGTTATTCAACGCCTCGATTATCTGAAAACACTGGGGGTGGACGCCCTCTGGCTCACCCCGTTCTATCTCTCCCCGCAGATTGATAACGGCTATGATGTGGCCGACTACACGTCGATTGATCCGGCGTACGGCACCCTGGCGGATTTTGACGAGCTGGTCGTGCAGGCAAAAGCGCGCGGTCTGCGTGTGATCCTCGATATGGTGTTCAACCACACCTCGACGGCACACCCGTGGTTCCGTGACGCCCTGCACCCCACCAGCCCGTATCGTCAGTACTATATCTGGCACGATGGCGAACCGAGCACGCCGCCCAACAACTGGCTGTCTAAGTTTGGCGGCAACGCCTGGCAGTGGCATGCCGACAGCGAGCAGTACTATTTGCATCTCTACGCCGTTGAGCAGGCGGATCTGAACTGGGAAAACCCGGCAGTGCGGGCGGATCTAAAAAAGGTTTGCGAATTCTGGGCCGATCGCGGCGTCGACGGCCTGCGTCTTGATGTGATCAATGTTATCTCCAAAGATCTAACTTTCCCGTTCGATACGGCAGGCGACGGCCGCCGCTTTTATACCGATGGTCCGCGCGCGCACGAATTTTTGCAGGAGATGAGCCGCGACGTGTTTGTGCCGCGCAACCTGATGACCGTTGGCGAGATGTCCTCGACCACCCTTGAGCATTGCCAGCAGTACGCCAGTCTCGACGGGCGTGAACTGTCGATGACCTTTAATTTCCACCATCTGAAAGTGGACTACCCGGGCGGCGAAAAATGGACGCTGGCGGCACCGGACTTTGTGGCGCTCAAAGCCCTGTTTAACCACTGGCAGCAGGGGATGCACAATCGCGCATGGAATGCCCTTTTCTGGTGTAATCACGACCAGCCGCGCATTGTCTCGCGCTTTGGCGACGAGGGTGAACTCCGCGTCCCGGCGGCGAAGATGCTGGCTATGGTACTGCACGGCATGCAGGGCACCCCTTACATCTACCAGGGCGAAGAGCTCGGTATGACCAACCCGCATTTTACGCAAATTACCGATTATCGCGATGTAGAGAGCCACAATATGTTTGCCGCCCAGCGTGCGGCCGGGCGCGATGCCGACGAACTGCTGGCCATTCTTGCCTGCAAATCCCGCGACAACAGCCGCACGCCAATGCAGTGGTCCGCAGAGACGAACGGCGGATTTACCACCGGCACACCGTGGATTTCATTGGGCGACAATGCGCGCGACGTCAACGCCGAGGCAGCCCTTAACGATCCCGATTCGGTGTTCTATGCCTATCAGCAACTGATTGCGCTGCGAAAAAACCAACCCGTGCTGACCTGGGGTGACTATGAGGACCTGCTCCCTCTGCATCCGCATCTGTGGTGCTACCGTCGCCAGCACAACGGGCAGACCCTGCTGATCGTCGCCAACCTCAGTCGCGAATGCCAACAATGGCAGCCTGGCAGCCTGCCGGGTCACTGGCAGGTGCTGATGAGTAACTATGCCGAGGTGTCACTGGCCCCTGGCGATATGACGCTTCGCCCTTTTGAAGCCGTCTGGTGGCTTGGTAGCAACGCATAGCCTCCCTTTGCCCGGCAGGCCAACGGCCGCCGGGCAACGCCCTGATACCACCCTGTTTTTGTTGAATAATTAAGCATTTTTTTCTGCCGACAATTTACAAACCTCGCCAGCGCCCGTCCTTTGTACTCTCTCTTTTTTACCTTGTCCTGAATCAAATAAATCGCAAACATGTTTGATGCAAATCACTATATATAGAACTTAGAATGCACGCCGACCCAACATATTGTATTAATCGTCTATTATTCCAACAAAGCAACGGCATCTCAGCTTGCCGGAATTGTGGATAACAAGGGTCGGGATTCGGGGAACCCACTGTCGCGGCAACACTTAACGATGGTGAATACTTCCTCACCTCTGTGGATAACCTGTTTTTAAGATGGAGTGATCATGACACCGCATGTGATGAAACGTGATGGCAAGAAAGTGCCGTTCAAGTCAGAGCGCATTCAAGAAGCAATTTTGCGTGCAGCTAAAGCAGCGGGAGTCGATGACGCAGACTATTGCGCCACCGTCGCAGAAGTTGTCAGTCAGCAGATGCACAACCGTTCTCAGGTTGATATCGGCGAAATCCAGACCGCGGTCGAAAACCAGCTCATGTCGGGGCCGCACAAACAGCTGGCCCGTGCTTATATCGAATACCGCCACGACCGTGATATCTCACGTGAAAAACGGGGTCGACTGAACCAGGAAATTCGCGGCCTGGTTGAGCAGACCAACTCTGCCCTGTTGAATGAAAATGCCAACAAAGACAGTAAAGTGATCCCGACGCAGCGCGACCTGCTGGCCGGTATCGTTGCCAAGCACTACGCCCGTCAGCACCTGCTGCCGCGTGACGTCGTGCTGGCGCACGAGCGTGGCGATATCCATTACCACGATCTCGATTACTCGCCGTTCTTCCCGATNNAAAGGCATGCTGACCCACGGCTTTAAAATGGGTAACGCGGAAATCGAACCGCCAAAATCCATCTCTACTGCCACAGCCGTCACCGCACAAATCATCGCCCAGGTCGCCAGCCATATTTATGGCGGCACCACCATTAACCGCATCGATGAAGTGCTGGCGCCGTTCGTGACCGAGAGCTTCGAGAAGCACCGTAACATCGCCACGGAATGGCAGATTCCCGATGCCGACAGCTATGCGCGTAGCCGCACCGAAAAAGAGTGCTACGACGCTTTCCAGTCGCTGGAATATGAAGTGAATACCCTGCACACCGCCAACGGGCAGACCCCGTTCGTGACCTTCGGCTTCGGTCTCGGCACCAGCTGGGAATCGCGCCTGATTCAGCAATCGATTCTGCGTAACCGTATCGCGGGCCTGGGTAAAAATCGTAAAACCGCCGTGTTCCCTAAACTGGTGTTTGCCATTAAAGATGGCCTGAACCACAAGTTTGACGATCCGAACTACGACATCAAACAGCTGGCGCTGGAGTGCGCGAGCAAGCGCATGTACCCGGACATTCTCAATTATGACCAGGTGGTTAAAGTCACCGGCTCGTTCAAGACCCCAATGGGCTGCCGCAGCTTCCTCGGCGTGTACGAAGAGAATGGCGAGCAGATCCACGACGGGCGCAATAACCTTGGCGTGATCAGCCTGAACCTGCCGCGAATTGCGCTGGAGGCGAAAGGCAACGAAGCCGCGTTCTGGACGCTGCTGGACGAGCGTCTGCTGCTGGCGCGTAAGGCGTTGATGACCCGTATCGCGCGTCTGGAAGGGGTCAAAGCTCGCGTGGCACCGATTCTCTATATGGAAGGGGCCTGCGGCGTGCGCCTGAAAGCAGACGACGACGTCTCCGAAATCTTCAAAAATGGCCGCGCCTCTATTTCGCTGGGTTATATCGGTATTCACGAGACCATCAATGCCCTGTTCGGCAAAGCGCATATGTTCGACAGCGAAGCGCTGCGTGCCAAAGGCGTGGCGATTGTGGAGCGGCTGCGTCAGGCCGTAGATCTGTGGAAAGAGGAAACCGGCTACGGTTTTAGCCTCTACAGCACCCCAAGCGAAAACCTGTGCGACCGCTTCTGCCGCCTCGACACTGCGGAATTTGGCGTGGTGGATGGGGTAACCGACAAAGGTTACTACACCAACAGCTTCCATCTCGACGTCGAGAAAAAGGTGAACCCGTACGACAAGATTGATTTCGAAGCGCCGTACCCACCGCTCGCCAGCGGGGGCTTCATTTGCTACGGCGAGTATCCCAACATTCAGCACAACCTGCGCGCGCTGGAAGATGTGTGGGACTACAGCTATCAGCACGTGCCTTATTACGGCACGAACACCCCTATCGACGAGTGCTATGAGTGCGGCTTTACCGGCGAATTCGAATGCACCAGCAAAGGCTTTACCTGCCCGAAATGCGGCAACCACGACGCCGCCCGCGTCTCGGTGACTCGCCGCGTGTGTGGTTACTTAGGCAGCCCGGACGCGCGTCCGTTTAACGCCGGGAAGCAGGAAGAAGTGAAGCGCCGGGTTAAGCATCTGGGGAATGGGCAGATCGGGTAATCCTCTGCCACGTTGATGCCCGGTGGCGCTGCGCTTACCCGGCGTGGTTATCCTTTCGACGCAATACTTTTCGCAAAGCAATTGGCGTCAGGACAAGGCGGCAAACGAGCGAATCCCGGGGAGCTTACATAAGTAAGTGACCCGGGTGAGTGAGAGCAGCCAACGCAGTAATGGCGTCAATTGAGAAGCGAAAATGAATTATCACCAATACTACCCTGTCGATATTGTTAACGGGCCCGGCACCCGCTGCACCCTGTTTGTTTCCGGGTGCGTGCACGAGTGCCCAGGCTGCTACAACAAAAGCACCTGGCGGTTAAATTCCGGCAAGCCATTCACGCAGGAAATGGAAGACCAGATAATCAACGATCTCAACGATACCCGCATCAAGCGCCAGGGGATCTCCCTCTCCGGCGGCGATCCCCTGCATCCGCAGAACATCCCGGATGTGCTTAAGCTGGTGCAGCGTATTCACGCGGAGTGCGCAGGCAAAGACATCTGGCTCTGGACCGGCTACAAGATGGATGAACTGAACGACGCCCAGATGCAGATAGTGAATCTGATTAACGTGCTGATCGACGGGAAGTTTGTGCAGGATCTGAAAGATCCCATGCTTATCTGGCGGGGCAGCAGCAATCAGGTGGTGCATCACCTGCGCTGACTAAAAAGCCGCCCTTGAACAGGCGGCTTTCTCAATTATTTGGCAACGATAAAGCGTTTTTCATCTTCGATGAAGGTTTTGTCACCTGCCGGAGCTTGAATAGAACCGAAGTTCATATGGCCGCGCAGTTTCCAGCTTGCCGGGACATTCCAGGTACGCTGAACGTCTTCGTCCACCAGCGGATTGTAGTGCTGGAGGTTAGCGCCGATGCCTTTCTCAGCCAGTGCCAGCCAGACCGCATACTGGGCGATACCAGAGCTGTGCTCTGACCAAATCGGGAAGTTGTCGGCGTAAGCGGCAAACTGCTCCTGCAGCGCGGTCACGACACCCTGATCTTCAAAGAACAGCACCGAACCTGCTGCCGCAGCAAATCCGTCGAGTTTATCGGAAGTGGCATGGAAGCTCTCTGCCGGAACAATCTTTCTCAGCTGTTCGCGAACCAGTTCCCAGAATTTATTGTGCTCGTTACCCAACAGAATCAGCGCACGGGAGCTTTGTGAGTTAAAGGCGGAAGGCGCTTGCTTGATAGCGTCCTGAATAGTCTGAACAACGTCATCTTCTGGCAGCGGCAGATCTTTGCCCAGTGCGTAAATGGTTCTGCGTTGTTTCGCTAAAGCAAGGTAGTTCTCTGGCATAACGCCTCCTGAAAGGGTAGTGAATTCCAACGGGGTTGTGGTCGGTGCGACAGGCTGCTCACGTGATAAGAGCGAGTTCAAAATGCGCTGAAACGAGTTCATGATTCGCTGACTCCTGTCTTTCCCTTAAACGAGAGCAAACAACCCGCTGGCAGTTTGCCCTGACAGTTGAAAAGAGTAATCCCAACAGCCGCTTAGTGAAAGCAAAACGATTTGTTTTTATCGTTCAAAAAAAATGAAAGAACGACCGGGTGATTAATTCCTAAACAAATGTTTTTCGCTGCCGATAATGACGTAGTCTCGTTTTGTCCAACGCAGATTCATCCCTCCAACGAGGCGTTAATGCTCCTGGCGTCAGGTACTACGTTGTATTTTTTCGGAGATGATATGAACGGTATTGATAAAATAGCCGCCGTCAGTGCTGGCGCACACGGCGATTCTCACTTATCGGATAATGAAAGCACGTCGGCTCTGCGAAATAAACCTAAATCCGCAGAGATAAATGCTGAGAATAAGAATTCTGATTCAGAGGAAGGCAGTACCAAACTTTCTCTTTCTTCAAAATCAGCAGACGAAATAAAAAAAGAGCAGCAATTAAAACAAGAGGAGGTCAAGAAGACCGATTATACGCTGGAGATGACTGGCATCCCGCTGTATCACGGCCGTCTGGTCTCGGTGGTGAAGTATCCGAACGGGGAAAAGGTCACCGTTGACGCCTTCTCCGGGCTTAAAGTCAGCGCCCCTGAACTGTCATTTAATGTTACCCAACCTGCCACAGTTATTAAGGGGATCTTAAATGATAAAATGACAAATATTGCGGCTAAGGAAGGAGAATCTATAAAATCTCGTCATGAAGAAAAGGAATAAGTATTAATAAAAATAAACACTCTTCCTTGCAAAATTACCAATCACTGTCTATGCAAGAAGAAAAACAGATAACATTCTTATTCCTGACAAGGAAAATAAGAATATATAACACGCCTTTTTATATTATCTGGTCAGCGGTGGAGCGCGTTGCATCAACGCGCTGCCACATTAAAAACGACTCACACACGCCATTGCCAACGCTTTGAAGGCATTAAAATCCTCACAGTGGCTCAGCCTGGAGGCGGCTCTCTCGCGTAAAAAGGTGACAAAAATATCGTATATCGCCATTGCCTCTTCGTACTCACGCTTGCTGATAGCCAGCAGGAAGATGACGTGTGCGGTCTCCTCTCCCCACTGAATACCGTCCGGTGCCAGCACCGTATAGACCACCGTCTTTTGCGCCAGTAATCCCAGAGAGTGCGGTAGCGCAATCCCATCGCCAAACATGGTGCTGACAATCGCCTCACGCTCGATAACCGACTCAACAAATCCGGCATCGACAAACCCCTCTTCGCACAATTGCCCACACAGCGTGCTGAACAATGTCTGCTGATCCATCGCCCCGTGAATAATGCGAAAGTGGCTCTCGTCGAAGTACTTCTCCAGCATCCACGGACGCGTGCGATCCACCAGCACCAGTTTGCCGATCTGTTCGAGCTGATAATCCGTGGGGAATGGCGCGATAGTCACCACCGGTTTGCCCTTCTCACTGATGCGGGCAGTCGATATAACAAAATCTTCGCTGAGGGTGTCGCACTGCTCATAATCACGCAGTGTCACCGTGCGAGTGACCTCAATCTGCGGGTACTTGCGCTGTAACACCGCTTCAATCATTCGTGCCATCGCATTTCCGGCGTCGCACACCAGCATAACCTGCGGCTGACGCTGATAGCCGATGTTGTAGTGGCGCTCCAGCCCTACACCTACGTGCAGCACCAGGAAGCCCACTTCATTTTCGCTGATCGCATACGGCGTGTATTTCCCCCAGCTGGACACCGCCGCCAGCGTCATGTCCCACGCCATCGGGTAGTGCTGTTTAATGTTGTCGAGTAAAGGGTTGGGGATCATTATCTGGTAGCGCACCCGGGTGATCATGGTTTTGATATGGGTGAGCAAGTCTGCATGTAACTGGGCGTCGTTTTGCAGATTGTAGTTATAGTGGCTGTTGATATAACTGAGAATGTAATTGACCAGCGCTTCGTCATCGTCAGCGCTGATAGCACTCGGCGTAATATCCTGCATCTGCCGCCCGGCGATGTGCACCCGCAGCCAGTGCTCCTCCGCCGCTGCCAGCGGTTTGCCTGCCAGTTGCTGCAATGTCGAGGCGATTTCACGCGCCGCGTCGCGCACGTTTTCGTCCCCGTCATCGGCGCAAAACTCCGACAGCGGGAAGCCTTCGCTGATGCGGCGAACCGCCACCGCACAGTAAAAGCGGATAAACAGCTCACCTTCATCGGTCAGACGAATACGATGGCGGGCGAACACCTCGTGCAGAACCCGCGCCAGCTGCTCTGGCACGCCGGGGTAGAGCGCCTCTTCTGTGACCAAGGGATTTTGGGCGTTAAGCTGCGCCAGCTCCCATAGCAGATCGGTCAGGCAGGCACGCAGCGCCATCTCGCTGCCAAACAGTTTCATGCCGTGACGCGGACGCGTCTCAAGCGTCAGACGATAGCGGGAAAACCACTCGCGCACCTCAGCCATGTCATTTTGCAGCGTGGCGCGACTGACAAACCACTCATCCGCCAGATCCTCCAGTTTCAGCGAAAAAGCCGACGTGAGGAACCGTAGCAGCAGGTAGTGCACCCGCTCCGGCCCACTGCGGGGAATGCGCAGCGTGCGCGGGCGCTCGGCCTGCAGGGTGGCATAGCGCGTGGCATCGTCAATTTTCAGCTGATAGCCGTTGCCCCGGCTGAGAATAAACTGCGCCCCGTGGCTTTCCAGCAATGCATTCAGCGCCGTGATATCAGCCCGGACGGTACGTGTCGACACCGACAGCCGCTGTGCCAGTTCATCCTGCGGCAGCGTCTCGTTCTGCAACATTGTAAACAGTTGCGCTAAACGTTGGTTGGGGAATCGCACCTCGGTGTCCTCTTAACATGGCTTTTCTCCCTCTCCCTAAGGGAGAGGGTCGGGGTGAGGGTGTTTTAACCCACGCGCTGCTGGGTCATCGCCAGCAACTGGCGAACGTCTGCAGGGCGGGTATCGCCGCTGGCCTTATCAATAATAGAACTATAAATATGAGGAATGATTTTACGCACGCCCGCGTCCAGTGCGATCTGTAAAATCTCAGCGTAGTTTTCCAGATCGATGCCCCCCGTCGGCTCCAGCCAGAAGCCGTGGCGGGCGCAGGCCTCTGCCACCGCCCGGTATTCGTCACGGCATTCCAGTCCGCCCATCGGGAAGTATTTAACCGAGCTGCCGCCGAAATCTTTCAGCAGGGCAATCGCGGTGTCTACCGGTACAATGCCGTCCACCGCCTGGCTGCTCAGCGGCCCGGTGGAGATTTTAACCAGGCCCGGCGTGCCCGTTGGCGACACCAGCCCGTTGACCACGGTTTCGTTCTGCCCGAGCAGCGCGCGGCTGGTCGCTACCCCGGTAAAGACCTGGTTAACGTGCTGCGGCTGCACCTCGCGGGAGATGGCGCTGACCATCGCCGACTGATTCGGATCGCCCGCCCCCAGGCCCACTGACAGCGCGTTATCGATAAGCGCGGCGTATTCGCGCATATCAGCAACCGCACTGGCCACGTCCGGGTAATTTTTGGAGAGCACGCCCACCAGCACATGACCTTCCGCCGCCTCATAGATGGCGCTGGCGTTGGCTTTGCTGCCGGCCAGTACGTTCAGACAGACACGATCCCGGTAAAAGTTAGGGGTCAGTTTCATGCGCGGTGCTCCTTGTTTAACTCTTCGCTAATGCGGTTTGCCACGATAGCCAGTTGCTCAGCGCTGACGCTACGCACATCGGCTTCGATAATGCCTTCATTGGCTTTGTAGCCACGGAAATAAATAGCGTATTCACCCTGCTTCAGGGCGTTGACCAGCTCACGGGTGGCGATGCCGGTCACGGCTTCATCAAATTTGATTTCACTGCGGGCAATATCACGCCCGGCGCTGTCCCAGACCACGCGGGCACTCACCCCACTGAGGGTGTTAAGTTTGTCGATGAAGGGCGTCATCTTCGCCACCATCTCCGCGCCGCTCTCTTTGCGGGCGCTGAGGTAGTGCTCAATGGCGCAGGTCAGCCCCAGAATGCCCTCTTTCCCCACCTTCATCGCCCGGCCAATGCCCGCCGTCTGGCGCTTGACCCACTCCACGTACTGGGTTTTGCCAATAACCAGCCCGCTGGTCGGCCCTTCAATCGCCTTCGCGCCGCTGTAAATCACCAGGTCCGCGCCGGAGCGGTAGTAACACTGCAGATCTTCTTCCGCCGCCGCATCCACAATCAGCGGCAGGTTGTGTTTACGCGCCACCACGACAGCTTGCTCCACGCTGAGCATACTTTTTTGCACGCAGTGGTGTGATTTGATGTAGAGAATGGCCGCCGTACGCGGAGTGATCGCCGCCGCCAGCTGGTCAGCTGAACACTCGTTGGCGTACCCTGCTTCCACCACTTTGCCACCGCCCAGCGCCACCATGGTGCCCACCGGTGCGCCGTAATTAACGTTGTGCCCGCGCGGCAGGACGATTTCGTTATTCTCAATCGGCGTGATGTGCAGGTTTTCCAGCAGCCAGTCGCTGTCTTTCACCAGCACCGCCGCCACCGACTGGGCAATGCCCGCTGAGGCGCAGGAGACGACCGTCGCCCCTTCCACGTCCAGCAGCTTTGCGATGTACTCCCCGGTTTTATTCACCAGGTCTTTCATTTCGAAGTAGTGGTTCATACCGCTCAGCACCGCCTCGACCACCTCCGGGCGCGGCGTGGAGACACCGAGCGCCGTCATGCGCCCGGAGGCGTTAATCACTTGCTTTAACTGATATTTCTCATAAATCGAAGGCATGCTCTGCACTCCCTTGTTCGGTCATGTAGCCTTTGCCTGCACGAATGGCAGCCAGCGGCGTCAGTAACTGGTTCGCCTGCAGGCTGTCATTTTCCGCATCACGGAAAAGCACCGGCTGGCTACGGAGGTCAAAAATGGTCAGGTCGGCATCAAAGCCTGGCGCCAGTCGCCCTTTGTGGCGCAGGCGTAAGCTGTCGGCAGCATGGTCGGTGACGCAGGCAATCACCTGCGGCAGTGACATGCCGATGGCGAGGAATTTGGACATCACTTTAGCCAGCGACCAGACCGGCCCGTTGATGCGGTTTCGGCAGTAGATGTCGGAGCTGATGGTCTGCGGCAGAATGCCAAGCGCAATGGCCTGCTTCGCGACGGCGAAGCTGAAACTGGCGCTGCCGTGGCCCACATCCAGCCTGACACCGCGTGCAATCGCCCGGGTGACCGAAGCACGCAGCTCGCCGGACGGCGTCAAAATACGATTCGGCTTGCCGTTATAGCAGTGGGTGATGATGTCGCCCGCGGTCAGTAGTTCGGCAATCTCATCGAGGTTTGGCGGGTTGTTACCGATATGCACCATCAGCGGCAGGTCGCCGTTCTCTTTCTGGATTGCTTTGGCGCGCTCCAGCGGGGTAATCCCGTTTTCGCCCACCACGCTGCTGCTCATCCGCGCCTTCAGGCCGACAATGAAATTCGGGTGCCGCTTCACCGCCTCACGCACAGCACTGGCGTCAATGTTCGCCATATTCGCCAGCTCGTTTTGCGCAATCAGCCCGATGCGGGAGATATTCAGCAGCGCATAGACCTCCGTGGCAGCGCCCCGCGTGAGAGCGTAGAAATCATCAACATCGTCAGCACCGGTACTGCCTGCGTCAACAACGGTGGTCACGCCCGTGGCAATGCCGACGCTGTCCGGCTGGTCGTTATAAATAGGTGAGTTCGGGTAGCAGTGGACGTGGGCGTCAATCCAGCCTGCGCTGACGTAGTGATCGCCGCCTAAATCAACGGTCTTACTTGCTGGCGAATCAATGTCGCCGAGTGCCGCGATTTTGCCCTCTTTAATGCCGATGTCCGTCACCGTGTCATCCACGAGGCGCGCACGGCGCAGGAGTAAATCAAACATAGGTCTTTCCTGTTGAAATGGGGCGCTCGTCCAGGCCTGATAGGCGCAGCGCCATCAGGCCTTATTGCCGGATGGTGGCTACGTCTTACCCGTCCTACCACTTTCACGCCCGGTCAGATCAAAGTGCAATCGGGAAGATTGAGCCCAGCAGCATGGCACCGAGGATCGCACCACCGGTAATCGGCTTCTGCCAGAGGTAGAACAGCAGTGCGCCAATCAGAGAGCCGACGCCGATGGGAATCGATGCGGTCATCGCGCTGAGGATAATTAACGGCCCCAGGAAGCGACCAGACGCATTACCCGCCCCCATCATCACGTCCGCCCCGTAGGTGGAATCGCTCTGGTTGATGGTGAACTTACGCGCCAGGATGATGATGTAGCCAATCGCCAGACCAATCACCAGGCCGGTCGCCAGCGATGCCATGAAGTTGGTCACCGGGAACATAATCCCTGCGCCCAGCAGCAGGGCCGGAACCCCTAAGCCCACGCCGGTCTGGATCGCGCCGCCAATATCCAGGATCCCCACCAGAGATCCTTCGATGATGCGGGCAAACAGGAAACTCGCGCCAAAGGCCGCCACCGCGCCGTAGGCGCCGGTATCAATGCCCGCTTTCAGCATCGCCACAAAGGCCACTTCGTTAAACGCCCCGATGCCATAGAGGTAGTACATGTGCGTCCCGGCGAACACGCCGGAAGAGAGCAGGCCAACAAAGATCGGAAATGACCAGTCGGCATACCAAAAACCTTTACTTTGTTCCATCGTCATTCCTTACTTGCCGCTGAGCGAGTTATGAATGAGCTCCAGCCAGTTCGGCGCGCTCAGGTGGAAGGACTCGATCATCTTCAGATCGAAGCCACGGAAGAAGGCGCTCAGCACAAACAGGGCCACAATGGCACTCATCATCACTTTGGTGACACGGTTCCAGCCGCTCTCTTCTACCCCTTTACCAATCAGGATGCCCAGCACCAGGCCCGGTACGGCATTGCCCATGATGAGCTGCGCCGCGCCGCCAAACACGGTGGCCCAGAAGCCGGACTTCTTCCCTGCGTCAATTGCCGCGAGCCAGAAGATAACCGGCATCACGGTGTTCACCAGCAGGTTGGCCGCAGGCACCAGCACTTTGACCGCCGTGACCTGCAATGCCGCCGGCACGGAGGAGGCTGTCAGGTTGAGGAAGGTCACCACGATCATGCCGATCAGGCCACAGGCGATGGCCATCTTTTTCGGATCGTGAAGGGTTTCACCGACGTTGCGGTTTTTCACCATCAGGGCCGCCGCGCCCCAGTTAGGGATGATGCGATGATCAACGTCCTGGGTGAAAGATCCTGCCGCCACGGACGAAGCCCAGGCGTTAAAGAAGAAGCCTAAACCAAAGGAGAAGTGCGAAGCCGGATCCCCTTCGCAGGAGTTCAACTCGCCGAGAGTACGAAATGCGCCCATCCCTTGCGTGGTTGGCGCATGAAACATGCGTGCAGCCCCAGCGCCCACGCCGACGCCCACGAGGCCGCCGATGATGAGCGATTTTATTAGTATGATTAAGAACATCAGTCTGCCCTTTCAGTAAAAGTCAGCGTTGCGTAACGAAATCCACCTTGTCGAGATTGATGGCGGTCACGTTGACGGTGACGTCCAGCTCCACGCTGTACGCACGTCTTTCCCGGCGCAGAAAGAGGAACAAAAATGCCTCTTTCCGTGCCGTTTCCTGCGCATGAACAACCTGCACATCCTGTGGCTCAATACGCAGTAAAATATGCGGCGACGCTTTCATCACCGCGGCCTGAACGTGGTTCAGCGCATCGGAGAAGGCGCGCGCTTTGCTGTCGCCTTTGCCGTTAACCCTGACCGTGGTGGTGAACTGTTCTTTCATGGTTATGCGCCGTATTTTTTCTGCCACGCCTGCACCAGACGCTCGCCTAACTCTTCTTTGTCCATAAAACCGAAGCCCAGCACATTGCAGCCTTCGTTAATGGCGGTCACACCCTCGTCGACCGAACGCATGCCGTATTTGGCTTTGTAGCCATATTTGGTCTGCGCGGTGATGGCACCCGCGCCACCGCTGCCGCAGAAAGAGATGCCGAAGGTGGCATTTTCCGCTTTCATCATGTCGCCGAGCTTCATGTCGGCAGCCACGCCCGGCACGACGACGGCACGGCCGCCCGCTTTTTCGACCCCTGCTGCCACTTTCTGGCCTTTACCCAGCCGGTCGCCAATCACGACGGTAATCTGTTCCATTTTTCGCTCCTTACAGGTTCTCTTTTGCCACTTCGAAGTGCACCGACAGCAGCCAGGCTTCTTCTTCCGGGAGGTTGCCGAACTCCGCCACCACGTCACGCGCGAGGTTCATGGATTCCGGCGAAATTTCATCAAACAGGCTGGCATCTACGTCCGGCAACGGCTCGCCGGTAACGGACCGGTGTGCCATGGCGCGAACGTGAGAGGTCAGCATTTGCTGCTGCACCGCGTTAGGCACGATGCCGTGATGACCAAGCAGGGCATATACCTGCGTCAGCATGCGTTCGGCCAGGGTTGCCGTTTGCTCAGCCCAGTCTCCAGCGTCGTTCATTACCGCTCCGTTATTCACTCGTCTTACCCCGTTGATGGCCTGGAATAAAACTAACGTTGCAGGTTAAGAGTTTGTAGCGAGGAGTTTTCCACTTCGAAGTGGAAA
>DFPL01000060.1:0-487 GCA_002377245.1 Enterobacteriaceae bacterium UBA3516
TGGCCCCACCCTTCTGCTGGCGAAACTGCGCCATGGTCGCCTGAAAGAGATTAAACGCCCCGCCAACGTTAACCGCGAACGTCTGCTGCCAGTCATCCTGTGAGAGCACATCCGTCGCCCCCATACGTAAAATACCCGCCGCGTTGACCAGTACATCCAGCCGCGGGCTCTGTGCGAGCACGCGCGGGCAGAGCTGCGCGACCTGCTCAGCATCGGCGATGTCCAGCACTTCGGTGACAAAAGGATAATATTCACCGTCAAAAGCCCGATCAAACCCCGTTACCTGCGCGCCCGCCTCGGTAAACGCCAGCGCCGTAGCGTAACCGATGCCTTTACCGGCCCCGGTCACCCACACCGTCTTCCCTGCGAAATCCATTATTTGACCTCGCGGGAGAGTAGCGCCCACCAGGCATCAATAGTCGGATTCTTCGCCAGCATGACAAAATCGATATCGCCATGCACTTTGCGCCAGCGCGCCGCGAGCGCC
>DFPL01000060.1:616-9284 GCA_002377245.1 Enterobacteriaceae bacterium UBA3516
CTCTTTCAGCATCTGCTCAAGCGGCGAGCGGTGAAAGGCGCTGTAACGCCACTTCACCAGCACCGTATCGTCTTCGTCTGGCGCAAGTGCGGCGACAATCTGCTGTTGCTCTGGCGAACGGGTTAAGCCCGGCCCCCACATGTCGTTGAGCAGCGCACGATCGTCATCGCTCTGATCTTTTGGCTGAGCGGTGTAATAGACCGGGATAGCGTGCTGCTTACAGAACTGGCGCAGGGCGGCAATGTTGGCGACCACCTTTTCCATCATTGGGCAGTTATCACCCCAAAAGTTGAGAAAATACTCCTGCATATCGTGAATCAACAAAGCAGCACGGTCAGGCTCAAAGGCCCACTGCACCTTATTATCGGGAATATCATTCGCGGTCGGCAGTGCGTACCCGGTCAGTTTTGGAATAGCCATGTTCTCTCCTCGTTACGCCTGCGTGCGTTGTGCCAGCGTCTGGCGTAATTGTTTCTTATCGACTTTGCCCACCGGGGTCAGCGGCAGCGCATCCAGACACTCAACGCGGTCCGGTAGTTTGAAATCAGCGACCCCCTGCTCGCGCAGGAAACGACGAATCTCCACCGCACGCACCGGGTGCTTCACCACCAGATACGCGCAGCTTTTTTCGCCCAGCAGGCTGTCTTCCATGCTCACCAGCGCGGCGTGGATCACCGCCTCGTGGCGCAGCAGTAAATTCTCAATCTCCTCGGCGGCGATCTTCTCGCCGCCACGGTTGATCTGATCTTTCTCACGCCCCTGTACGGTGATGTAGCCCGCGTCATCAATAGAAATCAGATCGCCGGAGCAGTAAAAACCGTTGGCATCAAAGGCGCTGGCGTTATGTTCCGGGCTGTTGAAGTAGCCACGGAAGGTGTACGGCCCGCGTGTCATCAGGCGTCCCACTTCGCCGCGCGGCAGGGCGTTGCCGTGCTCATCGGCGACCCAGACTTCATCGTCCGGGCACATCGGGCGGCCCTGGGTGTTGAAGATGCGCTCCGGGGTGTCGTCCAGCGCGGTGTAGTTCACCAGCCCTTCTGCCATGCCGAAAACCTGCTGCAACTGGCAGCCAATCTCAGCCGGAATACGTGCTGCCAGCGTCGCAGGCAGACGCGCGCCGCCCACCTGCAACAGCGCGAGGGTAGAAAGCTGCGCGGGGTTCGCCCCTTCGCCAATCGCCTGAAGCCACAGGCTGACCGCAGGCGGCACCAGAGAGGTGACATTGATGCGGTGCTTTTCGATCAGCGGGAAGCAGAGCGTGGCGCTGGGATCGTTCGCCAGCACCACGCAACCGCCCGCCAGAAACACACCCAGCGATCCTGGGGAGCTCATCGCATAGTTGTGCGCGGCGGGCAGTGCGTTCAGGTAACGGGTCTCTGCCGTAATGCCGCAAATCTCGTTGCTGCGGCGAATACTGTAGTAATAGTCGTTATGAGTACGCGGAATCAGCTTCGGCGTGCCGGTGCTGCCGCCGGAGAGCTGGAAAAAGGCCACTTCATCCGCCGGGGTCGGCGTTTCTATGAAACGCGCTGCCGGGGCCACGATTGCCGCCGTTAACGATTTTTCACTGCTGTCGTTGAGGAACAACGAGACACGCAGCGAAGCATGTTCAGCGATGAACGCCTGGCAGAGTTCATCGGTTGCAGAGCGCGCATGTGCGCGGTCAGCAATCAGCAACGCCGGTTTGATTTGTGCGGCGTAAGCGTTCAGTTCACTGCGCTGATGGCTAAAGAGCGCATTCACCGGGGCGACGCCGATTTTCAGTAGCGCAAAAAAGGTGATGTAAAACTCCGCCACGTTGCCAAGCTGCACCAGTGCGGTCTCGCCACGCTGAATGCCCAGCCATTGCAGCCTGCTTGCCAGATTGTCAGAAGCCTGATGCAACTGTTGATAGGTAAACGTGCGCTCACCGTCAATCACCGCCACCGCATCACTCTCTGCGTGACGGGTCAGCATGTCGGTCATCGGCAAATCCAGCCAGTAACCTTTTTCGCGGTAACGTGTGGCGAATTCATCCGGCCAACGGGTAAAGGGAACGGTCATCATCACTCCTTAATGCAGGCCAAAAACGTTAAGCATGGTGGTCAGTTTGACGCCGGTTTCGCGCCACTCTCCCGCCGGGGAAGAGGCAGGCACAATGCCTGCACCGGCAAATAAGCGAACACGGTTTTCATCAATACGCGCGCAGCGAATGGTCACCACCCACTCGCCGTTACCGTCGGCGTCGCACCAGCCAACGATGCCGCCAAACAGCTCGCGCTCAAACGGTTCCAGTTCGGTAATCCACTTTTTCGCCACCTGATGCGGGAAACCGCTCAGGGCTGGCGTCGGGTGCAGCAGGCAGGCCAGCGTCAGGGCGGTTTCGCCCTTCTGTGCCGTGCCTTCAATCGGGGTTGCGAGGTGCCACAAGGTAGGTGTGGTCACCAGTTGGGGAGAGTCCGGCAGGCTCAGGTTACGGCTACGCGCCTGCAATACCTGCTTCATGGCCTGAGTCACCAGCGCATGTTCATGTCTGTCTTTTTCAGAGGCCAGCAGCCTGTTACCCGCTTCACGGTCGAGCATGTCATCGGGCTGGCGGCGCGCGGAACCGGCGAGCGGCAGCGAACTGAAGTGTTCGCCGTCCTTACGCAGCAGCAGTTCCGGGCTGGCACCTAACAGTGCGCCACCGCTGCTGAGCGGCACGTGGAAGTTAAAGCTCGCCGGGTTCTGGGCTATCAGACGCTCCAGCAGGATGCCGCTGTCGATACGGGCGTCGGTAGCGATATCAATCAAACGCGAGAGGACAATCTTATCCACCTCGGGGGTGGCCGTCAGTGCCGCGCCCCTGGCAACCATGTCCATAAAGACATCCTGGGGAGGAATTTCCTTACGCGAGGTGACATCCGGGGTATCGTGCCCGGAGAAGTATCGGGAGGATCGCTGCTTAGACGGGCGCGAAAAGGTCTGCCACGAAGCCGGAATAAAGAGTTCAGAAGGTTGGGTCGTGTCAAAAGGAATAGCACCCACCACGACCGGGTTCGCGATGCCCTGCGCTTTCGCCCTGGCAAAAGCCTGCGTCAGCGTTTGCTGGAACCGGCTTTCCGCGCTCTCCCCTTCCACGGCAGGTTCACTGATACGGGCAACGCACCCGGAGGTCGTGAAGCTGCGGAACGGTGACATAAAGAAAAACTGGTCCGCTGCCAGCGTTTTTGTCGTCTGCTGAACGTCCTCAGCCAGTGACGTATCCATATCATCCTCCAGAAATGATAAATAAATTACGAATGATTATCATTTGAATTTCGGTCGATAAAGCTAATGGTATTGCTCTGGTGTGTCAACCGCAGTGCATTGTGCTCTTCGCGCTAACGCTTGCATCCGTCACCGTCAACGATGAAAATGAGAAGCATTAACCTCAACAAAAACAGGATGCGATGTTGTGACTCTTCCTTTTCTCTGCCGTAAGACCCTTATCATGCTGGGCATTTTTGTTTTAGGACTTACCTCAGCGATGGCCGCAGACTGGCCGCGTCAGGTCACCGACAGCAAAGGCACCCACACGCTTGAACAAAAACCGCTGCGTATCGTCTCGACCAGCGTCACGCTGACCGGTTCGCTGCTGGCGATTGACGCGCCGGTTATTGCCAGCGGGGCAACCACGCCGAATAACCGTTTTGCCGACGATCAGGGCTTCCTGCGCCAATGGAGCGAGGTGGCAAAAAAACGCAACGTTGCACGCATCTACATCGGTGAACCCAATGCGGAAGCCGTTGCCGCGCAAATGCCGGACCTGATCCTCATCAGCGCCACCGGCGGCGACTCCGCGCTCTCGCTCTACGATCAGCTCTCAACCATCGCGCCGACGCTGGTCATCAACTACGACGACAAAAGCTGGCAAGCGTTGCTGACCCAACTGGGCACCATCACCGGCCAGGAAAAACAGGCCGCCGCGCGCGTGGCTGAATTTAATCAGCAACTGGCAGAGGTGAAGGCGAAAATGACCCTGCCGCCACAGCCCGTTACCGCGCTGGTTTACAATCCGGGTGCGCACAATGCCAACCTCTGGACCCAGGACTCGGCGCAGGGCAAGCTACTGGCGCAACTGGGCTTTACGCTCGCCACGCTGCCACAAGGGCTTAACACCAGCAAAAGCCAGGGCAAGCGCCATGACATCGTGCAACTGGGCGGCGAAAACCTCGCCAGCGGCCTGAACGGTGAAGCCCTGTTCCTGTTCGCCAGCGATCAGAAAGATGCGGACGAACTCAATGCCAACCCGCTGCTCGCCCATCTCACTGCCGTGCAGAACAAGCGGGTCTATGCGCTGGGGTCAGAAACCTTCCGTCTGGATTACTACAGCGCGACCCGCGTGTTGCAGCGCCTGTCAGTTCTGTTCGGTTAAGACGTTACGGGCTGCTGCCGGAAACGGCGCAGCTCGCTCAGCACCAGCAGCAGTAGTGCCCCGACTACCGCCAGCGCGAAGCCACTGCTGCTGGCGGACGCCGCCGGAGTCATCACCACGCCCAAACCACCTAACAGCGCTGCACCGATGGCGTCACCGGTGACGTTCTGCGCCGTCCACAGACCGTTAATACGCCCGAGCATCGACTCCGGGGTTTGCGTCTGGATAAGGGTGTATTGCAGTAGCGAACTGATGGCGCTCAGCCAGCCAAACAGCACCAGGAACAGCGCGCCCAACGCCCAGTGAGGCATCAGGCTAAACAGCCCGATGGCGATAAATGCCCCCACGCTTGCGCCCAGCATCAGCAGGCCAGGCCGTAAATGATGCGCCAGCCGCCCACTGGTTAACGCCCCCGCTGCGGCGCCGAGCGGGATAGCCGCGTACAGCAGACCAATCTGTGCCGCCGACATCTGCCAGCTCATCGCCAACGCCGGATAGAGCACGCGCACGGCGCTGGCCATTGTCAACAGGGCGCCAAGCAGCGCAATCCCGCCAATCAACGGGCTGCTGAGCAGAAAACGAAAGCCTGCCACCAGCGAGGTGAAGGGGTGTTCACGCGCCTGCGGTGGCGGTGGCAGCACGGGTAAACCGAGCAGCGGAATCAGGGTAATAAACGACCCCGCCGCCGCCAGACCGTAGTTCCATGCCACGCCGCCGGTAGCCAGCAGTAAACCGCCGCACATCGGGGAGATAACCGAGCCCAGGCGCACGGTCAGCATGGTAATCGCCCCGGCCTGCATGAGATTTTCACGCCCTACCAGCGCTGGCGTGGCCGCCAACAGGGCCGTCACGCCAAGCGAGGCGAAGAAACCGTCCCACACGCCGAGCAGGTAAATCGCCAGCAGCGAGGGTTCAGGCAGCAGCGCGTTGAGCCATAAGCCGATAAAGCCCACTCCGCAGGTGCTGCGGGCAATAAGAATCAATTTTTTACGTTCGTAACGATCAGCCAGCACGCCCCCTGCCATCAGCCCCACAAACATGGCGCTGCCGGTCAGGGTGACGGCAAGGCCCACCTGCCAGCTTGAATGGGTCATTGCCTGAATCTGTACTGGCACGGCAACGCCCAGTAAACCCAGCGATAAAATGGAGATAAAACGGGCGAGAAACACGGCGCGGAAGGCCGGATGCGTCCGCAAGAGGCTGACGTTCAGCAGCCAGGATTGTTGCTTCATTACAACGCCTTAACATGAACTTTTTTTATTCATTCCAGGGCGTGCATGGTAACATACACAAACAAGATCGATAACGATAATTACTATCATTATCAAGTCAGGAACGTATTATGTCGTCTTCCCCTTCCCCGACGCGCGTGCTTACCGTGGTCGGGTTATTGATATTGCTGGTTTTAGCAATGACACTCAGCCTCTTTCTTGGCGCAAAGGCCATGACTCCCGCCGTGGTGCTGGATGCCCTGTCTGGCACCTGTCAAAGCGCTGACTGCACCATCATTCGTGATGCCCGTTTACCGCGCACCCTTGCCGGGTTACTGGCAGGCGGGGCACTGGGCATCGCTGGCGCATTAATGCAAACCCTGACGCGCAACCCGCTTGCGGATCCGGGCCTGCTGGGCGTGAATTCCGGCGCCAGCTTCGCCATCGTGGTGGGCGCAGCGCTGTTTGGCGCGGCGTCTCCGGTCGAACAGCTTGGGCTGGCCTTTTGCGGCGCGTTCAGCGCCTCGTTACTGGTGGCCTTCACCGGCAGTGCGGGCGGCGGGCAGCTCAGTCCGGTGCGTCTGACCCTGGCGGGCGTGGCGCTGGCAGCAGTACTCGAAGGGCTCTCCAGCGGTATTTCATTACTCAATGCCGATGTTTATGACCAGTTGCGTTTCTGGCAGGCCGGTTCGCTGGACATTCGCACCTTGCAAACGCTCAAAATCGTGCTGATTCCCGTGCTGCTGGCGGCGGGGGCGGCACTGCTGTCAAGCCGCGCGCTGAACAGCCTGAGCCTGGGCACCGATACCGCCACCGCACTCGGCAGTAAAGTCGCCAGCACGCAGTTGCTGGGGCTGATTGCCATTACCGTGCTGTGCGGCAGCGCCACGGCGGTGGTGGGGCCGATTGCGTTTATCGGTTTGATGATGCCGCATCTGGCGCGCTGGCTGGTGGGAGCCGACCACCGCTGGTCATTGCCGGTGACGCTCATTGCCACGCCAACGTTACTGCTGTTTGCCGATATTCTGGGCCGCTTTCTGGTGCCGGGCGAGCTACGCGTCTCGGTGGTCAGCGCCTTTATCGGCGCGCCTGTATTGATTGTGCTGGTGCGACGCATTCGCGGAGGTGGCCTGTGACCTCCCCTTCCCGCCGTCTGCTGTTGAGCTGTTTGCTGATGATCCTCGTCGGTGTTGCGTTGGCCGTCTGGGGGCTGCGCAGTGGTGCCGTGATGCTCAGCGTCAGCCAGGTTATGGACGCGCTGGGAGGCAACGCCCCCCGCGCCATGCAACGGGTGGTCACCGAATGGCGTTTACCGCGCGTGTTTATAGCCCTGCTGGTGGGTGCCGCGCTGGGTGTCAGTGGCGCGATTTTCCAGTCGCTAATGCGTAACCCGCTTGGCAGCCCGGATGTGATGGGTTTTAACACCGGCGCGTGGAGCGGCGTGCTGGTGGCGATGGTGTTTTACGGGCAGAGTCTTACCGCGATTGCGCTGGCGGCAATGGGGGGCGGAATTATCACCTCGGTTATCGTCTGGCTGCTGGCGTGGCGCAACGGCATCGAGACCTTTCGTCTCATCATCGTCGGCATCGGGGTGCGCGCCATGCTGGTAGCGTTCAACACCTGGCTGTTGATGCATGCCTCACTGGAGACCGCGCTCTCCGCCGGGTTGTGGAACGCTGGCTCGCTTAACGGTCTGACCTGGGCGAAAACGCTGCCCTCGGTGCCGGTGATTATCGCGATGTTTGTTTTTGCGACCCTGCTTTCTCGCCGCCTGCGCCTGCTGGAGATGGGGGATGACAGCGCCTGTGCGCTGGGGGTGAGCGTGGAACGTTCGCGCCTGCTGCTGATGCTGGTCGCCGTGATGCTGACCGCCGCCTCGACCGCGCTTGCCGGCCCCATCTCGTTTATCGCGCTGGTCGCGCCGCACATTGCCCGCCGTCTGAGCGCCACCGCGCGCTGGGGGCTGACCCAGTCGGCACTCTGCGGTGCGGTGCTGCTGTTGCTGGCAGACATCTGCGCGCAGCGGCTGTTTATCCCTTATCAGTTACCCGTGGGCGTCGTCACCGTCAGCCTCGGTGGCATTTACCTTATCGCCTTGTTGATTCAGGAGTCCCGCAAAAAATGACCGATACAGCAGCCCGTTTGCGTGGCGAAGCCTTAACCCTGGGCTACGGTAAGAAAATTGTTGCCACGGACTTAAGCGTGGCTATCCCCAATGGGCACTTCACCGCCATTATCGGCCCTAACGGCTGCGGGAAATCGACGCTGCTACGCACCCTGAGCCGCCTGATGACGCCGGAACAGGGGCATGTTTATCTTGATGGCGAGCAGATCCAGCGCTATGCCAGCAAAGAGGTCGCCCGCCGTGTCGGTCTGCTGGCGCAGAATGCGACGACCCCGGGAGATATTACCGTGCAGGAGCTGGTGGCGCGCGGGCGTTACCCTCATCAGCCGCTGTTTACCCGCTGGCGAAAAGAAGATGAAGAGGCGGTCACCCGCGCCATGCGTGCAACCGGCGTGGACAGTCTGGCAACCCAGAGTGTGGATACGCTTTCCGGTGGTCAACGCCAGCGCGCCTGGATTGCAATGGTACTGGCGCAGGAAACCGCCATTATGCTGCTGGATGAACCAACGACCTGGCTCGATATCAGTTATCAGATTGATTTACTGGAGCTACTGAGCGACCTCAACCGCGAGCAGGGATATACGCTGGCGGCGGTGCTGCACGATCTCAACCAGGCCTGCCGTTACGCCACCCATTTGATTGCGCTGCGCGACGGCAAGATTGTGGCCCAGGGGGCACCGAAAGAGATTGTTACCCCAGAGCTGATTGAAGCGGTGTATGGGTTGCGCTGTTTGATTATTGAGGACCCGGTGGCGCATACGCCACTGGTGGTGCCGTTGGGTAAATATGCGGGGTGAGCCCCCTCACCCTAACCCTCTCCCTCAGGGAGAGGGAACCGTTTAGTGCGGTTTGTCAGTACGTTTCTCCCTCACGTTTTCCAGCGATAACACCGCGCAATGAGAACACAACAGTCACCGCGATGACTGGGTCCGGCTGAAAATCGGCGAAGCGTATCCG
>DFPL01000060.1:9437-17439 GCA_002377245.1 Enterobacteriaceae bacterium UBA3516
CAAGGAACATAAGGTGAACGGAAATACCCTCAGAGCAGCATGTTGCTCCTAACCATGACACGTTCCCCTCACCCCAACAACTCCCGTAGCACCGGGCCGATGGACGCAAACGCCTGCGGAGAAATGATATCCACATGCGCGCAATCCTGACGGTACACCTCTAACTCATCTACCCACGGTGACCAGGCGGTGTGAGGGTCCATTCCTTTAGGTAGCGTGCGTTCGGCGACAAACAGCGTCGCTTTGCCGGCAAAGTGCGCACTGTGTGCGGTGGTCAGCAAGCGAACCGCGTCGCCATAATTGCCCTCAATAGTGGCAAACATCTCGCTCGACCCCTGGCCTTGTTGAGCGGCGATAAACGCCTGACGCTCGCGTTCGATCTCTGCCAGCACCTCCGGGTCGAGACCGTTTGCCTCTTTTTCTGCCCAATTCTGTGTTTCCGGCGGCCAGGTATCCAGCAGCCCCAGGAACGCTACCGTTTCACCACGCGCCCGCAGTCGGGCGGCAATCCCCTGCGCCAGCGTGCCGCCCAGCGAGTAACCAAACAGGTGATAAGGCCCGTGCGGTTGCGCTTTCAGCAAGGTGGCAAGATGGTGCTCGCACACGTCGTCCAGGTTCGCTGCCTGCTGCATGGGTCCTTCGGGGCGTGGCGACTGAATGCCGGTAATCGCCCAACGGGGCGAGAGATAACGCGCCAGCACGCTGAACTGCCAGGCAAAGCCGGAAGCCGGGTGGAAGCAGAACAGGGTCGGCCCCTTTCCTTCGCGCAGCGGCAGAAATGTTTCCAGCCCCATACGGCTGTCGAGAGCATCCTGCGTCACCAAATGCGCCAGCTTCTCCACGGTGGAGGCCACCATGATCTGCCCCGGCGTCACATGGCGTTCAAAGCGTTTGCTGAGCAGTGCCGCAAGGCGCATCGCCAGCAGCGAGTGGCCGCCGAGAGCAAAGAAATCGGCCTGCGCATCATGTACTTCGCAGCCCAGCAGCGCTGAGAACGCCTCTGCCACTTCGGTCTCCGCACCCACCGCCAGCGGGCGGGCAGCTTTTTCACGTACCGGCGCCGGTAGAGGCAGGGCTTTGCGGTCCAGCTTGCCGTTGGCGCTGAGCGGCAGCTCGCTCAGTTGCAACAGGACAACCGGCACCATATGTGGCGGAAGCTGCTGCGCCAGCTTCTCGCGAAGTGCGGTGACATCGAGCGGCAGTCCTGAGTCAGAGACCAGATAGCCCACCAGCTGACGCGCATCGCCGCCCCCGGCCACCGCCTGATTGAAGACGCAGGCATGGGTGACCGCCTGGGCCACATCCGGCAGGGCCTGCAACGCCCGGTCAATGTCACCGAGTTCGATACGCTGACCGCGAATTTTAAGCTGATCGTCGCTACGGCCAAGGTATTCCACCGCGCCGTTGTTCAGCCAGCGCGCTACGTCACCGGTGCGGTACATCCGCTCACCAGGGGCAAAGGGATCGGCGATAAAGCGGCTGGCGGTGAGGTCTGGCCGCCCCAGATACCCCTGCGCCAGTTGGATGCCGGTCAGGTACAAATCCCCGGCCACACCTGGCGGAACCGGCTGCATCATGCCGTCAAGGATACGCAGCCCGGTGTTCCATACCGGGAAGCCAATCGGCACGCTGGTGCCGCTTACCGCCGCCAGCGTCTCACCGTGGGCCGGGTACCAACTCACGTCCACCGCCGCTTCCGTCGGGCCATACAGGTTGTGGAGCGGCGCGTGGGTCAGTTGCTCCCACTCCCGGCAGAGTTGGGCGGGCAGCGCTTCGCCGCTACAGAATACCTTGTTCAGGGTGTGGCAGGTTTCCCGTGCGCTGTCCGGGGTGAGGGAAGCCACAAAGGCTGCCAGCATCGAGGGCACAAAGTGGGTGGTCGTCACGCCAAAGCGGGCGAAGAACTGCTGGAGCGCCAGCGGATCGCGGTGCGCCTCCGGCTCCGCCATCACCAGTTGTGCCCCGGCGATAAACGGCCACCAGAACTCCCACACCGAGACGTCAAAACTGCACGGTGTCTTCTGCGCCACCACATCCTGCGCATTCAGCGGATAGTGATTTTGCATCCACAACAGGCGGTTAACGATGGCGGTCTGCCCGACCATCACCCCTTTCGGTCGCCCGGTCGAGCCGGAGGTAAAGATGATATAGGCAGTATGCTCCGGGCGGGACAGCGCCAGGGGTTCACTGCCCTTAACATCAAGCGGCGCGCCGTAACACAGGTGCGCCAGGTGTGGAATATCACTGAAACGGGCAAGCTGATCCTCAGAGGTAATCAGCAAGCGCGGTTTTGCATCTTCCAGCATCATACGCAGGCGCTCGTCCGGGTAACCGGTGTCGAGCGGCAGCCAGGCCGCACCGGCTTCAACAATGCCGTGCAGCGCCAGCGTCAGAAAGACCGAGCGCGGCAGCGCGACGGCAACGCTGTCGCCCGGCCTGACGCCCTTCTCACGCAACAGGTTTGCCAGCGCCACCACCTGTTCACGCATCTCGCGGTAGCTGAACTGCCAGCGCGCATCGGCCAGCGCCGGGGCATCCGGGGTTTTCGCCGCCTGCTGCGCCACTAATTCACTCAGGGTGGTCACTGGCAGCATGACGCCGGTGGCGTTAATTTTTTCCAGTTGCTGCACATCCTGCACCGAAACCAGCCGGGCATCGCCGCAACGCAACAGGGGGTTCGCGGCAAACTGGCTGAGTAAATCGGGCAGACGTGACGCGTGAGTCGAAAGCGTGGCCTCTTCATAGCGACTGCGGTTCGCCAGCACTTCCAGGGTCAGGCCGCCCTCCTCGTGCGGGAAAAGCGCGATTTCCAGATCGTTAACCGGTCCGGTCGCCAGCGTATGGGTTTGCCCGGCAATCCCGTCCACATCCAGCAGATAGTCGAACATTTTGACGTTAAATACCGGGCCGTACAGCGGCTCATCCCCCGCCGCGCGTCCGGTGTCGCGCAGAATTTGTTCCGCATCATAGCGCTGATGGCGGCGCATTTTTTTCAGTTGCCCGGCAAGGCTTGTCGCCAGTTCCGCCAGGGTCTGGCCAGGGTTAATGTGCACGCCGAGCGGCAGCACATTGAGCACCGGGCCGGTAGCGGTCAGTGCGGCTGAGCCCATCCGCCGCATAAAAATAAACCCGGCGGCATAGTCAGGGCGGCTGCTGAGTCGGCCTAACCACAATACCACCAGCGCCAGCGCCAGATCGGCAGGCTGACAGCCAGGTATAGCCTGCGTCAGACGACGAAATGCCGAGGGGTCGAGGTCCTGCTTCAGACGCAAAATGTCGGTGGTGGCAGCACGCCCCGGCAGCGGCGCATCCGAGAGCGAACCAGCGGCGGGAAGTGTGCGTTTGTGTTCAGACCAGAAGGCTTTATCCCGCTGCCAGGCGTCGCTATCGCGGTAGCGCTGATATTCGTCCACCACTTCAGCAAACGGGGTAAAGGGGGAATCTGGCAGGGGGGCATCGTGGCGCATAGCGCGGTAAATGGCGGCAATCTGGCGGGTAATAGCCGGGAAACTGAAGCCATCGACCAGTAAATGGTGATAGCGCTGATACCAGTACCAGCGGGTGTCGGTCACCTGAATAAGGGCATGATGGGCGAGCGGTTTACCGCCGTCCCCGCGCAGATTTTGCGCCAGATCCGCGTTCATCAGCGCCAGGGCCGCCGCGTGCGCATCAGGCTCAGCACGTAAATCGACACGCTGCGGCAGCGGGAAGGTCTGCGTGTCATCAACCCACTGCCAGACCTCTCCGTTGTCCTCAACGAAGCGCAGCCGCAGGGTATCCGCCTGCTGCATACCTTTAACAATCGCCTGCGCCAGTAATGGGGCATCCAGCATGCCTTCCAGCTCCACATAGTGCGCCACGCTCCAGGCGTTGGGCAGCGTGGAGAGTTTTTCCGCCATCCAGATCCCCGGCTGTGCGGCAACCAGGGGGTATCGAGTGGTCATCCGCCTCTCCTTATTGCGCGTGGTGCGCCGGGGTTAATGTCTGCCAGTGTTGTGCCAGCCATGCGGTGCAGGCGTCCTGCGATGCGGGGGCGCAAACCACCTGCCAGCCTTCCGGCAATGCGCATGGCTCCGGCCACAGGCTGTACTGCTGCTGGGCGTTTTGCAGAATATAAAAGTGCCCCTCGGGATTATCGAAGGGATTGCTGAATTCCATACCGGACTCCTGTGGTGAAAAAGTGCGCGTTACTCAGCGCGCAGCAACGGTTGCCAGAGGGTGATAAGCCCTGAGGTCAGCCCACCGCGCCAGCAAAGCGCATCATGCCCACCGTCAACCTGACGCCAGAAAACGGCGGGTTGCGTGCGTTGCAACTGGGCAAGCATCGCCTGATTGGCCCGAAAGATAACCGGCTCTCGCACCCCTGCTTCCAGCACAATGCGCAGTCCTTGCGCCGAAAGCTCGTCGCGCCTGAGCGCCTCCGTCAGCACGCCATCCTGGCTGCCCCCGCGATGCGGCCACCAGTAAGAGCCCGACTGGCTCAGCACGCAGCCAAAACGCGCCGGCCAGTGCAACCCGGCATACAGCGATGCCAGCCCGCCAAAGCTCTGCCCGGCCACGACCGTGCGTTCGGGGCGGTCGCTGAACGGCGTTGTTGACTGAACGTGTGGCAATAATTCCTGCTGGACCGCCAGCCAGAAATCCTCATTGCAGGGAAGCTCCCGGCTGCGGTGCGCGGTATCAATCACGTCGATGAGCACATAGACCGCCGGGGGCAATTTGCCCTCGTGGGTTAACGCGGCAAGCGCAGGCCAGACCGGCATGCTTTCCGCCCAGAATTGCCCATCGAGCAGCACCGCCAGCGGGCGTTCTGCACCGTTGTCATCCCCGGTGGTATAGACCCACACGCGGCGGCGGTTGCCTAACCGGTCGCTCTGCCATTCGAAGCAAACCGGCGGGGTATATTCCGCGTCCGGCGCGCCCCAGCCAGGTTGTTCCGGTGCGCCCGGCAGCGAGAGAGGGGAAACCGGATGCCCCCGTCCGCCCCGCCAGTGCTGGGCATTGAGCGGATCGGCTATCGCGTGAGGGAAAAGAGTGCGCCAGCCTTCGCGTAGTGCGGCACGGTCAGGCGGTGTCTGGGTAAAAGCCTGCGGCGGGAAATCGTCCCGTTTTGTCGACGGGATCAGGCAATAGCTCCCACGCCATCCGGCTTCGAGGCGGGTTTGCCAGCGCCAGACGTCGGTGCCCGCAATGCGTTGCAATGATTGCGGCGCGGACTGTTGATGATGATCGGTGACGCCGGTGATATAGAGCCAGACGCGCTCAACGGTGGAGGTCGCTTCGGTGCCCGCCGGGTCACGCCACCAGAAGGTGACCCGATAATGCGTTGCTGATTCCCGCTCCCACTCTGGCCCCTGTTTTGATGCCCACCAGGCATCACTTCCTGTCTCTTGCACCACTGCGTTACCCCAAATGACTTGTGGAAATTTTGCCTGCTCAATCAAATTTCTTGATAATATTATTGATAATTATTTGCATTTGCAATAGCGTATTGCCCGCGCCTGCACCGGCGCGTCTTTCACTCGTAACGTGTCACTTGTCGCGATTTTTCTCAGGAACGAGCGCCCTTCGCAGCAAGCTGGCGACATCATGCCGCTTTCCTTACCCCATTGGGAAAGGATCGACCGGGGAGAGCGGCGAAGAAAAGCAGGAATTACAATGAAAAATAAAATTCGTTCCCTGACCTTACTGGTCAACCTGGGAATTTATGGTGTGGCTCTGCCCGCTTTCGCAGCAGAGACCTCCACTGACGCATCCAGCAACGAAGACACCATTGTGGTGACCGCAGCGCAGCAGAATCTGCAGGCCCCGGGGGTTTCCACCATCACCGCCGATGAAATCCGCAAGAATCCCCCCGCCCGTGACGTTTCTGAAATTATTCGCACCATGCCGGGTGTCAACCTGACCGGTAACTCAACCAGCGGCCAGCGTGGCAACAATCGCCAGATTGATATTCGTGGTATGGGCCCGGAAAACACCCTGATTCTGATCGACGGTAAGCCAGTGACCAGCCGCAACTCCGTGCGCCAGGGTTGGCGTGGTGAGCGTGATACCCGTGGCGATACCAGTTGGGTCCCTGCGGATATGATCGAACGCATTGAAGTCCTGCGTGGCCCGGCAGCCGCCCGTTACGGTAATGGCGCGGCAGGTGGCGTGGTGAACATCATCACTAAAAAATCCACGGATCAGGCATGGCATGGCTCGTGGAACAGCTACTTCAATGCCCCCGAGCATAAAGAGGAAGGCTCCACTAAACGCACTGATTTTAGCCTGATGGGGCCGCTGGGCGGCGATGTCAGCTTCCGTCTGTACGGTAACCTGAATAAAACCCAGGCCGATGCCTGGGATATTAACCAGGATCATCAGTCCGAGCGCACCGGCATCTATTCCAACACCCTCGCCGCAGGCCGGGAAGGCGTTGAGAATAAAGATATCAATGGCGTCGTACGTTGGGACTTTGCCCCGATGCAGGCGCTGGAGTTCCAGGCCGGTTACAGCCGTCAGGGCAACCTGTACGCAGGTGACACCCAGAACACCAACAACGACAGCAGCAGCAACAACTATGTGAAGGAAAACTACGGCAAAGAGACCAACCGTCTCTATCGCCAGAACTACTCCGTCACCTGGAACGGCGGCTGGGATGACGGCATCACCACCAGCAACTGGGTGCAGTACGAACACACACGCAACTCCCGCCTCGGTGAAGGGTTAGCCGGCGGGCTGGAAGGCCTGTTCAATAGCGATAAATTCTCCGACACCGATCTCGCTGACCTGATGCTGCACAGCGAAGTCAGCGTGCCGTTCGAGCTGCTGGTGAACCAGAACCTGACCGTGGGCACCGAGTGGAATCAACAGCGTCTCAAGGATCGTGCCTCGAACACTCAGGCGCTGCAGGGTGGGCCGATTCCAGGTTATGACAGCACCGGTCGTAGCCCCTACTCCAGCGCGGAGATCTTCTCTCTGTTTGCAGAAGACAATATCGAAGTGACCGACAGCACCATGCTGACGCCGGGTCTGCGTTTTGACCACCACACCGTGGTCGGCAACAACTGGAGCCCGTCTCTGAACCTGTCGCAGGGGCTGGGGGATGACTTCACTTTGAAAATGGGGATCGCCCGCGCCTATAAAGCACCGAGCCTCTACCAGACCAACACCAGCTACATTCTCTACAGCCGCGGTCAGGGCTGCTACGCCAGCGCCACCGGTACCGGCTGTTATATGCAGGGGAATGACGACCTGAAAGCCGAAACCAGCATCAACAAAGAGATTGGCCTTGAGTTTAAACGCGACGGCTGGCTGGCCGGTGTGACCTGGTTCCGTAACGATTACCGTAACAAGATTGAAGCGGGTTACTCACCGCTGAACCAGACCTCTCAGGGCGCGCTGAAGACCGACCTCTATCAATGGGAAAACGTGCCTAAAGCGGTCGTTGAAGGTCTGGAAGGTACGCTGAATGTTCCGGTTACCGATGCGGTCACCCTGAGCAACAACGTCACCTACATGTTGCAGAGTAAGAACAAAACCACCGGCGAACGTCTGTCGATCATCCCGGAATATACGCTGAACTCCACCCTGAGCTGGCAGATTGTGCAGGATGTCTCCGTGCAGTCCACCTTCACCTGGTACGGCAAGCAAGAGCCGAAGAAATATGACTATCAGGGCAAACCGGTGACCGGTTCTGCGAAAGATGAAGTCAGTCCGTACAGCATTGTGGGCCTGAGCGGTACCTGGGATGTGAACAAATTCGTGAGCCTGACGGCGGGTGTCGACAACGTGTTTGATAAACGTCACTGGCGTATGGGCAATGCCCAGACCACCGGCGGTACGACGGGCTATATGTATGGCGCGGGTGCCAATACCTATAAAGAATCCGGTCGCACCTGGTATATGGGTGTAAACACCCACTTCTAAGGTCGCCCCGAACGTACCAACCCTCCTCTCCCTGCGGGGAGAGGAATTCCCAGAAAAAATGCGTGCACGAGCAGTCCCCTCTCCCTTGAGG
>DFPL01000060.1:17514-24786 GCA_002377245.1 Enterobacteriaceae bacterium UBA3516
CAGCCGGACCCTCTCATCGCTGCGACAGTTATGTTCTCATTCAGCTATGTTATCGCTGTAAAACGTAATATTACTGGGGATTCCTCAACCTGCGGGGAGAGGGCTGCATGAGGTTTACCATGCATGCAAACATGAGGTTTACCATGCACACTCACCACACCCTGCTCACGCTGAATGCCCACCCTCTGCATCTCATCCGCTTAGATCTCGCTACGTTTAACGATAACGATCTGCTATGGCTTCCTCATCACCAGCTGTTGCAGGATGCGGGCCGTAAGCGGAAAGCCGAGCATCTGGCCGGGCGCATTGCTGCCGTGCATGCCCTGCGCGAACAGGCTATCAAAGCCGTGCCGGGCATTGGTGAAACAGGGGCACCACGCTGGCCCGCAGGCTTATATGGCAGCATCAGTCACAGCGGTAACGTTGCGCTGGCGGTTGTCGCTCACTCACCTGTAGGCGTAGACATTGAAACGCTGTTCACCGATGCGCTGAGCCAGACGTTAACGTCGAGCATTATCACCCCGGCAGAACAGCGGATTCTGGTCAACGCTTCCCTGCCGTTTCCGCTCGCACTGACGCTGGCGTTTTCCGCGAAAGAGAGCCTTTTTAAGGCATTGTCGTCTGCTGCCCTTCCCTTCCCGGGCTTTCATAGCGCCACCGTCATCGCCCTCGATCAGCGTGCTCTTCGCCTGCGGATAGATGCCACATTCAGCGCTGAACATGCGGGTAAATGTGTTGATATTGCATGGATGACACATGAACAGCAGATCATAACCTTGTTAGTAGAATCGCCCTCAGGATCGTGATCCTTTTCTCCTTTTAAGAAATTAGCTGAGCAAACCGTAGACAGTTTGCTTTTGCCGATTTATCGTTAATTTGAATAATAAATCATTATTGAATAAATATTCAATGTGGAGAAAAAGATGAAAACGACCCTACTGAAATCGGCTGTACTGGCTTCCCTGATCGCCGCTTCCGGCTCGCTGTTCGCCGCAGATAACGGACTGATCGCCATAATTACCCCCTCACACGACAATCCGTTCTTTAAAGCAGAAGCGGACGGCGCGGCGGCAAAAGCAAAAGAGCTTGGCTACACCACGCTGGTGGCTTCACACGATGACGACGTGAACAAACAAAACCAGTTGATTGAAACGGCGATAGCCCGTAAAGCCAAAGCGATCATTCTGGATAACGCCGGGGCCGATGCCACCGTAGGGCCGCTGGAAAAAGCCAAAGCCGCAGGGGTTCCGGCCTTCCTGATTGACCGCGAAATTAACAAAACCGGCGTCGCCGTCGCGCAAATCGTCTCCAACAACTACCAGGGTGCGCAACTGGGTGCCGAGAAATTCGCCAAGCTGTTAAATGGCAAAGGCAAATACGTTGAGCTGCTGGGCCGTCAGTCTGACACCAACGCCAGCGTTCGTTCGCAGGGCTATCACGACATTCTTGATGACTACCCGGACATGAAAATGGTGGCGCAACAGACCGCCAACTGGAGTCAGACTGAAGCCTTCACCCGTATGGAAGCTATTTTGCAAACCAACCCGGACATCGTCGGGGTGATTTCTGGTAACGACACCATGGCACTCGGTGCCGAAGCGGCGCTGAAAGCGGCAGGTAAAAATAACGTGATTGTCGTCGGCTTTGACGGCAGCGATTACGTGCGTGATTCCATCATCAATAAAGGCAATATCAAAGCCACGGTGCTGCAACCTGGCTGGCAGCAAGCCCAGATGGCCGTTGAACAGGCAGACTATTTCCTGAAAAACGGCAAAGCACAGAAAGATGAAAAACAGTTGATGGATTGCATGCTGATCGACGACAGCAATGCCAGCAAACTGAAACTCTTCAACCTGAGCAAGTAATCCGGAGACGTTATGTCGTTAAAACAATGGGGTGCTGCATTTATAGGTTGCACCACCCTGTTGCTGACGGCCTGCACCGTGGTGGATCTGGATGAAAACGGCAAGCCAATCCTGCCTGCCGATCCGAATGCGAAAGCCAGCTTCGACAATCAGACCCCACAGCAGATCGCGCAACAAACCTGGCAAGAACGCGTCATTGACGCGGCTCATAAACATGCGCTGGATGCCACCGCGCTTACCACACAACTGAAAACTACTAACGACAAACCCCATAGCGTGTTTGTCCACCTGACCAGTCAGGTTGAACGCGTCGAGGTGAGCAATGAACGCGAACAGAAACTGGTGATGACGTTGAACGGGAAACCGCTGACGATTCAGGTGGGCCCGGTGGTGCGGGGCAATGCCATTCGCGATGCCACCGGCTTTAAATTTGAAGACTTTACCAACCAGGTTCAGTTCGCTCAGCTCTCACGTGCTTACAACCGTCTAGCTGTGAAAAATCTGCCAAAAATTGACGCAAGCTGGGCAGGAAAACCCGCAACCGTTGTGATGGCGGTGACAATTAACGCGGGTCAGACCGAAGACGCCGTGGCACTGGAGTTGAAACAGGAGGGGCAGTGATGAGCGATGTACCTGTGGATGACATCATTCTGCGCACGCGCGGCATTTCGATGCTGTTTCCCGGCACGGTCGCGCTGGATAACGTGGATTACAACGTCTGGCGCGGCAAAGTGAATGTGATTATCGGCGAGAACGGCGCGGGGAAATCCACCCTGATGAAGATCCTCGCCGGCGTGCAGCAACCGAGCCTCGGCGCCATCGAACTGAACGGCAAGCCCGTGCAAATTTCCAGTACCCGTGCCGCTGCGGCACTCGGTATTGGCATGGTTCACCAGGAACTGAATCTGTTTGAAAACCTCAACGTCGCCGAAAATATTTTCCTCGGACGTGAGCTGCAAAAAGGGGTCAGCCCCATTAACGAAGCCGAGCAGGAGAAGCGCACTGCTGAACTACTTAAACGCCTCGATCAGCCCATCTCCCCTAAAGCGCTGGTGGGGAGCCTGAAGGTGGGGCAACAGCAGCTGGTGGAAATCGCAAAAGCGCTGGCGGAAGACGCGGATATTTTGATCCTCGACGAACCCACCTCCGCGCTGAGTAAAACAGAAGTGGAGATTCTGTTTCGCGTCATCCGCGAACTGACCCGTCAGGGGGTGTCGATTATCTATATTTCGCACCGCCTGGAAGAGCTGATGGCGATTGGCGATGTCATCACGATTTTGCGCGACGGCAAATTTCAGGCCGAAGCGAAAGTGTGTGATATCGACGTGCCGTGGATTGTGCGCGAAATGCTCGGCAGCGATCCGGTCAGCAATTTCCTGACTCCGGGCCGGACCTTCGGCGCACCGATACTGGAGGCTGAGCACATCACCTGTGTCAACAGCGCGGGCAACACGGTGGTCGATGATGTGACTTTCAACGTGCACAGCGGGGAAATTGTCGGCATTTATGGCCTGATGGGGGCCGGACGTACGGAGCTGTTTGAATGCATGCTCGGCACTGAACGCAACTACCTGGGCAAATTGTGGCTCGACAGCAAACCGGTGCCGCAGCGGCTGGCTACCGCTGACCGCATTCGGATGGGCATGAGCCTGGTACCGGAAGACAGGAAACGCACCGGCATCTTCCCGATCTCCTCGGTTGCGACCAACCTGACCATCGCCAGCTTATGGCGACGGTTGCAGCGCGGTTTCACCATCTCGGAAAAAGATGAGCAGGCGGTGGTCGCCAGCACCATCGGCAGCCTGTCCATTAAGGTCTCCACGCCCGAGGTCGAAATTCAGGCGCTGAGCGGCGGCAATCAGCAGAAAGTGGTGATTGGCCGCTCACTGTTGACCAGCCCGAAGGTGCTGTTTCTCGATGAGCCGACGCGTGGCATCGACGTGGGTGCCAAAGCCGATGTGTTTCGCATGATGGTGCAACTCTCGGAACAGGGGATCGCGGTGGTTTTTTCCACCTCGGATCTCAAAGAAATTATGGCGGTGTCTGACCGCATTCTGGTGATGTCCGGCGGCAAGCTGACCGCCGATATCGTACGCGATCGGGCCGAAGAGTCGGCACTGGTAACGGCAAGTGCTCAGGGGTTCTGATATGAAAACTACACAATCTGTGGCTGTCGCCCCGCGAGCGGGTGCCTCATTGTCACGCGAAAGTATTCTGCTTTTACTGTTGAAGCTGCGAACCTTTATCGCGCTGTTCCTTATCGTGGGCTTCTTTACCGCGACAGTACCGGGCTTTTTGTCGACAGGCAGCCTGGTCATTATGATCAAACACATTGCCATCAACGCCTTCCTGGCGCTCGGCATCACCTTTGTCATCATCACCGCAGGGATTGATCTCTCCATCGGCGCCACGCTGGGTCTGTGCGGCATGATGGCCGGGTGGATGATCACCAAAGGGATTGTGCTGCCGATGTTTGGCATCGCCATCTTCCCAAGCGTCTGGGTGATCGTACCGCTGGTTCTGCTGATAGGCGGGGCGATAGGCGCGGTGAACGGCTGGATAATCACTCGCTATAACGTTGCGCCCTTTATCTGCACCCTGGGCACCATGTACGTGCTGCGTGGGGCGGCCATGCTGACCTCAGACGGGCAGACGTTCCCTGGCCTTGCGGGCAATCCGCAGCTTGGCAACACCGGGTTTGACGAAATCGGTGCAGGCACGCTGTTCGGCATTCCCTGGGCCATCTGGCTGATGATTGTACTGGCGCTGGTCATCGCCTACGTCGCACGCCGCCTGCCCTTTGGGCGTCACGTTTATGCGATTGGCGATAACGAACGCGCGGCAGAATTGTCCGGCGTAAAGGTGAAACAGGTCAAAATCTGGGTCTATACCCTTTCCGGTTTCTGCGCCGCACTGGCCGGTATTGTGGTTTCTGCCCAGCTTCTGGCGAGCCACCCGGCCAACGGCACAGCGTTTGAAATGAACGCCATCGCCGCGGTGGTACTCGGTGGGACCTCGCTGGCAGGCGGTCGTGGCACCGTACTCGGCACATTAATTGGTGCTTTTGTCATTGGTTTCCTCGCCGATGGGCTGGTAATGATGGGCGTGAGCGAGTTCTGGCAGATGGTGATCAAAGGGATCGTGATTATCGTGGCCGTCATCATCGATCAGATGCAAAACCGTATGCAGCAGAAGGCGGCAGTGGTGGCACAAAAAGCCGTCATGGAGAAAAAATAGATCTACCGGTAAGTGCATGTTGGCCTGAGTTCGCTCAGGCCTTTTTTTATTCCGCTCTCCCCACCAGGCTTCGTGCGGTGGGGTAGTCGGTTATCAGCACGTCCACGTAATTGCCCTGTAGCGCGCCGCGAATCGCATTGCGCTTTTCCGGCCCACCCGCTAAGGCAATCACCTGCTTACAGGCGCGAATTTGCTCCAGCTCCATGCCAATGACCGGATCTTCTTGCTGGCTCAGCACCGGTTTTCCCGCCGCATCGTAGTAGTGAAGGCAGATATCACCGACCGCACCGCGTTCCGCGAGCAGATTCAGCATGTCTTCGTTGTAGTAGTTACCGGAATTTTTCAGCAGTTGCGACGGCTCCAGTTCGCCGATGCCGACAATCGCCACATCCACTTCGGCAAACTTTGCCACGACCGCCGCCACGTCCGGGCTGTTCACCAGCCGGGAACGCTCTTCAACGGAGTGTTCAATGCTTTGAGAAGGCAGTAACCCTGCCGGGCAGCCCAGGTGCGCTGCAAGCTGTTGCGTCAGAATGGTCGCCTGCACGTTGCCGTTTGGCCCCACGCCGCCCAGCAACTGTATGACGCCTGTGGCACGAATGTTCTGGGGGTGCATCTCATCCACCATGCAGCGAATGGTGCTACTCCAGGCTGAAATGCCGACCAGGTCTTCCGGGCGCACGCGGGTTTCGACATAGTGCGCCGCCGCGCTGCCGATGGCGTGTTTCACCTGCGCATTGGTCGGGTCTTCCCCCACATCCACCACGATCGCCTGGCGAATGCCATACTGCTGCTCAATGGCCTTTTCCAGCGAGACGAAGATATTGGTGGGCTGAACCACGGTAATTTTCACCAGCCCCTCTTTTTGACAACGGGTCAGGGCGCGTGAGACAAATGACTGAGACAAATTCATCAGGGAGGCGATCTCTGACTGTTTTTTGTTCTCGTTGTAATAGAGCGTGGCAATTTTCACCAGCAGACGCTGTTCATCCTGCTTCGACATAGCTTTCCCCTTGATTCATCTCCTGTCATTTTTATTCATACCTGAATAGATAACAAGCCAATCACGTCGCTCCCTGCACGATCCAAATGTGATCGTTTTCTCCTTTCTTCCAAATAGGCCTCTTCAAAGCGTAGACAAAGCGCTTTTCAGAGCATATCTTTAATTATGAATAATAAATCAGTAGTGAATATTTATTCCAAGTGCCATCAAGCCTGTCTTAAAACCTTGCGTTAACTGACGCATCGAGACCTTCAGGTGCACTTTTTCACCCTGATTGAATATTTATTCACGATAGATTATACATTCAAGAGGTGTACTATGAATCCGTTTTCGCTCTCCGTTGAGGAGCTTGAAAAAAAAGCACGCGCCGTTCGCCGTCGCATTATTGTGCTTAATGCCGAAAGTCCGGCCGGCGGCCACACGGGCGCTGATTTGTCACAGGTGGAACTCCTTACCGCCCTCTACTTCCGCATTCTGAACTGCTCCCCACAGCTGAAGGACAGCGATGAACGCGATATCTACATCCAGTCGAAAGGCCACGCGGTAGGTGGCTATTACTGCGTGCTGGCGGAGGCCGGGTTTATCCCGGTCGAGTGGCTGTCCACCTATCAGCATGCTGACTCTCACCTGCCTGGCCACCCGGTCAAACACAAAACCCCCGGTATTGAGCTGAACACTGGAGCACTGGGGCATGGCCTGCCGGTGGCGGTGGGGATCGCGCTGGCCGCGAAACGCAACAACAGCAAACGCCGGGTGTTTGTGGTGACCGGCGACGGTGAACTGGCGGAAGGCAGCAACTGGGAAGCCGCGCTGGTGGCTGCCCATTACCAGCTGGATAACCTGTTTATTATCAACGACAAAAACATCCTGCAACTGGCTGGCTCCACCAAAGAGATCCTCAATACCGATCCGCTGGATGCGAAGTGGAAAGCCTTTGGCCTGGAGGTCACCGGCTGTAACGGTAATGACATGGCGGATGTGGTCGCCACGCTTGAAGGCCTGACGCCCAACGGCAAACCGCATGTCGTGATCGCCCATACCACCAAAGGCGCGGGGATCTCGTTTATTCAGGGACGGCCTGAATGGCACCACCGCGTGCCGAAAGGGGAAGAAATTGAACTGGCGCTGGAGGAACTGAAAGATGAGTAATAGCGAACACCTCGCCAC
>DFPL01000324.1 GCA_002377245.1 Enterobacteriaceae bacterium UBA3516
GGGCCAGTTTGTCACCCGACCAGCATTCAAGCTCGGCGACATCCAGCAGCGGATTGCCCTCCCCGACCGCAACCGGCCGCTGACCAAATTCACTATCGTTGATTGGCGTAACGAAGACTTGCCGGACTTGTGGATGCCCGGCAATAACACGTTCGACTTCTTCAGGCTGAACGCCCTCTCCGCCACTGAAGAACAGATTATCCAGGCGACCGAGAATAGTCAGGCTACCGTTAACAAGCTCCCCTCTGTCACGGGTGGCGAACCAGCCGCTTTCATTCAGAATGGGAAATAAAGCCCCCTCCCGCCAGTAACCTGCGGCCGCACTGGCCGCACGCAGCCAGACCTCACCGTTAACGATGCGCACTTCACGCCCTGGCAAAGCGCAACCCACATCAGGCTCGCCATCAGCCGCTTTCGCGCAGACGGTAGAGGCAAACTCCGTCAAGCCGTAGCCACACCAGGTCATGATCCCGCGCTCCCTGGCATGGTTTGTCAGGTCGACCGGGATCGCCGCACCGCCCAGCAGCACGGCCTTAAGAGCGATGGATTCACCGTCATTGAGCAAGCGCCAGAGCTGCGTGGGCACCAGCGAAGCGTGCGTACAGCCCTGCAGCGCTGCGGCCAGCGGCTTATCAGAGAGGGTCATTTTCGCGCCCGCCAGCAGCCAGCGCCAGAGTATTCCTTGCCCGGACACATGGTACAGGGGCAGCGAGAGTAACCAGTCATCCTCAGGCGAAAAAGGGATGAGCGCCAGTACACCTTCAGCACTTGCCAGATGAGCGCGACAGGTATGCACCGCGGCTTTGGGGAGTCCGCTCGAACCGGAGGTCAGCGTCATGGAGGCCAGGCGTTCCGGCTGCCAGCCCACGTCATATCCTCCCGCCGCATCGCGAAGTTCAAGCGCTTGCAGCCCGGCGTACTGTGCGTCATCGGCAAGATTTAGCGAGAACGTCAACGTCAGCGAAGGCAGCAGCGCTTCAAGCAATGAAGAAGGAAGTTGAGGATTAACCGGCAGCACGCGCACGCCACACTGCAGCAAGGCCAGCCAGGATAGCAACATATCAGGATGATTTTTGCCACGCAGCATCACTCCGTCGCCGGGAGCTATCCCCTGCCCGGCAAAGCCACTGGCCAGTGCATCAATGCGCGTGCACAAAGCGCGCCAGCTTAGCGTCTCGTCACCTAAACGCAGCGCGGGCCTGTCACCACAGATTGCACGCCAGTGTCGCCAGGGCCAGTCGCTGAAGCGGCTCATAATAAGGGCTCCAGCACGTCAACATCCTGGCAAGGCAGCAGGCAATTGGGCCAGCGGCGCAGCAGTTGTGTCTGCATCAGGTTCAGCGTATCGAGACCGGGTATGCTTTCCGGCGTCAGCCAGCCGGCAATACGCGCAAGCTGGGTCAGTCCAAGACTCGACTCAAGCGAAGAGCTGATCACCACCTCCAGACCTAACGCTTTTGCTGTCGCAACCTGAGCCTGAACTTTCTCCAGGCTCCCGGTCAGAGTGGGCTTGACGATCACGGCCCGCACACCCTCTTGCGCTTCAAAGACAAAGTCGACGTCACGCAGGCTTTCATCCCAGGCGATGGCGATACCGGTGTTAAGAGCGAAGTCACGTGAATCGGCCCGCGTTTTGCAGGGTTCTTCCAGAAAAGCGATACGATCGCGATACGCCGGGTTGACGTATTTGGCAAATTGCTGCGCTTTCAACGGCGTCCAGGCTCGATTGGCATCCAGTCGGAGCCGCAGGTCAGGAAGGGCTTCCAGCAGCAGATTGACCACCATCCCGTCGCGAACGGCTTCGTACAAACCAACTTTAATTTTTGCCACTTTTTCGCCCGGCATCGCCGCCAGGGCAACAACGAGCTCATCCGGATCGCCGGTACAAAGCATCGCAGCGCGATAATTTGCCGCCTGCGGCAGGGTATTATGCAGTTCCGCCAGCGCACAGCTGAGACCGAAATCGGCAGAGGGCATGCCCGGTAATTGAGGATCGGCCCCGGCTTGCCAGGCTTTTGCCCAGGCAAGCGCCGCGACCGTTGCCTCTTCCAGCGATTCCTGACTAAAGCCCGGCAGGGGTGAAATCTCCCCCCAACCTTCTTGCCCAGCGTCCTGCAGATGCACAAATAGCCCGTCGCGGGTTTTCAGCCGCCGCTCACGCAGCACCACCCCCGCATCCATCGGTATCTGCCAGCGGTAAATCTGCACCCGGCGCATTACGGATTCCGTTTGAATTTGCTGAAGTCAGGTTGCCGTTTTTCGTTAAACGCGTTGCGGCCTTCCTGCCCTTCTTCGGTCATGTAGAACAGCATAGTGGCATTACCCGCCAGTTCCTGCAGGCCAGCCTGCCCATCGCAGTCCGCATTCAGTGCCGCCTTCAGGCAGCGCAGCGCCATCGGGCTGTTTTGCAGCATTTCACGACACCATCGCACGGTTTCGCGTTCCAGTTCAGCCACCGGTACCACGGTGTTAACCAGCCCCATATCCAGCGCCTCTTTGGCGTTGTACTGGCGGCAGAGGAACCAGATTTCGCGGGCTTTTTTCTGGCCGACAATACGGGCCATATAAGACGCGCCCCAGCCGCCGTCAAACGATCCGACTTTCGGGCCGGTCTGACCAAAGATGGCGTTCTCCGCGGCAATCGTCAGATCACACATCATGTGCAGCACATGGCCGCCACCGATAGAGTAGCCAGCCACCGCGGCAATAACCGGTTTTGGGCAGGTGCGGATTTGACGCTGGAAGTCGAGCACGTTGAGATGGTGCACGCCGGAGTCGTCTTTGTATCCGCCGTAGTCACCACGCACTTTCTGGTCACCACCGGAACAGAAGGCTTTGTCACCCTCACCGGTCAGAATAATTACGCCGATATCATCGTCGTAACGCGCATCGGACAGCGCCTGAATCATCTCTTTAACGGTCAGCGGGCGAAACGCATTACGCACCTGGGGACGATTAATGGTGATTTTGGCAATGCCGTCTGCGGATTTGTGATAGCGAATATCACTAAACCCTTCAGAACAGTCCTGCCAGTCAATCGGTGCATAAAGCATTGTTTCATCAGGATAGATCATAATATGCCCTTTATATCAGACGCAGAATTTTTGTAAGGCACCGGGCAACGGCGTCGGGGTTTTCCCGGTGTGCGTTGTGCCCGGCGTAAGGGATGACATGACAGCGTGCGGCGACCTCGGCCGACAATGCACGAAACTTACCGTCAAATTCACCGCATAAATAATGAACAGGAAACGCGCAGTGACGCAGCGCCGCACGCAAATCGGGTTGCATGGCCAGCGAGGTGGCTTCCAGCATTGCGGCCAGCGCCTCGCCGTTGTTCCTGCTGCGTAGTGCAACCAGCGCTTCGCGCTGCGAAGGCAGGAGTGAGGCAAAAACGGGCTGTTGATACCAGTCAGTAAACACCTGACTTAGCGGTTCATGACGAAATCGTTCAGCCCAGCGTTGGTCTGACGTCAGGCGCAGAAGGCGCTCACCGTCATCACCGAGACCCGGATGCCCGCCTTCAACAATCAATCCGCCTATCCCTGGCGGCTGCTGACAAGCAAAATCCATTGCCACCCGTCCACCGAGTGAGTAGCCCACCAGCCAGTATCTATGTATGTTGTAACTATTTAGAGTGTTCAGCAGTAAGCTGCGCATCTCGGTAAACGAGGAGACAACCACATCGGCCGAACCACCATGTCCTGGTAAATCAACATACAGTGCCGGGCACGCCGTAACGTGCTCACCCACCGCCTGCCACTCCCGGGCATCGCCAGAGAAGCCGTGCAGGAAGACCCACCACGGCCCAGTGGCATCGGCATTTTTAACCTGCGCGTGCAGCATCAAAACTGGCTCACCTGCGCCAGCAAACTTTGTAAAGTTTGTGCGCCATCGGTATCGTCTACCACCAGCTCAATCAGCGTGGTGGCGGGTCGCCCCCAGGCGTTGGCCAATGCGCTTTCCAGCGCCTGCCAGTCGGTCGGGCGGTGATATTTCAGCTCAAACATGGCCGCCGCGTGCTCAAAGTGCACATTCTGTGGCATCAGGTAGAACTGTTCACGCTCACGTTGCGGCGTTGGCAGTAAGGAGAAAATTTGTCCGCCGTTGTTGTTAACCACGATCAGTACAAAGGGTGCGGACACCTGGCGCAATAAGGCCAGCGCGTTGAGATCGTAAAGGGCGGAGAGATCGCCCACTAAGGCCAGCGTGGGCCGTGCGCTTGCGCGTTGAACCCCTGCAGCCGTCGAGAGAAGACCGTCAATGCCGCTGGCGCCACGGTTACTATAAACGGGATAACCTGCCGGGATTTTCCCCAATGCATCTACCAGACGCACCACCAGACTGTTTCCCAGGAACAATTGCCCCTGCTCTGGCAAATAATTCGCCAGTCGGTGCGCCAGCTGCGCTTCACCAAAGTGTTCCCGGCGCTCTGCCACCGCATTCCAGGCCTGGGCCGACAGTTGCGGGAGTTCAACACACCAGGGCGCGCGCACTTCCGCAGGGTGCGCATCCAGCCAGTCAGCAACCGTTGCGGTCAGCCGACGACCACGGTGGTGCGCCGGATCGAGACGCCCCTGCATCGGGTCAACCAGCCAGTACTCTTCCGGTTCGCAGGTGGCCTGCCACTGTAAAAGGCGTTTGCCCGTCAGGCTCCCACCCAGTTGCACCACAATTTGCGCCTGCTGCAGTTCGCTCACTGCGCGCGCATTGCCCAACCATAAATCGGCGCATGGCAACGGTTGCCCGGTCTGTGACAGGACATCACCAATGAGTGGCCAGCCGAGCGTTTTAGCCCAGGCGGCAACCAGCTTGCCTTCGGCGGCACTCATGCGGCCTGCCACGACCACACCGCGCTTTTGCCGCCAGAAGAACCAGTCTCGCTGAGGGGCGCTGACGGTATGCAAATCTTCGCGTAGCCAGGGTTTATCGTCCTGCCACCAGCCGCCCGGTGCCTGCTGCCAGGCAAGGCCAGTTTCATCCATTTCACCGTACAGGGGCTCAGCAAAGGGACTGTTGATGTGTACCGCGCCGGTCTGCGCTGAGGCAACAAGGTTATCAATGGCCGAAATCAACCAGCGGGCAGGAATATCCTGCGAGGGTCGCGGCAATGCGAGAGATTGTGTGGGGTGGGTGGCAAAAATATCGGGCTGGCGAATCGCCTGATTCGCGCCGCAATCAATCAGTTCCGGCGGCCTGTCTGCCGTGAGCAGAATGAGCCTTTCGCCGGTCAGGCTCGCTTCAATCACTGCCGGATACAGGTTTGCTACCGCCGTGCCGGACGTCACAATCACCGCAACGGGCGAACGACTCGCCTTTGCCAGACCGAGTGCCAGGTGCCCCAGACCGCGCTCATCAAAGTGCGTATGGTGAATAAACGCCGGGTTCTCTGCCGCTGCCAGGGTCAAAGGCGTGGAACGGGAGCCAGGGGCGATACAAACATGGCGTACGCCATGGCGTGTTAAGGCTTCGAGGATGACCGCGGCCCAGCGTCGGTTAAAAGCACTCACTGACATAAAATTGTCCGGTATCAATAATGCGGTTCAGTATAAAGAATCGAAAACAATAGATTTTTGATATGGGTCGGTTATACGTGCGACATGACGAATAAAGATTGCAATCCCGCCGCCTTATTTTCGATTTCCTGCCACTCCTGTGCCGGGTCGGAACCCGCAACGATCCCCGCCCCTGCATACAGTCGAACATTATCGCCATCGATCTTTGCACAACGTAGTGCGACGCAAAATTCACTCTGCGGTAAAGACAGGTAGCCTGCGGAACCGGCATACCATTCCCGTTCAAAGGGTTCGGCATCGTCGATGAATGCTCGGGCGGCCGCTCTCGGCAACCCGGCCACGGCGGCAGTAGGGTGTAACAATGACAGGCACTCAGCGTCATCTTCACCGGCCAGCTCAGTCCAGATACAGCGGCGCAGATGCTGAACTTTCCGTAGCCGGACGATTTGCGGCGGCAGCACCTCCAGCGAGGCGACCGCACCTTGTAAACGCTGGCAGATATCTTCCACGACCAGCATATTTTCCCGTTGGTTTTTATCGTCCGCCATGAGCCAGTCGCCGAGGGTCTGCGCCTCGCGATCGTCCTGATGACTGGCAACCGTTCCGGCCAGCGCTTCAGTGCGCAGAGCGGTGCCTCGTCGACGCCATAGACGCTCAGGCGTGGAGCCTAAAAATGCCTGCTGCGCCTCAAAGGCCATATAAAAATGGTAACAGTGATGATTTAGTCGACGGCTGGCCGCCATCAGCGAGGCAGCATTAACGGGTCGATAGAAACGGTGATCGGTCGTGCGGGCCAGCACCACTTTTTCCATTTCACCGCGGGCAATGGACTTCGTGGCCTCGATGACCAGTCGCTCCCACCCCGGCTTGTCGGGAGTATGGGTTTGCGCTAGCAGCGGTTGATGAACGCCAGGAAGAGGGACAGTGCTGACCAACGAGGCGAGGAAATCTTTGGCCTCTTGCAGGTCGTCGGAGGCGGAGCCTTTGTTTAACACGTTCAACCGCAGCGTCGCGTGCCCTCCCTCCCGTCGCCACTCCAGACGAGGCAAAAAGAGAAAACCCTGCTGCGGATTAAACGCATTGAGTCCCCAGACACGCAATGGGTGTTCGGGATGTTCACGAAGGAATTGCTGAGCAAGCGGGAGTGAAGCAAAACGTTGAACGGCGCCCAGTGCGGCAGCTTCCTCATCGCCACTGCGCTGTTGCCAGTAAAATTGCGGATAACTGGACTGGCTGGCCATCCAGGAGAGCGGATCGAAAGCATCATTCAGTGCGAAGGGAACATCAAAAATCTGTAAGCCTGGCGAGTGCGCGAGATCGCCTGATAACGTGTCGAGCAAGTGTCCCAGCGCAGCAGAAATAGACAGCACGCAACCCCCTCCCTTAAAAACCACATAGTATACGGGGTGTACGCCTTAATGAGGAGTACCCCCGTAGAGGGAGGGGATTTTTTTGCTTAGCGGCGCAACAACAGACCTAACACCAGGCCGACAGAGGCGCCGACACCGATACCATGCCACGGATTTTCATGGACATAATCATCGGCACGGTAGACTGCTTTTTTAGCACGATAGTAGTAAGTATCTGACGCATTGCTGACGCGATTTTTTACATCATTCAGCGCCTGCTCAGCGCGGGCTTTCAGTTCAATATACTTCTGGTCCGCGGGATCGCCCGACGAGCGCAGGACTTCTTCCAGCGTTTCGCTCAGCAGGGCCAGGTCGTCATCGATACGTGAATCATAAAATTGATTAGACATCAGTTATCTCCATGTTGTGAACCTGTCCGCTAAACTATAGACAATCTTACGGGTTACGCCTGGCTTACCTCACGCGCCATCCCAACGTGTGGAATACCATCTTCATCGTAAACGTCAGTGACTGCCACAAACCCAAAACGGGCGTAAAAATGTTGCAAATGCGCCTGCGCGCCCAGATACAGCGCGTGTTGCGGCCAATATTGCTGGCAAGAGGCGACGGCGCGTTCCATCAGCTGATTGCCTAATTTTTCACCCCGCACGGCATGGCTGACAATCACCCGACCTATGACGACGGGCTGCAGATCGTCCTCACTTTTCAGAATCCTCGCATAAGCTACCAGCCGATCGTCCTGCCAGCCGAGCAGGTGGCGATTACTGCCAATGAGGTCATCGCCGTCAACGTCCAGATAGGCACAGGCCTGCTCAACCACAAAGACTTCGCAGCGCAGTTTTAACAAAGCATAGAGCTCTGTCACGGTTAATTCAGAATGATGCAGGTCCTGCCAGCGAATCATGATGTGCTCCTTATTGTGTGTGACCTCGTTATACTAAAACATTCGCTTCGAACGCAAAGGACGTCATACCCTGTGGAACTGATTTTTTTAGGCACCTCTGCCGGTGTGCCCACGCGCAACCGTAACGTCACTGCCCTATTGCTCAATTTGCAGCATCCGACTCAGGCCGGGCTGTGGTTGTTTGACTGTGGTGAGGGTACGCAACACCAGATGCTCAGAACGGCGTTTAACCCCGGCAAGCTGGATAAAATTTTTATCACCCATCTCCATGGTGACCACCTTTTTGGCCTGCCAGGCCTGCTGTGCAGCCGTTCAATGGCGGGAAACGTACAGCCGCTGACCATTTACGGCCCAACAGGAATCAAAGAATTTGTCGAGACGGCGCTACGCCTGAGCGGCTCCTGGACCGATTATCCGCTGGTGATTGAAGAGATTAGTGAAGGGCAAGTGCTCGACGACGGTTTACGCAAAGTCACCGCCTGGGCGCTGAATCATCCGGTTGAATGCTACGGCTATCGCATAGAAGAGCACGATAAACCCGGTGCGCTGGATGCCCGCGCGTTGATTGCCCAGGGCGTGAGGCCCGGCCCCGTGTTCCAGAAGCTCAAAAACGGCGAAACCCTCACCCTTGAAGACGGGCGCATCATCAAGGGTGAGGATTTTCTCGCTCCGGCAGTAGCGGGAAAAAAACTGGCCATTTTTGGCGATACCGCCCCCTGCCCGGCAGCGCTTGAACTGGCCCGAAATGTGGATCTCATGGTGCATGAGGCGACCCTTGAATGGGCGATGGAGGAGAAAGCCAACAGCCGTGGCCACAGCTCCTCTCGTCAGGCAGCGCAGCTGGCGCTGGATGCCGGAGTCGGGCGGCTGGTTATCACCCATCTTAGCTCACGGTACGATGAGGCAGGCAGCCGCCGTCTGCTTGATGAGTGTCGTGAATGCTTTCCAGAAACCCTGCTCGCCGAAGATTTTGGGATTGTTGCTCTGTGATGTGATATTGCGCACTCCACTTTTTGCGCAAAGTGCCGATAACTGTTTTAACGCAGGCATTCCACTTTGAGGGCACGATGGATAATTTCCAGAAAGATATTGATGACAGGGCGAATCTTACCCTGTCGAACCGTTTTGAACTGTTGCTGTTTCGTCTTGGTGCCTCACAGAATGATGCGAAGTCAGAACTTTTCGGCATAAACGTATTTAAGTTGCGCGAAATTGTTCCCATGCCCACCTTCACCCGTCCTGCCGGGATGAAACCGCCGTTGATGGGAATGGTCAATATTCGCGATCAGGTGATCCCGGTTATCGATCTGGCGGCCGTGGCCGGCTGTAAACCGGAAACGGGCCTGAATATTCTGTTAATTACGGAATACGCCAGAAGCATTCAGGCGTTTGCGGTGGAGTCGGTAGAAAACATTATTCGTCTCGACTGGAAGCAAGTGCACACAGCCGAGAAGGCCATCAACGGGCAGTACATCACCAGCATCGCCTGTCTGGATGAAGATAAAGACAGCAACAATCTGGCTATGGTGCTGGACGTTGAGCAGATTCTTTATGATATCTCTCCGGCGGATCACGACCTGCACGGAAATCACCTCCCGGACAAGAAGTTCAACATCAAGCCAGGCGCGGTGGCCATTGTGGCGGAAGACTCGAAGGTGGCACGCGCCATGCTCGACAAAGGTCTGCAGGCCATGCAGATCCCGAACACCATGCATATCACCGGCAAAGACGCCTGGGAACGTATTCAGGTGCTGACCCAGCAGGCCGAAGCAGAAGGCGTGCCAATCAGTGATAAAATTTCTATGGTGCTGACCGACCTTGAAATGCCGGAAATGGATGGATTCACTCTGACGCGCTTAATTAAAAGCGATCCTCGTCTGAAGCAAATCCCGGTGGTCATTCACTCTTCTCTTTCCGGTAGTGCTAACGAAGACCATGTGCGTAAAGTGCAGGCCGACGGCTACGTGGCCAAGTTTGAGATTAACGAACTCTCCTCGGTGATTCAGGAAGTGCTTGAGCGTTCCGCAAGCCGTATCAGCGGACCGCTGGTGAGCGGGCAGAAAATCATGTCGAAGCCGCTGTTGGCAAAATAAATCCACGCTGCTTGCAGACATAAAAAAACCGCCGAATCCGGCGGTTTTTTATTGGCTAAGCGGTCTTACATCAGCGGGGTTGCCAGCGCCACCAGCGAGATGAGCGGCTGCGGATAAATACCCAGCAGCAGCACCAGCAGCGCAGAGATCAGCACGACAATACCGCCCGCGCTGTACTGCCAGTTTGATGGCGCATCGCGGGTAAGCTGTTGCGGCGCATTCAGATACAGGCTCACGGCGACACGCAGGTAGTAGTAGAGACCAATTGCGGAGCCGAGAACCACGGCGCCCGTCAACCACCACAGATGTGCCTGCACGCCGACCGCCAGGATGTAGAACTTACCGATAAAGCCCAGCGTCATCGGGATACCGGCCAGAGACAGCATCATCACCGTCAGGACCGCTGCCAGAATCGGGCGATGCCAGAACAGACCACGGTAGGAGTACAGCGATTCAGCATCCGGGCCACGGTACGGGCTGGACATCAGGCTAACCACCCCGAACGCACCGAGGCTGCTGAACAGGTAACCGGCCAGATAGACACCCACAGCTTCCATGGGCATCTCACCGCTTTGCAGGGCAATCAGCGCCACCAGCAGATAACCGAGGTGAGAAATGGACGAGTAGCCGAGCAGACGCTTGATGTTGGTCTGGCTTAGCGCCATCAGGTTGCCGAAAATAATGGAAACGAAGGCGATAAGGCCCAGCACCAGACGAACCGCTTCACTGTCACCCACCGGTGCGTAAAGGAACAGACGCATCACTACCCCGAAGATAGCGATTTTGCTCGCCGTCGCCAGGAAGGTAGACACCGGGGCCGGAGCACCCTGATAAACGTCTGGCGTCCACAGGTGGAACGGCACCAGCGACAGCTTAAAGCCAAGACCCACAATCATCAGGCCCAGACCGATAAGCAGCAGCGGCTCATGCAATGCAGTACCACTCAGGCTTTTGCCGAGGGCAACAAACGACAGGTTGCCGGATTGCGCATAAACCAGTGCCATACCGAACAGCAGGAACGACGACGCCGCCGCTGACAGAATGGTGTACTTGATGCTCGCTTCCAGCGAACGTTTCTGACGAAACGCATAGCCAACCAGCCCGAACAGCGGCAGAGAGATAAGTTCTATCCCGAGGAACAGCGAGGCCATGTGATTAGCATTGGCCAGCAGGATCCCGCCGAGTGCGGCAATCAGCACCAGCAGATAGAACTCTTCTTTGTTATCGCTGTAGCCTTCAAGCCACGGGTAAGCAAAGGTACAGGTGGCCAGGCTCGCCAGCAAAACCAGTCCGGTGTAAAGCATGGCATAGCCATCAACGCGCATCAGTGGCGTAACGTCCATCGCCCCCGCCTGGCCAACAAACCAGAGGGAGACTAACGCGACGTTCAGGCCCACGACTGACAGCGTGGCATTGAGGAAATGGTTGCGTCGCCACGCAATGGAGAGCATCACAACCACCACCGTCAATCCGACGATTAGCAGCGGCAGCAGCGCAATCAGGTGTTGTGTGGTTAAAGTCATAAGCGCTTTACGGCCTTGTAGTAGAAGCAGAATTAACAAACCACTGCTGGATATTACTCATCGCAGAGTGCGAGGTATCCAGAATCGGCTGCGGATAGAAGCCAAGCAGTACCAGAAGTACCACCAGCGACAGAATCATCAGCAACTCACGCAGTGACATCCCTGGCAAATCTTTACTGGCAATCTCGCTTTTCGCTTTACCGAAGTAAGCACGATGCAGCATCGCCAGTGAATATACAGACGCAAACACCAGACCGAAGGTCGAGATGATAGTAATCAGCGGAACCACCTGGTAGCTGCCGAACAGAATCATAAATTCGCCAACGAAGTTACCGGTACCCGGCATACCCAGTGTCGCAACGGCAAAGAACATGGAGAGCGCTGGCAGCCATTTAATCTTGCTCCAGAGCCCACCCATCATGCGCATGTCACGGGTATGCAGACGTTCGTACAGCTGACCACACAGGATGAAGAGGCCGGCTGCGGACAGACCGTGCGCAATCATCTGGATAACCGCCCCCTGGTACGCCAACTGGCTGCCGGTATAGATGGCAATCAGTACGAAGCCCATATGGGAAACGGAGGTGTAAGCAATCAGACGTTTGATGTCGTACTGGGTGAATGCCATCCACGCGCCGTAGAAGATACCAATCACACCCAGCCACATGGCAATGGGCGCGAACTCAGCAGAGGCGTTCGGGAACAGCGGCAGCGCGAAACGCAGCAGACCGTAGGCCGCTGTTTTCAGCAAAATGCCCGCCAGGTCGACGGAACCGGCGGTCGGTGCCTGGGAGTGCGCATCCGGCAACCAGCCGTGCAACGGCACCACTGGCATTTTCACCGCGAACGCGATAAAGAAGCCCAGCATCAACAAGTATTCAACGCCGGAAGACATTGGTGTCTTCAGGAGATCCTGATAGTCGAAAGTCCAGACGCCGGTCGCGTTGTGGTGAACAAACACCAGTCCCAGAATCGCAATCAACATCACCAGACCACTCGCCTGGGTATAGATGAAGAACTTAGTGGCTGCGGTAATACGCGTCTTCCCGTCGGAGGCTTTGTGGCCCCAGAGTGCGATCAGGAAGTACATCGGCACCAGCATCATCTCCCAGAAGAAGAAGAACAGGAACAGATCGATGGCAAGGAATACGCCGATGACGCCGCCCAGGATCCACATCAGGTTCAGGTGGAAGAAGCCCTGATATTTTTCAATTTCACGCCAGGAGCAGAGTACCGCCAGTACCCCCAGGAAGCCGGTCAGCACCACCATCAGCAGGGACAGTCCGTCCAGCGCCAGATGGATATTGATGCCAAAGCGTGGGATCCAGGGGAGTAAGAACTCCGACTGCCATTGCGGAATACCGGCAGATTGCGTCAGTGAATAGCCGCCCTGCAACCACAGTTGCAGACCAAGCGCCAGCGTCAGTCCCATGGTAATCAGCGCGATCCAGCGCGGCAACTTCACGCCGAAGCGTTCGGTTTGCCAGCAGAGGAATCCACCGATAAAGGGGATTAATATCAACCAGGGTAATAACATAGCTAAGTATGTCCCTTATATTTACTCCTGCTCAGGCTATCTCGCTTGCCAGCCCGAATCCGGCAGTGCTCGCAATCGTCACGTACTCAAGTACGCTCCGGTTGCTCTGCGCTGGCGGTCTCCGGTCTGACTTCGCCGATGACGCCTGTACTTCAGGAACAGATTTTCAACGAATTCTAAAATATTTATGGGTTTGTAGGCCGGATAAACGCAGCGCCATCCGGCAATAGTTCATCCAGCCAACAAACTCAACGCAATACCATCAGCAGTGCCAGAATCACGACCGCACCGATGCTCATGGATGCTACATACCAGCGCAGATAGCCGTTCTCGCTAAGCAGCAGACCTTTGCCTGCAAAGCGGGACAGAATCGCCGGGATATTCATCACAGCATTCATCGGGTCGCGTTTCAGCAGCCAGGCGATGCCCAGGAACGGCTTGACGAAGATACGATCGTACAGCCAGTCAAAGCCCCAGGCGTTATACCACCAGGTCCCCAGCAGACGGCCCGGCGCACTATTGGCAATCGAGGTTACCAGCGTACGCTTGCCCAGCCACAGCCATGCGGCGATCAGGATGCCCGCAATGGCCACCACACCGGAGGTGATTTCAAGCATCAGTACGCGACCGTGCTCAAGTTCGGTGGTTTCAGGCAAGACACCGTGCAATGGCGGAACAATCATTGCGCCCACGAAGGTAGAGAGAATCAGCAGCACGATCAGCGGCAGGTGGTGGGTAATCCCCTTCCCTGCATGAGCATGAATTTGTTCTTTCCCGTGGAAGACGATGAAAATCATACGGAACGTATACAGGGAGGTCATGAACGCACCGGCCAGACCTGCAACCATCAGGTTGATATGACCGTTCGCCATGGCACCCGCAAGGATCTCGTCCTTACTGAAGAAGCCGGCGGTGATCATTGGCAGTGCAGCCAGCGCGGCTCCCCCCACCAGGAAGCAGACATACACCAGCGGAATCGACTTGCGCAGACCGCCCATTTTGAAGATGTTCTGCTCGTGGTGGCAGGCCAGAATCACCGAACCGGACGAGAGGAACAACAGCGCTTTAAAGAACGCATGGGTCATCAGATGGAAAATCGCCGCATCCCACGCCTGAACGCCCAGCGCCAGGAACATGTAGCCAATCTGACTCATGGTGGAGTAGGCGAGAACACGCTTGATGTCGGTTTGCACCAGTGCGGCAAAGCCTGCCAGCACCAGGGTAACCGCACCCACGATGCCCACCAGATGCAGAATCTCAGGGGTCATCAGGAACAGACCATGAGTACGTGCAATCAGGTAAACACCGGCGGTGACCATGGTCGCGGCGTGAATCAGCGCAGAGACCGGCGTCGGACCCGCCATCGCGTCAGCAAGCCAGGTCTGCAGCGGCAGCTGTGCCGATTTACCGACCGCACCACCTAACAGCATCAGGGTGGCCCACATCAGCATAGTGTTGCCATTGGCGAAGTGGGCAGGTGCCAGTTCAACCATCTCACGGAAGTTCAGCGTACCCAGCTCGTTGTAAAGAATGAACAGCGCGAAAGCGAGGAAGACGTCACCGACACGGGTCACGACAAACGCTTTCATGGCCGCTGCGCCATTCTTCGGATCGGTGTAGTAGAACCCTATCAGCAGGTAAGAGCACAGGCCCACGCCTTCCCAGCCGAGGTACATCAACAGCAGGTTATCACCCAGCACCAGAATGACCATGCTGGCAATAAACAGGTTGGTGTAGGCGAAGAAGCGGGAGTACCCCTCTTCACCGCGCATATACCAGGAAGCGAACATGTGGATCAGGAAGCCGACACCGGTGACCACCGAGAGCATGGTCAGTGACAGGCCGTCCAGTACCAGACTAAAGCTGATGTTGAAATCGCCAACTGACATCCAGGTCCACAATGGCAGTGTGAAGACCTGACGACCGTTATTGAAGAAATCCACACCCGCGATGGCGGTAACCAGCGCCGCCAGGCCAATGGAGCCCATTCCTACCGTGGCAGAGAGGTTTTCCGACCAGCGACCACGGGAGAAAGAGAGCAGCAAAAAGCCAATCAAAGGAAAAATAATGGTTAAGGCGAGCATGTTCATCCACGCATCTCACTTACTGAATCGATATTCAGATTCTGGCGGCGACGATGGAGTTGCAGCAGCAACGCCAGGCCAATGCTCGCTTCCGCAGCCGCGAGGCTAATGGCGAGGATATACATCACCTGACCGTCAGTCTGGCCCCAATAGCTACCCGCTACCACAAACGCCAGCGCGGCCGCATTGATCATGATTTCCAGACCAATCAGCATAAACAGCAGGTTGCGGCGAATGACCAGGCCAGTAAGACCGAGAACAAACAGGATCGCGGCAAGGATCAGTCCATGTTGTAAGGGGATCATGCATGCTCCTCCGTTTTTCTTTTAGGGCGATCTTCCGTACGGTTGCTGAGCACTTCACCCGGTCGGTCTTCACGACCCACGTGGAAGGCAACAACCAGACCGGCCAACAGCAGCATTGACGCCAGTTCAACCGCCAGAACGTAAGGTCCAAATAGCGTGATACCGACGGCTTTCGCACTGATTGCCGTACCGTCAATGCCCTGATCGTTAATACCGGTAATGGCGTAAATCATCACGCCCAGCAAAATGGCCGATACAATTGACGGGCCAATCCACACCTGCGGCTTAAGCCACTGGCGCTCTTGCTCGATTTCTGAACCGCCAAGGTTGAGCATCATCACCACGAACACGAACAGCACCATAATGGCGCCCGCGTAGACGATGATCTCCAGCGCACCCGCAAAGTAGGCGCCCAACGAGAAGAAGACACCTGCGATAGCCAGCAGCGACACAATCAGGTACAGCAAGGCGTGTACCGGATTGGTGTGGGTAATGACCCGCAGTGTCGTCAGGATGGCAACCAGGCCACAGATATAAAAAGCGAACTCCATTGCCCCTCTCCTTACGGTAACAGGCTCTTGACGTCGATAGGTTTAGCTTCGTTCTCAGCTTCACCTTTGTCTTTTCCGTCGATTGCCATACCTGCCATCCGGTAGAAGTTATATTCCGGGTATTTGCCCGGACCGGAGATCAGCAGATCCTCTTTTTCGTAAACCAGATCCTGACGCTTGTATTCCCCCATTTCGAAATCCGGGGTCAACTGGATAGCGGTCGTCGGGCAAGCCTCTTCACACATGCCGCAGAAAATACAGCGGGAGAAGTTGATACGGAAAAACTCCGGATACCAGCGCCCGTCTTTGGTTTCTGCTTTTTGCAGGGAGATACAGCCTACCGGACACGCTACCGCGCACAGGTTACAAGCAACACAACGCTCGTCACCGTCCGGGTCGCGGGTCAGGACAATACGGCCACGATAGCGCGGCGGTAAGTAGACCGGCTCTTCCGGGTACATACGCGTTTCGCGTTTTGCAAACGCGTGCAGGCCGATCATCCAGATACTGCG
>DFPL01000326.1 GCA_002377245.1 Enterobacteriaceae bacterium UBA3516
GCAATTACGTACTTTAGTCATGTTACGCCGATCATGTTAATTTTCGACATGCATCAGGCAGGTCAGGGACTTTTGTACTTCCTGTTTCGATTTAGTTGGCAATTTAGGTAGCAAACATGCAGACCCCGCACATTCTTATCGTTGAAGACGAGTTGGTAACACGCAACACGTTAAAAAGTATTTTCGAAGCAGAAGGTTACGATGTATTCGAAGCGACCGATGGCGCGGAAATGCATCAGATCCTGTCTGAAAATGACATCAACCTGGTGATCATGGATATCAACCTGCCGGGGAAAAACGGCCTGTTGCTGGCCCGTGAATTACGTGAGCAGGCCAATGTCGCGCTGATGTTCCTGACCGGCCGTGATAATGAAGTCGATAAAATCCTCGGTCTTGAAATCGGTGCAGATGACTATATCACCAAGCCGTTCAACCCGCGTGAACTGACTATCCGTGCCCGTAACCTGCTGTCTCGTACCATGAACCTCGGCACGATCAGTGAAGAACGCCGTAGCGTTGAAAGCTACAAATTCAACGGTTGGGAGCTGGATATTAACAGCCGCTCTCTGGTCAGCCCGAATGGTGAACAGTATAAACTGCCGCGCAGTGAATTCCGCGCCATGCTGCACTTCTGCGAAAACCCGGGCAAAATTCAGTCTCGCGCAGAACTGCTGAAAAAAATGACCGGCCGCGAGCTTAAGCCGCATGACCGTACCGTCGACGTGACCATCCGCCGCATTCGTAAACATTTCGAATCTACGCCGGACACCCCTGAAATTATCGCGACAATTCACGGTGAAGGTTACCGTTTCTGCGGTGATTTGCAGGAATAACGGTCGTCGTTCCAGACGAAAAGCGGCGCCAGGCGCCGCTTTTTTTATTGCCTCATTGTTCGAACATTACTTCCACAACCGCAAGGCGTCATCTACTGGCTCCGCTTTCTCTGTCTGCACTTTTCGTGTGGCGGAGATGGAATACCAGTTAAACCGCCGCGTGAGCATCATTACCGTACTCAGTGCCGCAAACAGAACCCCTGTTCCCAGGAGTAACGCGCTGTCTTCCGAATGCAGCAGACTCCACATCACGCCATACAGCACCAGCAGCGCGCCCGTAAACGGCAGGCTGGCACGCCAGGTTTTCATCACGCCCTGCAAATAAAGCCCGTTAATCACGCCGCTCAGTAGGCTGGCCGTGACCCACGCGGGGGTGAAACCAATTCGTTCAGAAAGCGCCAGTAGAACCAGGTAAAACATCACCAAAGAGAGTCCCACCAGCAAATACTCCATCGGGTGCATCTGCCGTGCGGTCAGGCTTTCAAACACAAAGAAGGCGGCAAAAATAAGCGCAATCAGCAAAATGGCATACTTAATAGCACGGTCAGTAAGTTGATACTGATCCGCCGGAGTGGTGATGTTGACGCTGAACGCAGGCAACCGCCATTCGTTTTGCTCGGTCAGGAGCAGCATGTCACGGATTTTACTGTCCAGATTGTTAGCAAACCAGGTACTCTGCCACTGCGCCTGAAAACCGCTGGGGCTAATTTCACGCTTTGCGGGTAGGAAATCCCCTTTGAACCCCGGATGGGGCCAATCGCTGATCAGCGTCATTTCACTGTTACGCCCGACGGGCACTACTGAGAACGTCCCCGTGCCGTTAAGGCTAAAGGACATATCGAGTTTAAGCGCCTTGCGGGTCATATCTGCCGATCCCAGCGGCACATGCATCCCCTGCATATCGCTTTGCAGACCAGAACCAGGCTCAACGGTAAGCGCTTCACCGTTGATTTTCAGGGCCTGAACCTGCCCAATGCCACGGGCGTCGCTTAGCGCTAACACCACAAAGGGCTCGCCAATCTGTCGGTTTTCATTGGCTTCCAGGCCAATGCGTTTCGGATCGAATTCCGCCTGAATGGAGATATCGCCATGCCAGACCTGGCCGTTATAAATACCGATTTGCCGTGATTCAACCTGCTGCTCACCTTTAACCATCAGCGATTCTGGCAGCCAGAAACGGATATAGCTTTTGCTTCGCCGAACCTCTTTTGGCGCCTCATCGTTGGTAGATTCCAGAACCGTTGTCACTTCTGTCACCGGCACGGCAATCAGTGGCCCGATCAGTTTTTGCGACCCCGCACTGCTTTGCCGCAACGCGTCAGAAACCTCATCCCGATAGTCACTACGCTCTTTAATCAGACTGCTGACGAACATCAGCGGTACCAACAGTAAAACGATGCACCCAACCAGGGTAAATACTTTCCAGAATAACGGTGATTTCAACATAGCCCCTCCTTTGTATTGCACGCAGAATAAAGGGGCTATGTGGGGAGACGTTGAAGCTATGTGAAGTGACGGTGAAGTGTCAGACGCGCCTCGACGCCTCCTTCGGGACGATTAGCAATGTGAATGCTTCCCTGATGTAAACGCGCGACTTCCTGCACAAACGCCAGGCCCAGGCCACTGCTCTTGTGACCATCTTCACGAGGGAGAGAATAAAAACGTTCGAATATGCGATCCAGTGCGTAATCCGGGATGCCCTGCCCGCTGTCGCAAACGCCGATGGTGGTGACGTCACCGTCTTCGCTGGCGTGTAAACAAATCACCCCGTTCTCCGGGGTGAAGTCGATGGCGTTATCCAGCAAGTTTCCGAGCGCCTGGGTTAACAATTCGGCATCAGCCGTGGCAATCACCTCTGCCGCATGGTGTTCGAGGGTAAGATGTTTACCTGCCAGCACGACGCTACGTTCATCCGCGAGCTGAGAGAAAATCTCACTGAGCCTGACCTGGGACAGGGCAATCTCCTGGCGGTTTTCCAGTTTCGCCTGTGAGAGAAGCTTTTCCACCAGCGCCTGCATACGGGCATTTTGCGCAAGAATATTGCCCGTGAAATGGGCAGCGACAGCGGGGGGTGGATTTTCCCGAAGGATTTCAGCCGCACCGCGAATCGCAGCCAGAGGGCTTTTCAACTCATGCGTCAGCGCATGAACATAGCGCTCAATGTAATTTTTCCCCTCGAGTTTCTGGCGCATGCTCTCCAGAGCCTGAGCGAGTTTGCGTAGTTCGCTACTACCGAGCGAGGGCAGCGGCAGCGGGGTCTTCTCCGTCACCGCATCAGCATAACGCGTCAGTTTGCCAATAGAGCGGTTGATCCAAAGCGCCATGCCAAAGCCAATCAGCAGGGCGATCCCGAGCAAAGCGGTACTGGCCCAAAGGATCCGGCGCTCGCTGCGTTTAATCACCGGCGCGATAGCACTGTTGGGCTTGCCCACGCTTATCACACCGATGATTTTTCCCTGTTCGGTTATCGGAGCCGCCACGTACATTACGGTGCTTTCGGGATCGTTCGGATCGGACAGAGTACTACGTGCACCGTATTTCCCCCGCAGCGTCAACCAGACATCATTCCAGCGAGAATAGTCTTCCCCCAGCGCTTTTCCCGCCGAGTCAAAGACCACCTTGCCAACGGCATCGGTCATGTAGACATGATATTCATTGCGAACTTTACGGATACCACTGATGTTGGCCCTGAAAGCCCGCTGTGACAGTGAGGAGAATGCCTGCGCCAGTTGCCCGTTTTGCGCCTCGCCGGAAAGCAAGTCGCCACGGCCGATCTCAGCCAGCAGCGTGGCGGTATCAATCAGCGTCCCTTCGGTTGCTCGCCTGACGCCAGGTTTGATCTCCTGCACGAAGATCGACAACACAAACCATGCTGCCACCGCCACAATCAGGAAATAGCCCAGCAACAGCCGCATGCCAATGCGCATTAGCGGATCCCCAGGCTGTAGCCCATACCACGATGAGTATTAATGGGTGAAGCCTCCATGTTGATCGCCCGTAATTTGGCGCGCAGGGTTTTAATGTGCGTGTCGACGGTACGGTCAAAACTCTCTTCTGCATCCACCCAGACAATATCCATCAGTTGCTGCCGTGAGAAAACCCGGCCCGGCGCATGCAGCAGGGTTTTGAGCAATAAAAATTCATAGCGCGTCAGGGGCAGGGTTTCACCGCACCAGCGTATCAGCGCCGCGGGTTCGTCCAGCTCAAACTGACCAACACGGACGGTGGTAGACGGGCTCGCCGCTTTCTGAAAACGCCGTAAAACGGTCCTTACCCTGGCACACACCTCCCGGGGTGAGAAGGGTTTAGCGATGTAATCATCTGCCCCCATCTCCAGCCCCAGCAGCTTATCGATCTCATCGCTGCGGGCCGTGAGAAACAGCACGGGCAGCCCAGGTGCAACGGCCAGTAAACGGCGGCAAAGCTCAAAACCGCTGATGTCCGGCAGACCCACATCCAGAATAGCCAGATCGGGCAACTGCCGGGTTGCCGCATCCAGAACGGGCAGCCCACGCTCGAAGGCGCGAACATTGAAACCATCCTGTTGCAGCATGTAGATCAGCGTATCGGCGATACTTATCTCATCTTCCACCAGCCAGATTTGCGGTTGTGGCATGCCCACTCCTTTTATTTGCCCCAGGGCATAATCGGCACGGCACTCAACGCATTCTTCGGTGACCCTTCCACCACTTTGTCGGAATACGTCAGGTAGATAAGTGCATTGCGCTTAGCATCGTAAAAACGGACAACCTGCAGTTTCTTAAAGACCAGCGATGTGCGTTTCTGGAAAACAACGTCCCCCTGCGCTTTGCCATTTTTAATCTTATCGCTGACTTCAATTGGCCCTACCTGCTGGCAGGAGATGGCGGCATCAGACGTATCTTCCGCCAGACCCAGACCGCCTTTAATGCCGCCGGTTTTCGCCCGGCTGATGTAGCAGGTCACGTTTTGCACATCCGGGTCGTCAAACGCTTCGACAACAATTTTATGGTCCGGACCAAACATTTTAAAAACGGTGTCCACGGAACCAATCTGTTCTGCCTTTGCAGCGCTACATAACAGCAGTACTGATGAAAGGATGAGGCTTGTATATTTCATATTGTTACCATTTTTGAATATAACGTTGAGCAACTATTCTTAGCTGTAGGCGAAAACGTTTATAGATCACTAATTTACAAAAATCATCATGAAAATCAGTCACAATGCGCATTTATGAACAAAAAAAACACTGAATGCTAAAACAACAAACGGTGATATTATCCCATCCTTGTATCAGGCGTTCGCCGTTTTATGGAAGAGGATATTGTATGGATCAGGCCGGGATTATTCGCGATCTGCTTGCGTGGCTGGAAGGCCATCTCGATCAGCCGTTATCGCTGGACAATGTGGCGGCGAAAGCAGGCTATTCCAAGTGGCACCTGCAAAGGATGTTTAAAGACGTGACGGGCCATGCGATTGGTGCCTACATTCGCGCCCGCCGCCTGTCAAAATCCGCCGTTGCGCTGCGTTTGACCTCACGTCCGATTCTGGATATTGCCCTGCAATACCGTTTTGATTCGCAGCAAACCTTTACCCGCGCTTTCAAAAAGCAATTTTCGCAAACGCCTGCATTGTACCGTCGCTCGCCTGACTGGAGCGCATTTGGCATTCGCCCGCCCATGCGCTTAGGTGAATTCACGATGCCGAAGCACGAGTTCGTTACCCTGCCTGAAACGCAGCTGGTGGGGATTACCCAAAGCTATACATGTTCTCTGGAAGAGATTTCTGATTTCCGCCATCAGATGCGCATTCAGTTCTGGCGGGAGTTTCTGGGTAACGCGCCTTCTGTTCCGGCTGAAATGTATGGCTTGCATGAGCCGCGCCCAAGCCTTGAGAAAGATGATGAGCAGGAAGTCTTTTACACCACCGCGCTGACGCCTGAGATGGCGAACGGGCACATGCATAATGCCCATCCGGTGGTGCTGGAAGGCGGCGATTACGTGATGTTCTCCTACGACGGACTGGGCAGCGGCGTGCAGGAATTTATCCTGACCGTCTACGGCACCTGCATGCCAATGCTCAATCTGACACGCCGCAAAGGCCAGGATATTGAACGTTTTTACCCGCAGGATGATGCGCGGACGCAAGAGCCCCCGCACCAGATTCGCTGCGAATATCTCGTCCCTATCCGCCGTTAACGCTGCAGTTCATCCAACGCAGGGGCGTCCAGATGCGATACGTCCCCTGCGGTCTCTACAACCCAGCCGGATGCCAGCCACGCGCTGTCCTGATAATCGATACGCGAGATGGAACAGTTACGCAGGCGCAGACGACGCTCAGCATACGCAGGCAGGCCGAGGATGGTACTGACCAGGCAGCCCAGCGCCATACCATGACTGACGATCATCGGGCGACTCCCTTGCGGTAACGTCAGGCAATCCGCCAGCGCCGCATGCATACGGTCAGCCAGCTCCTGCATTGACTCGCCCTCAGGAATACGCCCGCCCGCCGTCCCATTAACCAGGGTACGACGCCAGCCTTCTTCTTCGTCGGTAAGGGATTCGATACGGCGCTTTTCCAGCACGCCCATATCCAGCTCGCGTAGACGTGAATCAAGGGTAATGTCACATCCACATAATTCTGCGATGATTTCAGCCGTGCGGCGCGTCCGTCCGAGATCGCTGGCAATAATATGGGTGATGCCCAGCGCTTTTGCGCGCTCAGCAACCTGCCATGCCTGCTGTTCCCCTTTCTCTGTTAACGGACTGTCTGAATGGCCTTGAATACGACGCTCGGCGTTCCACTGCGTTTCACCGTGGCGGACAAGGTATACCTGTAACATGCTTTTTTATCCATTATACTGCGATGAAATTTATTATTTGAGGACGGCTTTACCCGGCATGAAAAACGCGTCTCATTTCGGGCTGCCAAGTATAGATTATGCACCATGTTGTCGTTGCTACCACCAATCCCGCCAAAATTCGGGCGATTCTGCACGCTTTTCATGAGATTTACGGCGAAGGTTGCTGCGAAATCGAATCCGTTGACGTCGCAAGCGGCGTGCCGGAACAACCCCTCGGCAATGAAGAGACTCGCACAGGCGCCCGCAACCGGGTAAACAACGCCCGCCTTGCCAGGCCCAATGCGGATTTCTGGGTCGCCATAGAAGCAGGAATTGATGAAGGCAGCACCTTTAGCTGGGTGGTGATTGAGAATAGTGAGCAGCGCGGAGAATCACGTTCCGCCACCCTGCCCCTGCCTGAAGTGATTCTGGAAAAAATCCGTGAAGGTGAAGCCCTGGGTCCGGCGATGTCGAGTTACACCGGCATCGATGAAATTGGCCGTAAAGAGGGGGCCATTGGGGTATTTACCGCTGGTAAACTCACCCGCGCCAGCGTCTATCACCAGGCGGTGATTCTGGCCTTAAGCCCGTTCCACAATGCGGTCTATCGCTGAGCGTTGAGTAAGATCGCTTCCAGCCATACGCGTAAGTCGGCCGGTGCTGACTTTAAACTGTTGGAGCCACGGGTAATAGTGGCAATACCGGCACCCAGCTCCGTTTTCAGCTCGCGCTGACTCATCTCGCCGCGCAAAAGCTCTTCGATGATCCGCACGCGAGTGCCCAGTGCTTCACGTTCATCCGGCGTAAGCATCAGATTGAGCAGGGGGAGATGCAGATCCTGTTCATACGATTGTCTGACGAGTTCAACGAAGCGCAGCCATTCCTGGTTGCGTTGTTCGGCCATGGCCGCTGAATAGGGTGATTGTTGAGTCATAATATTCCGCCATTTTGCTGCGTACTCGTTAATGAGTACGCAGCATAGCATAAACAACGGCGATCAGTAACGACGCTGCCATTCCGCGTCAGTCAGCACGGTTGGCTTGGTTCCGTTCATAAAGAAGCGGTAATAAGCATCATAGGCCAGTACGTTTTTCACATAACTGCGCGTTTCAGAAAACGGAATGCTTTCAATAAATGCGACCGCATCAATACGCCCTGCGCTGTTATTCAACCAGGTACGCACGCGCCCGGGCCCGGCGTTGTACGCCGCCGAGGAGAAGATACGGTTGTTGCCAAACTGCTGATAGACGTACTGCAGGTAGCTGGTACCAATATTGATGTTGGTTTCCGGGTCGAGCAGCTGCGCCGCGTTGCTGTAGCCCGGAATATTAAACATCTTCACCGTGTGCGTTGCCGTTCCCGGCATAATTTGCATCAAGCCGCTTGCTCCCACCGGTGAACGAACTTTAGGGTTCCAGGCACTCTCCTGACGCGAAATTGCCATCGCATAGCTTTGCGGAATGTCTTTCCCCTGGGTATAACGCGCATAAAGATCGTTATATGCCAGCGGGAAACGCTCTTCCAACTGATCCCAAAGCTTACCGGCGATCGTTGCCTGAACGCTCAGATCCCACCAGTGTTGATTAAAGGCATAGCGTGCCAGTTGAGCCTGCTCGGAGACAGTGCGGCTGGTGATCAAATTGGCCCATTCACTGCGCGCGGTATTATCCTGATTCCAGAACATTAATTCGCGCACGCGTGCCATTTCTGGCCCTTGCGCCAGTGCGGGATCAATATTGCCGGGGGCTTTATCGATTTTCATCGTGTAATCTTCCCCCAGCCGCTGGGCGGCCACCATCGGGTAGAATCCGCGCTGCTGCATCAGCGTATGCAGGATCTCTTTTGCCTCAGTCTCGCGGCCACGCTCAAGCAGCAGATCGGCCTGCCAGTAGCGCCATTCATCTTTTTCTTTCGCGTCCATCGGCAGACGCGCCAGCCAGGTATTTAATCCCGCCCGGTCGCCGGTGCCGATTGCCATACGCACCCGGCGTTCCACAATGGACGTCGATTGCGAGCGCATGATGGCATCATCACGCCAGCGCGCTTGCTCCTCAGTCACGTCGTTGCCCATCAGCCGCCAGGCCACGGTATCTCTGAGGATCTGGGTTTGATCTTCGTTCAGTTGCTGCGCCTGCACCAGGGATGGAATCATCAGCCGCGCATTTTCCACATCCTGACGCGCCACGCTTTCAAACGCTTCAGCCGCCATCTGACGGGTGAAGTCTGTGGCTCCGGTGGTGCGGGCAAAATTCATGACGCTGTTTGGATCGTTTGCCAGCGCAATGATCGCCGTAGAGATGGTTTGATACTCCGAGGGCATTTGGCCTGCCAGCACCGTCACCAGTCGGGTATTCCCCGCTTTCATCGCCAGACGGATACGTTCCAGAAACGCCAGCGGATCCTGTTGACCAGACGCACGCCATGCGCCAAACAGCTGGTCACAGGCATTCGGTTGGCTGTTGCCGGTCAGCCAGAGTTCTTTTGCCCCCTGCCAGGCCTCTTCGGCCTGCCCCGTATTCCACTTCGCATAGTAGTAATTACATTGCGCCTCGGTCGCTGCCGGTTTTTCCGGGCTAAAAGCCAGCAGGCCACGCCAGTCCTGTCGGCGCGCCAGTTCATTCACAAAGCGCGTCTTCAGGGTACGAGCGGGCGGTAGCGTAGGGTTAGCCTGAATAAAATTGCTGACGGTGACCGTGGGCTGGTTCATCAGATCGTCGGTAATCTGGCGATATTCCAGGTACGGATAGAGAGGGTAATTTTTCAGCGTCGGCATCAGTTGCGACACCACATCCATCTGCTTCAAGTCCCACGCCTGCTTGATTTGGGCGTAGCGACTACGTTGTTCATCCAGTGAGTCCGCTCGAGCTGCATTGCTGAGGGACAGTAAACACATACTGGCCACCATGTAACGCCAGGCGGCTTGTTTCGCTCTCTGCACTGCGCATTCCTCTTATAAAACGGTCATTGCAGCCTCATGCCGCACAATTTATTAATGCTAACCGTGCCTGACGCAACGCGCCACGTAATGGACACTTTTTTACCTTTCTCGCCCGTTTTAACACACCTGACAGGGCTGGCTGGGATTGGGCAAAGAAAACGGCTACACTCCGCTGTTGATATTACATAAAAGAGGCGAAGTCCAACGTGGCTCAATTCGTATATACCATGCACCGTGTCGGCAAGGTGGTTCCGCCGAAACGTCATATTCTGAAAAACATCTCGCTGAGTTTCTTCCCTGGCGCAAAAATCGGCGTACTGGGCCTTAACGGCGCCGGTAAGTCCACCCTGCTGCGTATTATGGCTGGCATCGACACCGACATCGAAGGTGAAGCCCGCCCTCAGCCGGGTCTCAAAATTGGTTACCTGCCGCAGGAACCGCAGTTAAATCCTGAGCAGACCGTGCGTGAATCCGTTGAAGAAGCGGTTGCCGAGGTCGTTAACGCGCTGAAAGGCCTGGATGAAGTGTATGCTAAGTACGCGGAACCGGATGCCGACTTCGATAAGCTGGCGGCTCAACAGGGCAAGTTTGAAGAGATCATTCAGGCGCACGACGGTCATAACCTGAACGTCCAGTTGGAACGTGCGGCGGATGCCCTGCGTCTGCCTGACTGGGATGCGAAAATCGCAACCCTGTCCGGTGGTGAACGCCGCCGTGTGGCGCTTTGCCGCCTGCTGCTCGAAAAACCCGATATGCTGCTGCTCGACGAACCGACTAACCACCTGGATGCGGAATCCGTGGCGTGGCTGGAACGTTTCCTGCACGACTTCGAAGGCACCGTGGTGGCGATTACCCACGACCGTTACTTCCTTGATAACGTTGCTGGCTGGATCCTTGAGCTTGACCGCGGTGAAGGTATTCCGTGGGAAGGCAACTACTCCTCCTGGCTGGAGCAGAAAGATCAGCGCCTGGCACAGGAAGCTTCTCAGGAAGCAGCGCGTCGTAAATCGATTGAGAAAGAGCTGGAGTGGGTTCGTCAGGGCGCGAAAGGCCGTCAGTCTAAGGGCAAGGCCCGTCTGGCACGCTTTGAAGAGCTGAACAACGCTGAATACCAGAAGCGTAACGAAACCAACGAGCTGTTTATTCCACCAGGAGCCCGCCTGGGTGACAAAGTGGTGGAAGTCAGCAACCTGCGTAAATCCTACGGCGATCGCCTGCTGATTGACGACCTGAGCTTTGCCGTGCCTAAAGGGGCGATTGTCGGCATCATCGGTCCAAACGGCGCGGGTAAATCGACCCTGTTCCGCATGATGTCCGGTCAGGAATCACCTGACAGCGGCACTATCACCCTGGGTGATACCGTCAAGCTGGCCTCCGTTGACCAGTTCCGTGACGCAATGGACAACAGCAAGACCGTGTGGGAAGAAGTCTCAGGTGGGCAGGATATTATGCGCATCGGCAATACCGAGATGCCAAGCCGCGCCTACGTTGGCCGCTTCAACTTCAAAGGGGTTGATCAGGGCAAACGCGTCGGCGAGCTGTCCGGTGGTGAGCGCGGTCGTCTGCACCTGGCAAAACTGCTGCAGGTTGGCGGCAACGTGCTGCTGCTCGATGAACCGACCAACGACCTGGATATCGAAACCCTGCGCGCGTTAGAAAACGCTCTGCTGGAGTTCCCGGGCTGCGCGATGGTTATCTCGCATGACCGTTGGTTCCTTGACCGTATCGCCACCCACATTCTGGACTACCAGGATGAAGGTAAAGTGGAATTCTTTGAAGGTAACTTTACCGAGTACGAAGAGTACAAGAAACGCACCCTCGGCGCTGACGCGCTGGAACCAAAGCGCATCAAGTACAAACGTATTTCAAAATAAACAGCAAAAAGGCAGCGTTAGCTGCCCTTTTTAGTGTTTTCTCCCTCTCCCCATAGAGGTAAAAGCAAAAAGGCAACGCAAGTTGCCTTTTTTAGTGTTTTCTCCCTCTCCCNNGAGGGCCGGGGTGAGGGCATCAGACCGCAGAGGACTCCCCCTTTTCCCCCATCAACTCTCTGACCAACTCAACGCAGTGCAGAAACCGCGAATCGTAATCCGGCTCTTCAACGTGCCGCCAGGTGATATTGTTCTCTTTGAGCATATCTACCAGCATGTTCTGGAACTCCCGGCGGTCGACTGAACTGCCCAGACTTCTTAACCCATCGGCAACCCAGGGAACATTGTTTTCCAGCAGGATCACCAGGTCAAAGCGGTACTCGTCGATCATCGCCTGCACAAAGGGATGTTCGCGCCCTTCGTACTTGAGACAAAACGCCTGGGTGGTGACAAAATCGGTATCAATAAACGCGATTTTATTGGCATATTTAACTGCAAAATCAATGTACTGTGCCTGACCCAAGGCGATTTTGTCATAGTCAGAATACTGCAGCGCCATCTCATCGCCGCCCAGATGAGAGAACACATAATCCCGCCCATATTCCCAGGCACTGGTGGTATTGAAAATATTGGCAAGTTTATTCACCAGCGTCGATTTTCCGCTGGACTCCCCTCCCAGTATCGCCACCGTACGCACGAAAAAGGGTTTTACTTCGGTGGGAATATAATCCCAGTAACGGAAGGGGTTGGCACGAATCTGCCCGCCGCTGATGTTCATAAAGGTGCGTTTGGGGTCGATCAACACCGTCTGCACGCCAAGATGTTCAAGGTATTGCTCAGCATCCGCCTCTTCTGAGGTATAGATCCAGTTGGGCTGAATGCCTTTCTCATCCATAAAGGCGTTAATGCCTTTACTCCAGACATCCCAACCGTGCGGATACGGCTCCATCCCCTCTTCGTTGAAGGCATGAATACGGATATTTTTCTGATACTTAAAAGTCTGAAGCAGCCAGCGCAAACGGTCGCTGATGGTCGGCTGCTGCGACATGGCGCTGTTCTCAAAGAGCTCGCGGTCGCGTTTTTCGTCGTAACCCATCACGATATGCAGCTCATCCACCTGGCTACAGGCGCGCTGAATCAGGTAAATATGCCCGGTGTGCAAGGGGTAGAATTTGCCGAACACCACGCCAATGTTTTTCTGCTGACGAGGGAATTCAAGGCCGAGAAAGCGGTGTAAGGCCTCCAGTTTTTGCGCACTGGGACTTTTGATTTTGGCATTCAGCAACTGGCTCAGATAGCCTTTGGTCATACCGCTGGCGTCCGCAACCTGCTGAAGCGTACAGCCCTTTTGACGAATCGCGGTTTTGAGATAGTCGAATGACGACACTGGAGCCTCCTGCTGAAAAAAATCGTAGGCCGGATAAGGCATCGCCGCCATCCGGCAAATTAACGCAATGCAGTAAATCGCAGTGCCTGATGGCGCTTCGCTTATCAGGCCTACAACATCGGTGCATACATTTAATTATAAGTCGTCAAAGACACTTAGCGCATCTGAGAGTTTCTTCACGCCAAAAATCTGCATGCCTTCCGGCACTTTTTTCGGCACGTTGGCTGCGGGCACGATAGCCCGGCGGAAGCCATGTTTCGCGGCTTCAGAGATTCGCTCCTGCCCGCTCGGTACGGGGCGAATCTCGCCCGCCAGCCCCACTTCGCCGAAGACCACCAGATCCTGCGGCAGCGGCCTGTCGCGCAGGCTGGAGACCATCGCCAGAAGCAGTGCTAAATCGGCGCTGGTCTCTGTCACCTTCACGCCGCCCACCACGTTGACGAAAACATCCTGGTCGGCCATTTGCAGACCTCCGTGGCGGTGCAGCACCGCCAGTAAAATGGCCAGACGGTTTTGCTCCAGCCCCACCGCGACACGGCGTGGGTTGCCCATCATGGAGTGATCGACCAGCGCCTGAATCTCCACCAACAGCGGTCGCGTACCTTCCCACACCACCATCACCGAGCTGCCAGAAGTGACTTCATCACCGCGGCTCAGGAAGATGGCAGATGGATTACTGACCTCGCGCAGCCCCTGCTCGGTCATGGCAAACACGCCCAGCTCATTCACCGCGCCAAAGCGGTTCTTGTGGCTGCGCAGCGTACGAAAACGGGAATCAGCATCGCCATCCAGCAGTACCGAGCAGTCAATACAGTGCTCCAGGACTTTCGGCCCGGCCAGCGAGCCGTCTTTAGTGACATGCCCCACCATCACAATTGCCACGCCACGCGTCTTGGCAAAGCGCGTCAGATAAGCAGCGGTTTCTCGCACCTGCGCCACGCTGCCCGGCGAAGACTGGATATCCGCCATATGCATCACCTGAATGGAGTCGATGACCATGAGCTTCGGCTGTTCTTCATCCGCAATCAGGCAGATTTGCTCGATGCTGGTTTCAGAAAGCATATTCAAATTGGTGGTTGGAAGACCCAGCCGGTGCGCGCGCATCGCCACCTGCTGCAATGACTCTTCCCCGGTGACGTACAGCGTTTTCATGTGTTCGGCAAGTTTGCACAGGGTCTGCAACAGCAGCGTGGATTTCCCGGCACCCGGGTTACCACCAATCAGAATGGCGCTGCCCGGCACCACGCCGCCGCCAAGTACACGATCGAACTCTTTAAACCCGGTGGAGAAGCGCGGTAATGCCTCAAGGCTGATATCAGATAATTTCTGCACCTTTGAGACGCCCGCGTTGCCCGCATAGCCGCTCAGACGCTCATTGCGGGCCACGGTAGGCGATGCCGCCACGCGCACTTCGGTAATGGTATTCCAGGCATGGCAGGCACTGCACTGCCCCTGCCAGCGGGGGTAATCGGCACCACATTCATTACAGACAAATGCGCGTTTTGGAGCTTTCGCCACAGAGACCTCGTTTATTTTTTACTGATGCTGGCTGAGAGAATGCAGAACACGCCCATCAGGTCAGCGTGACGGATCGTGACTTCCGCCTTTTCGTTAACTTTGGGTTTTGCATGGTAGGCAATGCCCAGACCAGCAGCTTTAATCATCGGCAGATCGTTTGCGCCGTCACCAATCGCAATGGTCTGCGTCAGCGGAATTTCATATTTTTCCGCCAGCTCGGTAAGGGTTTTCGCTTTGTACTGCGCGTCTACGATATCGCCCAACACATTGCCGGTAAACTTGCCGTCAAAGGTTTCCAGTTGATTAGCCACCGCATCGGACAGGCTCAATTTTTCCCGCAGATGGTCGGCGAAGAAGGTGAAGCCGCCGGAGGCGATGGCCACTTTCCAGCCCAGGGTTTGCATCTTCAGCACCATCTGCGTGAGACCAGGCATTAATGGCAGCGTTTCACGTACCTGATGCAGAATATTGGCATCCGCACCTTTGAGCGTGGCCACCCGGCTGCGCAGGCTGGCGGTAAAGTCCAGCTCGCCGCGCATCGCGCGTTCCGTGACTTCAGCCACCTGCTCGCCGGTTCCCGCCAGTTTGGCAATTTCATCAATACATTCGATTTGAATGGCGGTGGAGTCCATGTCCATCACCATCACGCCCGGCATGCGCAGCGACGGGATTTTTCCTAGCGGAGCCACATCCAGCCCACTATCATGCGCCAGACGCGTGGCACGCGGCGTTCGCGAGCCGGCGAGGCGAATGACCTGATAATCATCCACCCGCCAGGCCGCCACAATCACCATGGCAGCCCCCAGTTTACGCTGCCAGGCGGTCAGATGTGCTTTATCCAGCTTGCGTCCATACAGAAGCCAACCGCTGCGTCCTGCGTGATAATCCAGGGGCATGACCTCATCGCCACTTAATGAGAGCGGCAACCCAGGCCACTGTGAAACGTCGTTGGGCAGGTCGCACCAGGTCAAATTATTCGGCATTACAGCTCCTGTAGGGATATGTGCTGAGGTAAAAATAACGCATGAGGCTACCTTGTAACCAGCGCTTCTGGCAACATTAAGCCGCAAATTTTCAACAGGTGGAATATGGCTCGCGCAAAACTTAAATTCAGGCTTCATCGCGCCGTGATCGTGCTTTTCTGTCTGGCCTTGCTGGTTGCTCTGATGCAGGGGGCCTCATGGTTCAGTCAGAATCACCAGCGCCAGCGAAATCCGCAGTTCGAGGAGCTTGCCCGCACGCTGGCAAAACAGGTGACGTTGAACCTCGCCCCGCTGATGCGGACTGAAACCCCTGACGATAAGCGAATCAGTGTTGTACTCCGGCAATTAACCGATGAGAGCCGCATCCTGGATGCTGGCGTCTACGATGAGGGCGGAGATCTTATCGCTCGCTCTGGTGAAAGCATTGACGTGCGCGACAGACTGGCGCTGGACGGTAAAAAAGCGGGCGGCTACTTTAATCAGCAGATCGTCGAGCCGATTCAGGGGAAAAGCGGACCGCTGGGCTATCTGCGCTTAACGCTCGATACTCATACTCTGGCGACAGAATCCAAACAGGTGGATAACACCACCAATATTTTGCGCCTGATGCTGCTGCTCTCACTGGCAATTGGTGTGGTGCTGACCCGCACCCTGCTGCAGGGTAAGCGTACCCGCTGGCAACAGTCACCTTTCCTGCTGACGGCCAACAAGCCCGTCGTGGAAGAGGAAGAGAGCGAAAAGAAAGATTAGTGGTACAGTGGGCGCCTCAAAATGGAAAAGGAAATCTGCCATGTCTACGCTGCGCCTGCTTATCTCTGATTCTTACGATCCCTGGTTCAATCTGGCGGTTGAAGAGTGTATTTTCCGCCAGATGCCTGCCACTCAGCGCGTGCTTTTTTTGTGGCGCAATGCCGATACGGTCGTCATTGGCCGGGCGCAGAACCCGTGGAAAGAGTGTAATACGCGGCGGATGGAAGAAGATAACGTCCGGCTGGCGCGACGCAGCAGCGGCGGTGGCGCGGTATTCCACGATCTCGGTAACACCTGCTTTACCTTTATGGCGGGTAAGCCAGAGTATGACAAAACCATCTCCACCTCGATAGTGCTCAACGCGCTAAACGCCCTTGGCGTCACCGCAGAAGCCTCCGGGCGAAATGACCTGGTGGTTAAAACCGATGAGGGCGATCGCAAGGTTTCCGGTTCGGCCTATCGCGAAACCCAGGATCGTGGTTTCCATCATGGCACGTTGCTGCTGAATGCCGACCTCAGCCGTCTGGCGAACTACCTCAATCCCGATAAGAAAAAGCTACAGGCCAAAGGCATTACGTCGGTGCGTGGACGGGTCGCGAACCTCGTCGATTTGCTGCCCGGCGTCAGCCATGAACGCATTTGTGAAGCGGTGACGGAGGCCTTTTTCGCGCATTATGGTGAGCGTGTGGAAGCCGAGATCATTTCGCCGGATAAAACCCCGGACCTGCCAAACTTCGCCGAAACCTTTGCCCGCCAGAGCAGTTGGGAGTGGAATTTTGGCCAGGCCCCGGCATTCAGTCATTTACTGGATGAGCGTTTCACCTGGGGCGGCGTGGAACTGCACTTCGATGTTGAAAAGGGGCATATCACCCGCACGCAGGTGTTCACCGACAGCCTGAATCCCGCGCCGCTGGAGGCACTGGCTGCTCGTCTGCAGGGCTGCTTGTATCGCGCGGATGCACTGGCGCAAGAGTGTGAGGCACTGCTGGGAGATTTCCCGGAGCAAGAGAAAGAGCTGCGGGAGCTGTCGGCGTGGATTGCAGGGGCCGTGAGATAATGACTCTTCCAGTCATGGCTCCGTCATTTCTTGTCAGCTCATGGGCTCTCCCACTTAATGGAATGGCTGCATGTTTGACGTGATAAAACAAGAGCAGGCCATTGCGCTAACCATGGCTCAGCAAAAAGTATCCTGGCTTGCTGCGGTACGTATCTGTAAACACTTATCTCGTACTGATGCAGCAAAAATGTTGAACATCACCCCGGAATCACTTGCTCGTATTGAAAAAAAAGAACAAATAAGCACTCCTATGAGAAGCCGCATGGCTGAAATTTATGGATGTTCGGAAGCCCTGCTTGTATGTCCAACATGGATGCAAGTTCGTACTGCATGAATAGATACCTGGATAGATATCTGAATAGATTAAAATCACATCACAATGAAAAATATGGATAAATATTAAGAATGAGAAGATTTATGAATAAATACTTCGATAAAAAATAAGCCGGATGGCGGCTACGCCTTATCCGGCCTACAGGTTTTTGCGCAGGCCCGGTAAATGCAGCGCTACCGGGCGACACAATACTTACTCTTTGTCGCCCAGCAGAACGGATTCCAGCGCGATTTTGATCATGTCGTTGAACGTGGTTTGACGCTCAGCTGAAGTGGTCTGCTCGTGGGTACGGATATGGTCAGAAACGGTACAGATGGTCAGCGCTTTCGCACCGAACTCTGCCGCCACGCCATAGATACCTGCTGCTTCCATTTCGACGCCCAGGATGCCGTATTTTTCCATTACGTCGAACATCTCGCCGCCGTCCGGTGCGTAGAACAGATCCGCAGAGAAGATGTTACCGACGCGGGCATCAACGCCCAGCGCTTTGGCTGCATCAACCGCGTTACGCACCATGTCAAAGTCGGCAATCGCCGCAAAGTCATGATCCTTAAAACGCATACGGTTAACTTTAGAATCGGTACAGGCACCCATGCCGATAACGATATCACGCAGTTTTACGTCCATGCGTACAGCACCGCAGGAGCCCACACGGATGATTTTCTTCACGCCGAAATCGGTGATCAGCTCTTTCGCATAAATGGAGCAGGACGGGATACCCATGCCGTGACCCATTACGGAAATTTTGCGACCTTTGTAGGTACCGGTGTAACCCAGCATGCCGCGTACGTTGTTAACTTCACGGATATCTTCAAAGAAAGTTTCAGCAATATGCTTCGCACGCAGCGGATCGCCTGGCATCAAAACAACGTCAGCGAAATCGCCCATTTCTGCGTTAATGTGAGGAGTTGCCATCTTCAGTTCCTTTTTATTTTAAGTTCTCCCTCCCCCCGTGGGGGAGGGCTGGGGTGAGGGCATCAAGCCGCACCCGTGTTTATCGTGGGAGAGGGTTGGGGTGAGGGCATCAGGCCGCACCCGTGTTTCATGTAGTTTTGTAGGCCGGGTAAGGCGCAGCCGCCACCCGGCAATGGCCTCAGAACATGGCTTTGCCATATTCCATATCAGACGTACCAAAGTATTTCGCGACGGTCTGGCCGATATCCGCGAAGGTGTCACGGTGGCCAAGCGATCCTGGTTTCACTTTCGGGCCGTAGATCAGAACCGGAATGTGCTCACGGGTATGATCGGTGCCCTGCCAGGTCGGATCGCAGCCGTGGTCAGCGGTCAGGATCAGGATGTCATCCTCACCCACCAGTTCCATCAGCTCCGGCAGTCGGCGGTCAAAGAGTTCCAGACCACCCGCATAGCCCGCGACATCGCGGCGATGGCCCCAGGATGAGTCAAAATCAACGAAATTGGTAAAGACAATGGTCTTATCACCCGCGATTTTCATTTCCTCAATGGTAGCGTCAAACAGCGCGTCCAGACCGGTGGCTTTCACTTTTTTGGTGATGCCGCAGTTGGCGTAGATGTCGGCGATTTTACCCACAGAGACGACCTGGCCGTCTTTCTCATCGACAAACTTCTGCAGCACGGTCGCTGACGGTGGCTCGACGGCCAGGTCATGACGGTTACCGGTGCGCTGGAAGTTACCGGCTTTGTCGCCTACAAATGGACGGGCGATAACGCGACCAATGTTGTAACCGCCTTCGGTCAGCTCTTCGCGGGCAATTTCACACAGCTCGTAAAGCTTATCCAGGCCGTAGGTCTCTTCGTGACAGGCAATCTGGAACACCGAGTCAGCGGAGGTGTAGAAAATCGGCTTGCCGGTTTTCATGTGCTCTTCGCCAAGCTGGTCGAGGATGACGGTACCGGAAGAGTGGCAGTTACCGAGGTAACCCGGCAGGTTGGCACGCTTAACCAGTTTATCCAGCAGTTCCTGCGGGAAGCTGTTCTCGTGATCGGAGAAGTAACCCCAGTCAAACAGGACCGGTACACCGGCGATTTCCCAGTGGCCGGATGGCGTGTCTTTGCCGGAAGAGAGCTCATGCGCCCAGGCGTATGCGCCCACCACTTCCGCGTTGCCATCCATGCCAGCAGCAACTTTACCGGTTGAACCTTCGTGCGCTTTCACCAGGCCCAGGCGAGTCAGGTTTGGCAGATTCAACGGGCCTTTACGTCCGTTATCCGCTTCGCCTTTAGCACAGGCTTCTGCGATGTGACCCATGGTATCGGAACCCACGTCACCAAAACGTTCTGCATCTTCTGTTGCGCCGATGCCGAAAGAGTCCAGCACCATAATAAATGCACGTTTCATATTGTTCTCCGTACGTAGTGCTTCAAAAAATAGCGATCAGATCAGTATATCGTCAATCGGTAATGCGCCGCCAGACCGTTGGCGTTTCTTTCGGCGCATTATCTGCAATAACGATCGCCGCTTTTATCGCATTTGCCGCATCCTGCCAGCTTGCTTCATCTTTCGCATGAACGATGGCAAGCGGACGTTGGCCGTCTACCGCATCGCCCAAACGCGCCATGTCGGTGAAGCCCACGCTGTAATCAATGGCGTCCGAGGCCTGACGGCGACCGCCGCCCATGGAGACAACCGCCATGCCGAGAGCACGGGTGTCCATCTGTCCGACGAAGCCTTCACGGTCTGCATAGACCGCTTTGGTCAGCATCGCCGTCGGTAAATACTTGTCGTAATTTTCGATGAAATCGGTCGGGCCACTTTGTGCAGCGACCATGCGGCCAAAGATCTCAGCCGCTTTGCCGTTATCCAGCACCGCTTGCAGTTTGGCACGCGCTTCGGCGTCGTCCTTCGCCAGTTTGCCGGAAATCAGCATCTCCACGCACAGTGCCATGGTGACCTCCAGCAGACGCGGGTTACGGTAATCACCGGTCAGGAAGCGCACAGCTTCTCGCACTTCCACTGCGTTACCCGCGCTGGAAGCGAGCACCTGATTCATATCGGTCAGCAGTGCGGTGGTGCGGACGCCTGCGCCATTCGCCACGCCAACGATGGCCTGCGCCAGTTCAGCGGAGAGTTCCGGCGTTGGCATAAAGGCACCGCTGCCCACTTTCACGTCCATCACCAGCGCATCCAGCCCTTCCGCCAGTTTTTTGGCGAGGATTGAGGCGGTGATGAGTGGAATGGAGTCGACGGTCGCGGTGATGTCGCGGGTCGCATAAAAGCGCTTATCCGCAGGCGCGAGAGAGTTGGTCTGGCCGATAATCGCCACACCCACATCTTGAATAATATTGCGGAAGCGTTGGTCATTCGGGAAGATATCAAACCCCGGAATGGCTTCCAGTTTGTCCAGCGTACCACCGGTATGACCCAGCCCACGTCCGGAGATCATCGGAATGTAGCCACCGCATGCCGCCACCATTGGGCCGAGCATCAGCGAGGTGACATCGCCCACACCGCCGGTGGAGTGTTTGTCAACAATCGGGCCATTGAGATTGAGGCTTTTCCAGTCCAGAACGGTTCCTGAATCTCGCATTGCCATGGTCAGCGAAACACGCTCAGGCATCGACATATCGTGGAAGAAAATGGTCATCGCCAGCGCAGCAATCTGCCCTTCGGAGATGGTGTTATCGCGAATGCCATTGATAAAGAAGCGAATCTCTTCGTCGCTTAAGGCGTGACCATCACGTTTTTTACGAATAATTTCTTGTGCGAGAAACACGGTAACCCCCATGCGGAATCGGGTGAATTGTGGCGGGTGACGCTACGCTTACCCGCCCTACGATCCTGTAGGCCGGATAAGCGAAGCGCCATCCGGCATTGACGAGTAATCAGTAGCTGCTTGCGCTCATACCATCGCCATGGCCCAGTGCCTTGAGCAGGCTGGCCAGCAGGCTGGATGCACCGAAGCGATAGTGGCGAGCATCAGCCCAGTCGGCGCCAAACAGTTCATCGGCAATCGCCAGGAACTGTTGCGCGTCTTCAGCGGTACGTACACCACCAGCGGGTTTGAAACCCACGGTTTTCTCAACACCCATATCACGGATCACTTCCATCATGATGCGGGCGCTTTCCGGGGTGGCGTTGACCGGCACTTTACCGGTAGAGGTTTTAATGAAGTCCGCACCGGCTTTGATCGAGATTTCAGAGGCCTTACGGATCAACGCTTCTTCTTTCAGTTCCCCGGTTTCGATGATCACTTTCAACAGCACGTTTGCCGCAGCGCAGGCCTCTTTGCAGGCTTTCACCAGGTCAAAACCGACCTGCTCATTGCCCGCGATCAGCTCGCGATAGGGGAACACCACATCCACTTCGTCTGCACCGTAGGCGATAGCGGCACGGGTTTCCCCCAGCGCGATCTCGATGTCGTCGTTGCCATGCGGGAAGTTGGTTACCGTAGCGATACGCACATCCGGGGTGCCCTGCGCATTCAGCGTCTTACGTGCAATGGGGATAAAGCGTGGGTAGATGCAGATGGCCGCCGTGTTACCCACCGCTGTTTTTGCCTGATGGCACAGGGCGATGACTTTTTCATTGGTGTCATCGTCGTTCAGGGTGGTCAGGTCCATCAATTTCAATGCACGCAGGCTGCTTGCAGTTAAATCAGTCATAGTTTTCTCCGTCGGCAACTGCCGATTTAGTCGGGTCTGTTATTATTCTAACATTTACCCATCATCACACTTCGACACTCATCACAGTTAATGAAAACGACATTCATTTTTGCAAAACCATAATGAGACATTCATCAAACTTTAGTACTGAGCGAGGCGCTTTACCGGTGGTTTAGCGCATGTGGATCAAAAGAGGTAAACGCCCGATTACCTACACTTCGCTCACCACTTAAGGAATAAGAGGAGCGAATATGTCCACATCCAATGATTCATACCACCAGTCGCGGTGCCGGGATATTGTCACCAGCCGTACGCTGACACCGGCGCAAAAACGCCATTTTCTGGCGCTGGAAGCGGAGAACACGCTTCCCTATCCCGCTTTGCCTGAAGAGGCCCGCGCCGCGCTGGAAGAAGGGACAATTTGCGACATGTTTGAAGGCCATGCCCCTTATAAACCGCGCTATGTGCTGCCGGACTACGCAAAATTCCTCGCTAATGGGTCGCAGTGGCTTGAACTGGAAGGGGCAACCGACCTCGACGACGCGCTGTCGATGCTGACAATCCTCTACCACCATGTTCCTTCCGTCACATCCATGCCCGTCTATTTGGGGCAACTCGACGCTATCCTGCAACCGTATGTTAGAATTCTAACACAAGAGGACATCGATATTCGAATAAAACGTTTCTGGCGTTATCTCGACAGAACCCTGCCCGATGCCTTTATGCATGCCAACATTGGCCCTGCGGACACCCCCATCACCCGTGCCATTCTCCGCGCAGACGCCGAACTTAAGCAGGTTGCGCCTAATCTGACCTTTATTTATGACCCCGAGATTACGCCAAATGACTTACTGCTTGAAGTGGCGAAAAATATTTGTGAATGCAGTAAGCCGCATATCGCCAACGGCCCCGAAAATGATAAAATTTTCACAAAAGGTGGTTATGGCATCGTCAGTTGTTACAACTCACTGCCGCTGGCAGGGGGTGGCAGCACCCTGGTGCGACTGAATCTTAAGGCCATTGCCGAACGTAGTCGTGACGCGGAAGACTTTATCAATAATGTGCTTCCTCACTACTGCCGCCAGCAAATGGCCATTATTGATGCGCGCTGCGACTTTCTGTATCAACAATCCGGTTTCTTTGAGCAGAGCTTTCTGGTCAAAGAAGGGTTAATTGATCCGCAACGTTTTGCGCCGATGTTTGGCATGTACGGGCTGGCAGAAGCGGTCAACATTCTCTGCGATCGATCTGGTCTTAACCTGCGCTATGGTAAAGATATGGAAGCCAACGCGCTGGCTTATACCATTAGCGAACAACTCGCTGAATTTGTAGAAAGAAATCCGGTAAAACAGGGCTGGAACAACAGGGCCATGCTGCATGCCCAGTCGGGGATCAGCTCGGATACCGACACCACGCCGGGCGCGCGTTTGCCTTATGGTGTTGAGCCCGACCCCATCACTCACCTGCTAACGGTCGCACCGCATCACGCCTGGTACACCTCGGGCATCAGTGACATTCTGACGCTGGATGAAACGGTGAAACGTAATCCGCAGGCGGTGGTACAGCTCTGCCTTGGGGCTTTTAAGGCCGGGATGCGTGAATTCACCGCTAACGTCAGCGGTAACGATTTAGTTCGCGTCACCGGCTACATGGTGCGCCTCTCGGATCTTGAGAAATTCCGTGCCGAAGGATCACGAACCAATACCACCTGGCTGGGTGAAGAAGCGGCCCGCAATACCCACATCCTTGAACGACAGTCTCGCGTGGTCAGCCATGAACAGCAGATGCGCTTTAGTCAGTAAAATCATCCCGTTCTCCTGCGTAGATGGGCCTGGCAGTCGCCTGGCCTTGTTTTTACAGGGCTGCAATCTTAACTGTAAAAACTGCCATAACCCGTGGACCATAGGGCGTTGTGATCATTGCGCAGCGTGCGTACCGACCTGCCCACACGGCGCTTTAACGCTGTCGGAGGGGCGGGTCAGTTGGGATTCCGCCGCATGCAGGCAGTGCGATACCTGCCTGACGATATGCCCGCAGCAATCAACGCCGATGGCGTTAACGCTCAGCGTGAGCGAGGTGCTGGCACAGATTCAAAAAGCGGCGATGTTTATTGAGGGCATTACCGTAAGCGGTGGCGAGGCGACCACGCAATTGCCCTTTTTAGTGGCGTTGTTCAGCGCCCTGAAGAGCAGCACGTCTATGGGGCATCTTACCTGTCTGGTAGACAGCAATGGCATGTTGAGTGAGACCGGCTGGCACAAACTTATGCCTATGTGTGACGGCGCCATGATCGATCTGAAAGCCTGGAGCGGCGGCCTGCAGCGCTTTCTGACGGGACGCGATAACACACAGGTATTTACCAGCCTGCGCTTACTGGCTGCGCACAAAAAGCTGACGGAGCTTCGCCTGCTGGTGATTCCCGACCATTGCGACTATCAGCAACATATCGATGCGCTGGCTGCCTTTATTCGCACGCTGGGTGATGTGCCGGTGAGGCTTAATGCCTTTCATGCCCACGGGGTGTATGGCGAGGCAAAACAGTGGCGCAGTGCGACAAGGGAGGATATCGCCCCTCTGGCGCAGGCGCTGGAGGCGCGAGGCGTTGAAAAGGTGATCCTGCCCGCGCTCTACCTGTAGCGATTATTATGCAAACCTGAACAGGCGCTGCGTATTGTCGAACAGCGCCTGGGCTATTACATCCGGTGCCTCCGGGCGCAGTTCGCAAAGGGTTTCGAAGACGCGTGCGGCCTGCTCGGGTCGGTTGGGCTGCCCTTGAAAACCATTCAACGGCATATCCGGGGCGTCGGTTTCCAGCAACAGCGCATCAAGCGGCAATTGCGTCATCACCTCGCGCGTTTTGCTGGCACGGGGATAGGTAATGGTGCCGCCCACCCCAATGCAGTATCCGAGACTGATAAAACGCTCCGCCTGCTGCACACTCCCGGCGAAACCGTGTACCACACCGGTGCGTGGGAGGTTGTGGCGCTTGAGATGCATGGCGAGTTTATCGTGCGTGCGACGTGAATGCAGAATCACCGGTAAATCAAAGCGTTTGGCCAGCTTTAGCTGAGCGTCAAGCACCGCTTCCTGCCTGTCAAACTGGGGATTTTCGCGATACAAATCGAGGCCAATCTCACCGATGGCGACCAGTTTTTCCGGCCGCGAGGCGAGCCATTGCTCCAGCTTGTCGAGGCAGTCCGGCGTGTGTTCTTCGATAACGATGGGATGCAACCCCAGTGCGCTGTACAGCGCAGGCCAGGTGCGGGCAAGTGCCATCACCCGGTCGAAATAGTGTGAGCCAATCGCCGGCACAATAATGCGTTCAATACCCGCCTCTGACGCCAAATCAATGCTGTGCGCTTCATCGTTCTGAAAGGGAGGAAAATCGAAATGACAGTGGGTATCAATAAAATGCCAGCTCACGCCGTGTCCTCGCTATTGAAAGGGAGATCATTGGCTTGTTCAGCGTTAACTAACGGTGTGTCGAGCGCGTCGTTCGCCACGGCCGCCGGCGGCACCACGACCGTGGCCGCGGGGGTGACCACCGGAGGGTGACGGAGCAACGGGGGCGTAGCCACCAGCAGTTTGCCCACGGTTGCAAGGAAGTAGCGACCACAGAGCCTGCCCAGCTTGTAGTCTTCACGCAGCGCAGGTAATCGGCTGCCCAGCGCCATGCTGTTCAGCAGTTTTGGCGGGTAAATTTCGATTATGCGCAGTTGACCGGGCGGTGCCTCGATAAATTTCTGCGTAGCCGAATAGGTCTTCTCATGATGCTGCACCAGGTTAATCAACGGTTGCAGACTGCTCTCCCCCAGCCAGCGTTCCATGCGCTTAAACCATTGTGGCGTGTAATACATTTGTGAAGGAACCGTGCGGATGACCACTATCGTGTTTGCGCCGCGTTTCGCCGCTTCCTGTACCGGAATGGCATCGCTCACGCCACCATCCAGGTAGTTAATGCCATTCAGCATTACCCCCGGTCGATAAAAACCCGGAATCGCACTGGAGGCGCGAATCAGATCCAACCAGGTATCGTGCTGAGGCGCAAAGTATTCCGCGGTATAGTCATCCTGGCGGCAGGCGGTCATCAGGAACGATTTCCCGGCATCAAATCCACGTGCGGCGTAATCCATGGCCAGTGGCATTTTGCTGGCGGTCGCTTCCACCAGCCAGTCAAGATCAACCAGATTGCCGCCACGCACAAAGCGTACAGGGTCAAAGAATTCACGGCTGGTGGTGTAACGCATGATCACTTTGCGGGCATAACCCGGCTGGTTACAGACAAAAGCGGAAAGGTTCTGCGCACCCGCAGAGGTGCCAAGATAGAGATCGAAAGGGTCAAATTCGGCGCGCATAAACTCGTCCAGCACCCCGGCGGTGAAAATACCGCGCTGACCGCCGCCTTCACATACCAGCGCGACCCGGCCAGGACGAAATGGTTTTAACGCTAATGGCGCGATATTGCCAGGCGTCACAGGAATATGCTGCCCCACCCTGCCTTCCTTCAATTCTTATTGATTATCGTTAAGCCAAAGTAACGCATTTTATTGACCATAGAAACAATGAAAGCCAGTCACATGGACTGGCTTTATGATTCGTTTAGTTAAACGTTACATCGCTACGGACGTCGACGTCCCATGAACAGGCTGACCAGGAACAGAATAATACCGACGACGAAGACAATTTTCGCTGCCCATGCCGCGGTACCCGCCAGTCCACCAAAGCCCAATGCGGCGGCAATTAACGCGATAACCAGAAATATAATGCCCCAACGAAACATAAGACTCTCCTTACCCATAGTTAATGTCGACCGCTTAACGTGAGCGCTCAGGTGCTCACTGCGATATTTCCCAGGTGCTTACTGACTTCTCCCGAATTCATCGGGTTCGCACATTTTCAGGGTTTATTACTTTGCTTTAAGATCGTTTTTCACACTTTTCACGCCATCAACTGCTTTGGCGACGCTTTCTGCACGGTCAATTTGTGCCTGAGAATCAACCGTACCGGACAGCTGGACAACACCATCAGTGGTTTCCACTTTCACCTTACGGGAAGGGACGATGTCATCGGCCAGCAGTTTAGCTTTGATCTCACTGGTGGTTGCCGTGTCGCCTGCATAACCTTTCGCAGACGATGATTTACCGTCGCGAACGTGCAGTTTGTCACTCACGGAATCCACACCTTCAACACCTTTCGCTGCGTTTACTGCCAGTTCAGCCTGAGCCTGGCTTTCAACAAAACCACTCAGGGTCACCACTTTTTTCTCAGTTTTCACGGAGATATCAGTGCTTTTGATATCTTCATGATCAACCAGCGCGGCTTTAACTTTTGCCGTAATGGCACTGTCATCCATGAAATTACCGACTTTATTCATAGAGCTATCGATTTTCTGCCCTGCATTGTCAGCTGCGTTTTCCGCTTTGTCTGAAGTGGAGGTTTCTGCAAACGCAGAACCACTTGCAAGCGTTGCACCCAACATTACTGCCAGCAGAGTTTTAGAAATCTTCAGTCTTGTCGTAGTCATCGATCTATTCCTGTAGTTTGCCCACAATTTGGGCTGTCCACGGCAATCAAGCCGTTATTGCTCTGGTGAAATCACCTAATATTGAGTCAATGGCTCAGGTCACACTCACGGCTTTTACCGTTTTCACCCTTTGCACACGGCCCTTTTCCAGTCATTAATATTAAGTAATGACATTTTGGATGAATTAATAACCATTGAACATGCATTGAACAGGATTAACACCCAACCAAAATGTCATTACATTGTTAAATATAGATCACAATCGTAAAAACGCTTGTTGGGGAGATTAAAAAGCGAGCAATGAAAGCGAAATAGCGGCTATTTAAGAACTTTCCGCAAGAGGCTAATAAGACAGGTAAAGTGACGGAGCACGGCGTCTGCCGCGCTCCGTAGGGGGGATTAGTGTTCGCGGGTCTGGTGGAACTGAACCTCAGGGTAACGCTCGCGCGCCAGGTTCAGGTTAACCATGGTAGGGGCAATGTAGGTCAGGTTATCGCCGCCATCCAGCGCAAGTTGGATTTCATTCTTGCGTTTGAACTCTTCGAATTTCTTCACGTCGTTACATTCTACCCAACGCGCGGTGGCGACGTTGACCGATTCATAAACCGCTTCAACGTTGTATTCGCTTTTGAGGCGTGAAACCACCACATCAAACTGCAGCACACCCACCGCACCCACAATCAGATCGTTGTTAGCAATCGGACGGAAGACCTGAACCGCACCCTCTTCAGAGAGCTGGACCAGGCCTTTAAGCAGCTGTTTCTGCTTCAGCGGATCTTTCAGGCGGATACGACGGAACAGTTCCGGTGCGAAGTTCGGAATCCCGGTGAACTTCATCATCTCACCCTGTGTGAAGGTGTCGCCGATTTGGATAGTGCCATGGTTATGCAGACCAATGATGTCGCCGGGGAAGGCTTCTTCAACGTGTGAACGGTCACCGGCCATAAAGGTCAGCGCATCAGAAATCACGACGTCTTTACCCAGGCGCACCTGGCGCAGCTTCATGCCCTTTTCATATTTGCCCGACACTACGCGCAGGAAAGCTACGCGGTCGCGGTGTTTCGG
>DFPL01000010.1:0-257 GCA_002377245.1 Enterobacteriaceae bacterium UBA3516
GAGAGTCTGGTGAGCCAGCCGTTCAGTATGACTCACGCCTCTATTCCGCTGGAGCAGCGCGTAGCCAATGGCATTACGCCACAATTGATTCGGTTGTCGGTGGGCATTGAAGATGAGCAGGATTTGATTGCCGACTGGCAACAGGCGCTGGGGTGAAGGACTCCCTATCAGAGGATAAAGGGCTGCTCATTCATCGTCTCTTCTGAAGCGACAACGTGACGTTATGCAACTGAGACTGTTACAGCGATGACAGGGTC